>CAYFRX010000316.1:0-3684 GCA_964345515.1 uncultured Rhodothermales bacterium
AGCCGCGGTAGCCGTCGAGGTGGTCGAGTGTGGTCTCCGTGAGGTCGTGCCGTCCGTCGATGCCGTAGACGATCTGGAGCTGGCCGTCGTCGCGTTCGTGGCAGCGCTGCTCCAGCCAGTCCAGGAAGGCGGCCGCTTCGTCCGTAAAGCCGATGCGCAGTAGGCCGTAGATCGTGAAGGCGGCGTCGCGGATCCAGGTGTAGCGATAGTCCCAGTTGCGCACGCCGCCGATGGCTTCGGGCAGGCCGGCCGTCGGAGCAGCCACCACGGCGCCGGTGGGCTCGAACGTGAGCAGCTTGAGCGCCAGCGCCGAGCGGTAGATCTCTTCGCGCCAGCGGCCCGTGTACGTGCACTGGCTGATCCACTGCCGCCAGTAGTCGAGCGTCCGGTTGAGGAGTTGCTCCTCATCGCCGAGCGAGGCCGGGAGCACATCGCCGCCGGTCTCGTCCACCGGATGCAGGATGAAGCACGTCCGGTCGCCGCGCGACAGCGTGAAGGTTGAAGCGGCGCCCTGCTCCGTGCGGTTCAGGCCCACCGTCGCGCCCAGCCCGAACGCCGTGTTGGGCGAGTGGAAGACGGCGCCGTCCGAGGTGAGGGTCGTCTCATGGGCGGCGCGCGCGTAGTCGAAAGCGGGCTCACACGTCATGCGCATCGGCATTTCGCCGCGGATCATCTCGACGCGCCGCACGAGCTGGTGGAAGCCGGGCTCGCCGCGCTGCACGCCCACCGGCATGTAGTCAATGACCTCGGCCACGCCCTCGGCCGACAGGAAGCGGGTGATGAGCACGTTCGTCTCGGGCCAGTACGCCTGTCGGCACGTCACGTCGCCGCGCACCGGCTCGATCTGGAAATGCCCTCCCTGCTCGTCGTCAAGGATCGAAGCAAAGATGGCGGGCGAATCGAAGTATGGCCAGCACAGCCAGTCGATCGTGCCGTTACGGCCCACCAGCGCGGCGGTGTGCATGTTGCCGATCAGTCCGTGGTCTTCGATTGGAAGATAGGACATGGAGCGCGGGAGCGGGTGGGAGTTTGGGGGTGTGGGAGGTCGGGCGTGTTGGGGGAAGAAGAGGCGGGGACGCGAGGGGGTTCCCGACGCGCTGTCGTGTTGTCTCAGCGATGTGTCGTTTCTTTGCCTCACCGCGAGCCGCCAGACCGGGCCGCCGCGTCGAGGAACCAGGTCGTGCGGCGCTGCGGGCGGACGTGCGTAGGCGGCAGCGCGGGGTCCTGCGCCTCCAGCACGGCGTCGACGGCGTCGTGCTTCGTGGCGCCGGACACCAGGAAGAACACGTCTCGCGCCCGGTTGAGGGCCGGCAGTGTCAGCGAGAGACGCGTGCGGACAGCGTAGCGCGGCGGGGCTGTCACGGCGCGCACCCACGGTACGCCATCCATGGCCGTCGCGGTCGGGTCGTCGGGGAAGAGGGAGGCGGTGTGCCCGTCGCCGCCCAGGCCGAGCAGCACGAGGTCGAACGTCGCGTCGTCCGGGAAGACCGCGTGCAGCGTATCGGCATAGTCGGCCGCCGCGTCCTCCGGATCATCGCGGTCCGTCGGCATGGGGTGCACGTTGCCCGGCGACAGGGGCGCATCCGCCAGCAGGGCCTCGCGCACCATCTGCACGTTGCTCGACGGGTCGTCGTGGGGCACATAACGCTCATCCCCCCAAAACAGGTGCACCTGTTCCCACGGAATCGCATCGCGGAGCGGGCCAGCGAGGTGTTCGTAGAGCGGGCGCGGCGTACTGCCCCCGGCCAGCGCCACGGTAAAGCGATTGCGCGTGACTAGCGCGTCGTTCATGCGCGCCACGAACTGCTCCGCGGCGGCGCCGCTCATCGCTCCCGAATCGGGAAAAACGCGGACCTGAGGCGACGCGTTCGAGGCAGCGTTGGACGAAGAGGGCATGCCGGCAGCAGGAACAGATGGAAAAAGACGAACCGGTGCAAGGAGCCCGGGATGTTCGGGGTTAGCGCTGTACCGTGGAGGGAGAGGCCTCGGCCCTTCCATTCGTGCGCAAGACGTCTTCGGCCGCGTCGGGGCCCCAGCTGCCGGCCGGGTACGGCTGCACGTCGAGGTCGGCCTCCAGTAGCGGCGTGTAGAGCTGCCACGAGGCCTCCACCTCGTCGCTGTGGACGAAGAGCGTCTGATCGCCCAGGATAATGTCCTGCAGCAGCGTCTCGTACGCATCCGGCATCGGGCCGTAGGCCTCTTCGTAGCGGAACCGGAGCGTCTGCGTTTCCAGTCGGAAGGCCTCGCCCGGCGCCTTCACCTCGAAGTGGAGGTCGAACCCCTCGTCCGGCTGGAGCGTGATGACGAGCACGTTGGCATCCACGTCGCAGGGCATCCCGTTAGCATCGGTCTGCTGAAAGAGCGAGACGGGCGCACACTCGAAGTGGACGGCGATCTGAGTCCGCTTCTCGGGGAGGCGTTTGCCGGTGCGCAGCAGGAACGGCACGCCCTGCCATCGCCAGTTGTCAATGTGCAGCGGGAGGGCCACGAACGTCTCCGTTGTGGAGTCGTGCGGCACGCCCGGCTCGTCGCGATACGCGGGAACGCTCGTGCCATCGAGCTGCCCGTCCGCATACTGGCCGAACACCACCTCCTCCAGGTCGATGGGCCGCGTCGAGCGGAGCACCTTCACCTTCTCGCTACGGATCGCGTCGGCGTCCATCGAGGAGGGCGGCTCCATGGCGACGAGCGTGAGGAGTTGCGTGAGGTGGTTCTGCATCATGTCGCGCAGGTGGCCGGCGTCGTCGTAGTAGCCGGCACGCTCCCCGACGCCCAGGTCTTCGGCGACCGTGATCTCGACCCGTTCGATCCGGTCGCGGTTCCACATCGACTCGAAGATGGCGTTGCCGAACCGGAAAGCCAGCAGGTTCTGCACGGTTTCCTTCCCGAGATAATGGTCGATGCGGTAGACCTGATCCTCGCTGAAGTAGGCGTGCACGCGGTCGTTGAGGGTGCGCGCCGAGGCGAGGTCGTGCCCAAACGGCTTCTCGATGACGACGCGCGACCAGCCGGGCCCGTCGTTGAGGCCCACCTCGCCCAGCGCTTCGATCGTGGGGCCGTACACGCGCGGCGGCAGCGACAGGTAGAAGGCGCGGTTGCCGGGCAGGTCGTGCTCGGCCTCCAGCGCCTCGATGCGGTCGCGCAGGCCCTCATAGTCTTGGCTGTCCTCTCCAAGAGACTGGTAGTACAGGTTCTGGTCGCACCACCGGAGCAGCTCCTGCTCGGAGAACTGTTCGGCCAGCGCCTCGCGGGCCTCGCGGCGGAAGCGCTCGTCCGACCAGCCGGAGCGCGCCGTGCCCAGCACGTAGCAGTTCTGGGCGACGTCTTTTTCCTGCATCAGATGGTAGAGCGCCGGCAGCAGCTTGCGCTTCGTCAGGTCGCCCGTCGCGCCGAAGATGACGAAAATGTGCGGATCGATCTGGGGCATGGTCGGAGGGTGAAGGCTAATGAGGAGGCCGTACGTGGGAAGGAGGGGAGGGAGAGCGCGAATAGTGAGGTAGCGAGTGGCGAATAGCGAGTGGCGAGATGGTAGGGCAGCTACTTGCGAAAAGGACAGGTCGGCTGCAATCCATCTCTTTTCCTCTATTCCCTACTCGCTACTCACCATTTACTCTTCGCTGGATTTTACGGCGTGGCCGCCGAACTGGTTGCGCATGGCGGCGAGTAGCTTGTGCGTGTACGAGT
>CAYFRX010000317.1:0-3669 GCA_964345515.1 uncultured Rhodothermales bacterium
GCCGGAGCGATCCGCCGAACGACCACACGCGTTGCAATTTGCTCACCTTCTGCCCTGAAAGAGGGGTTTCAGGAGGGATTTTCGGGATCACTTACTGCTTGCGGAATACGTCGGGCACTGTTAAGTTAGCGTAAAGCAACCGTGAGTGAAGCGCGTATCCGAGCTCCGTGCGCGCCCGTGCCTGCTCACTAATGGGTCTCCCTTAGGAGTTGGTTGCGATGGGCACCGCGCGCCGCTGATTACGGCGTCACACAGGACGCTCCGCATCATGCTCGTTGACATCGCCCGCTCATACTGTTGTCCTCGCGCGGTCTCCCTCAGGAGATTAGCGCTCTCCTTGCTACGCCTTGTAGCACACCCCCTTCTCCCCCGTGTGGCACTTTTGCACGGAGGGCTCTCCCCCTGGTCCATCACGCCTACTGCGAGCTTCCGCCCTGCACGCATCCACCCGCCGGTGCTTCACCTGCGGCCGCTGGGCGCATCCGCGGTGGCTCTCCCTCATGGCATTCCTTCCCCTCGATGGCCAAACGACCATGGACCACGACGAACGCACGAGCCACACTGACTCACAGTCTCTCTCATTGAATCGACGGGATTTTCTGAAGCGATCGAGCGCCGGCGTTGCCGGGGTCGCGCTTCTGGGCTCCTCCGCAGCGGCGGCCAGCCCCGGGATCGTATCGGCGCCCACCGAACTCATCTTCACCTTTAGCCCCGACGATTCGGGGACGCTGCGAACGCTCATCGACACGTTCAATCGCCAGCACGAAGGCAGCATCCGCGTGACGTGGCGGAAGATGCCGCGCACCTCGGACGCCTACTTCCAACAGCTGCAGTCGGCTTTCAACTCGGGCAATCCCGACGTCGACGTGATTGGGGCCGATGTGGTGTGGACCGCCGAGTTGGCCCGCAACGGATGGGTCACCGACCTCTCGCAGCGCTTCCACCGCGACTACAACCCCGACGACTTTTTGCACGAATCCCTCGGGTCGGCCTCGCACCAGTTTCGCATTTGGGGCGTGCCCTGGTACACCGATGCCGGGATGCTCTATTACCGGCGCGACCTTTTGCTCCGCAATGACTTCACCACGCCGCCGCGCACCTGGCATGAGCTGAAGGAGATGTCTCAGATCGTGCTTCAAAGCGAAGACGTGGAGCACGGCTTCGTCTTCCAGGGCGACGCGTACGAAGGCGGCGTCACGAACGCCTGCGAGTACATCTGGAACGCCGGGGGCGGCATCATGACCAGCGGTGCACGGCTGGCCAGCGAGCCGGGCGGACAAATCGAGCCCCCAAACGTCATCAACGTCGCCACGCCCGAGGCCGCACGCGGATTGAACATCGCCCGTAGCATGGTGACCGACGGCGTCGCCCCTCCGGAGGTCGCTTCCTTCCGTGAGCAAGATACATGGGAAGCATTCCTGGGCGGCCAGGCCGTCTTCATGCGCCACTGGCCCTTCGCCTACGGACTGGTCGGAGACGACAGTCTGTCGCAACTCGACCCGGAGCAGATTGGCGTAACGTCCGTGCCAGCGGCCGACGCGAACCGGCCGCGCTTCAGCTGCCTCGGCGGCTGGAACCTGATGATCAGCGCCACGGCCAGCCCGGCCAAGCAGGAAGCCGCCTGGACGTTCATCCGGTTTGCGACGGCGGCGAGCCAGCAAAAGAACCGTGCGCTCGGCGGCGGCTATCTCCCTTCGCTTCGCATGCTGTACGATGACCCGGAAGTCGAGGGCGCTGTGCCGGTGGTTGACCTCGGCCGTCCTGCAATCCGGAACGCCCGTGCCCGGCCCGCTTCGCCCTACTATTCCCGGATGTCCCCACGCATCGCCAACGCCTTCACGCGCACCGTGCGCGGCGAACTGTCAGGGGAAGAGGCCACGCAGCAACTCGCCCAAGAGCTTCGCGCTATTCTCCACCAAAGCAGTAGACAGTAACCCTGCCCTCTCGCCCCCACTGGTAGCCCCCTGCCTACCTTTACATGTCGGACTTCCCCATTAGTACCCTCGACCTCATCATCATCGGCGGGTACTTTGTCGTTGTCTTTGTCATTGGGTACGTCATCGCCAAGCGCACCGAGAGCGGGGAGGACCTTTTTCTCGCCGGTCGCAGTCTGGCGTGGGGCACTATTGGCTTCTCGCTGTTCGCGTCCAATATCTCCAGCACGACGCTCATCGGGCTGGCCGGGGACGCCTACCGCATCGGGATTGCCGTGTCGAACTACGAGTGGATGGCAGGCCTCGTGCTCGTCTTCCTCTCGTTCTACTTCATCCCGTTCTTCATCAAGTCGCGGCTCTCGACAATCCCCGAGTTCCTGGAGAAGCGCTTCGACGTGCGCTCGCGTAAGTATTTCTCGGGCCTTACGATTTTCACGAGCATCGTGATCGACACGGCAGGCGGACTCTACGCCGGTACCATCGTGCTGCGCACGTTCTTTCCTGAGCTGGACTTCGTAATGACGGCCTTCACCCTCGCCCTCGTGGCCGGTCTCTACACGGCCGCCGGTGGCTTGGCGGCCGTCGTGTACACGGACGTGCTGCAGGCCCTCATTTTGATCTTCGGGTCCACGCTGATCGCGTTCATCACGTTCGGGCAGTTCGACTATTCCTGGGCACAGGCGACGGCGAGCCTACCAGACGGCCACCTCTCGCTCATTCGCCCGCTCGACAGCGAAGGGCTCCCGTGGCTCGGGACGCTCGTGGGCGTCCCCATCCTCGGCTTCTACTACTGGGGGCTCAACCAGTACATCATTCAGCGCGTGCTCGGCGCGAAGGACTTGGACAACGCACGCTGGGGCGCCGTGCTGGGCGGCGCGCTGAAGCTGCTCCCGCTCTTCATCATGGTGCTGCCGGGGGCCTTTGCCTTCACGCTCTATCCAAACCTGGAGAACCCCGACCTCGTCTTCCCGACGCTCGTCACGGAGCTGCTGCCGGTGGGCGTCGTGGGGCTCGTCATGGCGGGTCTCATCGCCGCCATCATGTCGACGGTCGACTCGACGCTCAACTCGGCGTCGACACTCGTCACGGTCGATTTCATCCAGCCGAGCCGTGCCGACTTGACGCCGAAGCAGGTCGGCCGCATCGGGCGGATCACCACGGTGGTGCTCATGATTATTGCCGCGGCCTGGGCCCCCATGATCCGCGAGTTTCCCGGGCTGTGGAGCTACATCCAGCAGATGCTCTCCTACCTCGTACCGCCCGTCGTGGCGATCTTCCTCCTGGGCGTCTTCTGGCCGCGCATGAACGGGACCGGCGCCTTCGTGACGCTGCTGGGCGGGCATGCCCTCTCGCTGGGCGCCTTCCTGCTGAAGCTGAACGGCGTTCTCGACGTCCACTTCACGATCCTGGCTGGCATCCTGACCCTCTTGTGCTGCGGCCTGTTCGTCGGGGCCTCCCTCACCCTGGGCACCGTGCCGACCGACGACCAGCTGCGCGGCTTTACCTGGAAGTACCGTGAGCGTGAATCCATGGCGGCGGTGCCCTGGTACGCGAACTACCGCGTCCACTCGGTCGGCGTCGTGGTCGTGACCGTCGTGATGATTATTGCCTTCTGGTGAGGGCGGGGCTCCTCGGCGCGGGGCGCGTTGCAGACGGAGCCGCGCCCCTGAACGGCAGGCTCGTCGAGCGGATTGCAGCCGCACGCCATGCAGCGGTAATAGCCGCTCCACGCGCG
>CAYFRX010000318.1:0-3645 GCA_964345515.1 uncultured Rhodothermales bacterium
TGGGACAACGCCAAGAAGCGCATCGAGAGCGACATCACGGTGGACGGCACCACGCACGGCAAGGGCAGCGAAGCGCACAAGGCCTCCGTCGTGGGCGACACGGTGGGCGATCCGCTCAAGGACACGAGCGGCCCGAGCCTCAACATCTTGATCAAGCTCATTGCCGTGGTCTCACTCGTCATCGCGCCGCTCATCGCGTAGCGCAACACCACGCGGCGCAACATCGCGCGGGGGTTTCCTTTGAACCCCCGCGATGCCTACATTACATCGCCCGCGGCGCTCGCTCCCGACGAGAAGGCGTCGCGCGTCTCGCACAACGCTAAGTACAAACCCCCTGCCTAACGGCGGATCGCATCATGGCGAAGGTTGAGGTAACGATGCCCAAGATGGGCGAGAGCATTACCGAAGGCACGATCATCGCCTGGCACAAAGCGCCGGGCGACCCGGTCGAGCAAGACGAAACGCTGCTGGAGATCGGCACGGACAAGGTGGACACCGAGGTGCCCTCGCCCGCCGAAGGTGTGCTGAAGGAGCAGCTCGTCGAGGAAGGCGATACCGTCGACGTGGGCACGGTCATCGCCACGCTGGAGACCGAGGCCGAGGAGGCGGAGGAAGCTCCAGCAGAAGGCCCGTCCGACGAAGCGACGGCCGGTTCCGACGCGGCCGCCGAAGAGGAGTCAGCGGCGCCCGCCGCGGACGACCCGACCGAGCCCGCGCCGGCTGCGTCCGACGAGTCGGCATCGCCCCGCGAGGCGCCTTCTGCCGAACCCGAACCGGCCGCGGCTGACGTTGCTACGGCCGAAGCGCCGGCGGCCGCAGACGAATCCACGCCGGACGCCGCGCCCTCGTCGGGCGGGGGCGAAGAGGTCGAGGTCGTGATGCCCAAGATGGGTGAGAGTATCACCGAGGGCACGATCATCGCGTGGTTCAAAGAGCCCGGCGATGCGATCGACCTGGACGAGACGCTGCTGGAGATCGGCACGGACAAGGTGGACACCGAGGTGCCCTCGCCCGCGAAGGGGGTGCTGAAGGAGCAGCTCGTCGAGGAAGGCGATACCGTCGACGTGGGCACCAAAATCGCGGTTATCGCCGCCGAGTCAGAAGCGGACGGCGCCGAGCAGTCTACCGGGGACGCGCCCCCAGCCGAGCCGGCCGAGGCGCCTGAAGGATCCGCCGACGAGTCAGCCGAGCCGGTATCCGAGCGAACGGCGCCTGCACCCTCCGGCGACGGCGCTGTGTCCGAGCCGCGCACCGAGGAGCACGAAATCCAACGCAAAGGCGCAGACGGCCGATTTTATTCGCCACTCGTGCGCTCCATCGCCGAGAAGGAAGGGCTTTCCATGCAGGAACTGGAGTCCATCGAGGGCTCGGGCCGTGGCGGACGCGTCACCAAGGAAGACGTGATGGCGTATCTCGAGGAACAGGAGGCAGCCCCGTCCGAAGTAGAGGCGGCGCCCCCCGAGGGGGAAGCCGAGCCAGAACCCGAGCCGCAACCGTCGGCTCGCGAGGCGCCCGTGCAACCCGCGCCCGAGCGTCCGGGGCGTCCGGCGTACGCCGTAGAAGCTGGCCCGAGCGCGTCCGAGCTCAAGGACAAGTACGAGGGCCGCGTCGAGGTCATGGAGATGGACCGGATGCGGCAGATCACGGCCGAGCACATGGTCCGCTCGAAGGCGACCTCGGCCCACGTCACCTCGTTCGCGGAGGCCGACGTGACGGGGCTCGTCAAATTCCGGCAGCGCCACAAAGAGGCGTTCCGGGAGCAGGAGGGGGTCAAGCTCACGTTCACGCCGTTCTTCGTAAAGGCTGCCGTTGATGCACTCCGCGAGCATCCCGTGCTGAACGCTTCTGTGGAGGGCGACAAGATCGTGATGAAAAAATACTTCAACATCGGTATCGCGGTCGCCATCGGGCAGAAGGGCCTGCTGGCGCCGGTCATTCGCAACGCGGGCGACAAAAACATCATCGGGCTGGCCCGCGCGGCTGCCGATCTGGCGGAGCGGGCCCGCAACAAGGCGCTCCAGCCCGACGAGCTACAGGGTGGCACGTTCACCGTCACGAACATCGGCACCCTCGGCTCGCTCATGGGCACGCCGATCATCAACCAGCCGCAGGTGGGCATCCTGGCGACGGGCACCATCAAGAAACGGCCTGTCGTGATCGAAGACCCCGAGCTCGGCGACATCATCGCCGTGCGGCACATCATGTACCTGTCGCTCTCCTACGATCACCGCGTCATCGACGGTGCGATGGGGGCGAGCTATCTGCAGTCGTACGTTGACGCGCTGGAGGCCTACCGCGAAGACATGGCGTTGAACGACGTGTAGGTGTGCGGGATTGGGGGAGTTGGGGAATGGGGGAGTGTGTGATACCAACTCCGGATACGTCGTTGGGGTGTGGACCGATGAGCGTCTGAACGTGTGGACGTTTATCCCTCCACGCGTCCAGCCGTTCCTACCCAAATTCCGCAATCGGATTTGGTATGAATGAGGACATGTGCGCTTTCCCTCACGTACCCCCTCCCTTCCTCTGGGGAAGTCCGTTATTGAAAATAAGCGCAATAAGCCCTTGATTGGTAGGTAGGCCCTGCTAATCGGGGCTTGTTGCTGTCCAGCCGTTTCTGGAAGGATCAGCACGCCGGATGCCCTTCCAACCGATCGACCGCTCCCATTATGGCTCAGGACACGCCCTCCACCGATGGTCCCAGGCTCGACCTGTCGCTGCGCGAGCTGCGGCGGCACCTGCAAGCATTCTTCCAGGAGTACCTCGACGGGAAGAGCAAAGAAACCGTCGGCACGTATCGCCGCTCGCTCAACACGTTCGAGAAGTGGTTCGTCCGACAGCAGGGGGGCTTCCAGTTCACGGAGGACGGCATCCGCGCGTACAAGACGTACCTGATGGAGGAGCGCGGGCTGAGTCAGGTGTCCGTCTCCACGTACCTGACGGCGATCCGGCGCTTCTGCCAGTACCTTACCGACGCGGGCTTCTTGGAGGAGAATCCGGCGAAGGGCGTGAAGGGCAACCGCCGCCCGGACACGCACTCGCGCTCGGTGCTTACCGAGACTGACATCGACCAGTTGCTGGAAGTGATGGGCGAGCCCACGCAGATCGGGAAGCGCGACGAGGCCATGGTGTACCTCATGCTGTTCGCCGGCCTCAGCGAGATCGAGATCGTGCGCGCCAATGTCGAAGACCTGGAGCAGACACTCATGGGATGGTATCTGCGCGTGCAGGGGAAAGGGCGGACCGTGAAGGACCAGCAGGCGCCCATCGATCCGCCCGTGTTGGAGCGCATCCAGGCGTATCTCGACACGCGGGGCCGCGTGAAGCCCGAGGATCCGCTCTTCGTCTCGCACGGACATCGCTCGGCGGGGCAGCGGCTGAACACGCGCTCGGTGCGCAGCCGCATCAACGGGCACCTGAAGGCGGCCGGCATCAAGCGGAAGGGGGTGTCGCCGCACAGCCTCACGCATACGGCCGCGCTCATCTGGTTGAACCAGGGCATGCCGCTGGAGGAGGTGAAGGAGCGCATGCGCCACGGCACGCTCGATACGACGATGATCTACTTCAAGAAGCAGGGCCTCCTCAAGCGCGACCCGGAAGAGCTGAAAGAGCTGGAGGGGTAGCGCGAGTGCCCATGAGAGCGGG
>CAYFRX010000319.1:0-3635 GCA_964345515.1 uncultured Rhodothermales bacterium
CTTCAAGGCTGAGGGGCTTGGAGGACCGTCCGGGAAGCTGAACGCACTACCGTTTCAGGGACCAGGATCAGGCTGTGGGTCATCTACGACGAGCACCACGCGGCGATTCTGCTGACGGCCCTGCGGCGTGTCGTTGGGCGCGGCGGGGTTCTGCGGGCCGAACGCGCCGATTTCCAGCGTCCGCGTCCGAACCTGGTGCTCGGTGTCCAAGTAGTGGGCCACAGCCGCCGCGCGCTGCGCCGACAGGTACCAGTTGCTCGGGTAGATCTCGCTGAGCCACTCCCCGATGGGCCGGTCGTCCGTGTAGCCCCGGATGCGGAAGTCGCGATCCGCATACTGCTCCTTGATGACCGTGGCGAGCGAGTCGAGCGTCTCTTTGCCCTGGTCGGTGATCCAGGCGCTTCCCGAGGGAAAGTAGACGGCCGGTGAGAGCGCGCGCTGGGGAGGGGCCACCTCGGCCAGCTTGGATTCGGCGGCGTCGAGTTCAAGCTGGAGCTGCTGGTTGGCTGCCGCGAGCGAATCGACCCGGGCCTGGAGCGCGGCCACTTGTTCTTGGTTGCCGCAACCGGCGAACAGGATGAGGCTGCTGAGCAGAATCAGACAGGTGCGCATGAGCGGGAGAGGTATGGTGAGGGCGCTTGGGCGTACCGCATCTAGCATGTACCGCAAGCCGTAGCAAGGGTTCGAGGCGTGGGGCGGCTCATTCCTCGTCGAGGGGCGCCGTGTTGCGCAGGGCAGCGTAGACGTCGTCCGCGCACCGATCCATGTGTCGGCGCAGCGTGTCGTAGCCGAGGTGACGGTGGGCCACGGCCCACTGCGCCCAGGCCACCCGCTCGATGCCTTCGCGCCGCTCGGGTTTGAACGAGCGCTCTGGCGTGCGCATCAAAAACCAGTGCGTCGTCTTTACCTCGTAGCGATCGTCGCGGACGTAGCCGTGTTGCATGGCGCCGAGCGGGCGCACCATGTGGAGCGTGTCGATGCCCACCTCCTCGCGCACCTCGCGCAACGCGCAGGCCTCGACGGTTTCGCCGGCGTCGAGCTTGCCCTTCGGCAGGTCCCACACGCCGCGCCGATGGATGAGCAGCAGGGCCACGGTGTCGTCGAGCGGGCAGGCCACGTAGCCGCCGGCCGCCGTCACGGCGCGTGGCGGGCGGTACGGATCCGCGTTCTGCAGCGCCGCAGGCGGGAGGGAGGGCAGCACAACGTGGCGCGCGTCCGCGGATTGAGGCGGTGCATCGAGCCCCTGATCGTCCACGACCAGCACGGGACCGCCATCCGCAGCCTGCTGGGCCTCGGGCAGCCGCGTGTACAGCCGGACGGGCGCGCTGGCATTGGTGCGCACGCCGCGGGCAGCCAAAACGTCGAGGTCGGCGTCGGAGGGCGGGCAGTAGAAATAGAGCACGGGCACAGCGAGCCGGTGGAAAGGCGTCGGGAGACCAACGTACGAAGGCGCAGCGATCAATGTGAACCGGGTCATCCGCGACACCGTCGGGCCGCTTCGGGGCGGGGTAAGCGGGCACCCCCGCACGTCGGCGCTGCAGTGAACTTTGCGCGGGATTCCGGCTTATGATACATCGTGTCTTTCCTGCGTTGTTTACGTCCACCCCTGCTCTCACGGGTTTTCATCCTGCCATGCATGTGCCTTCGTTTCGTAGCCTTCGCCTCCTTGCTGTGCTGGTCGGTCTGCTGATCCTTCCCGGAATCACCCAGGCGCAAGTCGATCCCCTTTCCCTCCGCGTCCGGCCTGCCGAGTTGCAACTCGACGTGGGCGAGACCGCTCAGCTCGACGCCGAGGTCATCGACGCGCAAGGCGAGGTGGTGCCCGACACGTCGGTCGTCTTCTTCTCGCGGGATCGTGCGGCGGTGAGCGTGACCCGCGGCGGCACGGTCACGGCCCTCCAGCCCGGGCAGTACACGCTCATCGCCCTGCGGCCGGGCGGCGAGCGCAGCGACCGCCTCACCCGGCGCATTGCGGTGACGGTGCCGCAGCCGCCCATCGAGCAGATCGACTTTGCGGACGCGCCGTCAGAGCTGTACGCTGGCACGCAGGCGCCACTCAACCTGCGTGTGGTGGACGTGACCGGGACCGCCCGCGATGTGGTGGTGGATGTGCAGAGCAGCGACCCGTCCATCGCCTCGGTGGATGCGCTCCATCAGGTGACGGGCCATCGGGATGGTACCGTTACGATCACGGCGATGGCGGAGGGCGTGCGTGCCGAGACCACGCTCCGTGTCGTGCCGAACCCGGTGGCGCAGCTGGAGCTGCGCGACGGGAAGTCCGTGGCGCGCACCGGGGACGTCCTCGATTTTGAGGCTGTCGCGCTGGACGCGGACGGCCAGCCCGTCGACGACGCGCCCGTCACGTATTCGATTAACGCCAAGCTGGAGGACACGCGCGGCCCGGCCGCCTCCGGCCAGATCAACGAGGAAGGGGAGTTCGTGGCCGAGGAGCCGGGGCGCTACACGATCGTCGCGACGAGCGCTGATCACACGGCCCGCACGCAGACGCGCATCGAGCCGCGCAACGTGAGTGCGGAGATCGAGGTGGTGGGCCGTGGCACGGTGCGCGACGTCCACACGTCCGACCTGTGGGTGTGGGAAGGCGTCGACGGGCGCGACTACGCCATCACGGGCACGTGGGGCGGCAACGGTGAGGCCTACTTCTGGGATGTGACCGACCCGTCCAATATCGCCCCCATCGACACGGTGACCGTCGACGCGCGCACGGTGAACGACGTGAAGGTGTCGCAGGACGGCCGCACGTGCGTCATCAGCCGCGAGGGGGCCTCAAGCCGGAGGAACGGCATCGTCCTCCTCGACTGCACCGACCCGGACGACGTGGAGGTCATCACCGAATACACCGAGCGCCTCACGGGCGGCGTGCACAACCTGTTCATCCACCAGAATCACGTGTACGCCTTGAGCAACGGACGCCGCTACGAGATCATCAACATCGAGGACCGGGCTAACCCGCAGCACGTGTCCACCGTCGAGCTCGACACGCCGGGCCACTCCATCCACGACGTGTGGGTGGAGCGCGGCATCGCCTTCTCCTCGAACTGGGACGACGGCGTGGTGCTCACCGACGTGGGGAACGGCCTGGCTGGCGGCTCGCCCTCAGATCCGCAGCGGATCTCGTCGTACGCCTACCCGAGCGGATGGAACCACGCCGCCTTCCCATACTGGAACGAAGAGACCGGTACGTTCTATGTGATCGCGGGCGACGAAGCCTTCCCGAATGGCCTGTTTGTGGACGATCAGCCCACCATCCCAGCCGGGTGGATCCACTTCATCGACTTCACGGACATGCAGAACCCGAAGGAGGTAGCGCGCTACCAGGTGCCCGAGGCCGGCACGCACAACCTCTGGGTCGAGGGCGACACGCTGTACGTGGCCTACTACAACGGCGGCCTGCGCGTGGTCGACATCTCGGGCGAGCTCATGGGCAACCTGTACGAGCAGGGCCGCGAGATCGCCCACTTCAAGCCGTTCGACCCGCAAGGCCGCATCGCCAACGCGCCGATGACGTGGGGCCCCCAGCCGCACAAGGGCCACATCTTCATCTCCGACTGGAACAGTGGGCTGTGGGCGTTGAAGCTGCAACAGCCGGAGACCGAGCCCGAAACGACGCCTTA
>CAYFRX010000320.1:0-3633 GCA_964345515.1 uncultured Rhodothermales bacterium
GCGAGCGACTTCGCGATCAACCAGTTCGGCCTGCCCGTCGAGAACGTCACCCGCGGCCTGTCGGACACCGATTTCTTCATTCCGGGCTCGCTCATCCGCACGCAGGTCAATACTGACCATCCGCTGGCCTACGGGATGCAGACGGAGGTGGCGGCCTCGTTCCAGCGCAGCCGCGCCTTCGAAGCGGTGCGCCCGGACTACATGGGCGAGGGCGGGATGGAAGACACCGAGCGCGCGCCGGCCCCGCCCGTGGAGGTGGTGGCGCGCTACGCCGACGACGACCTCCTCATGAGCGGGTGGGCGCTCGGGGAGAAGGAGCACATCGGCGGGAAGGCCGCCATGGTGAAGGTGCGCCACGGCGAGGGCGCGGTCGTGCTCTTCGGCTTCCGGCCGCAGTTCCGCGGTCAGCCGCGCGCGACCTACAAGCTCGTCTTCAACGCCATCCACAGCGGCACTATCGAGGACCTGCCCCCGGTGGGCACCGTGGCCGCCGATCCGCGTGCGACGGATGCGGAAGAGTAGTATTCGCCTCCGGTTGGTCGTTGGCGTGTGAACGTGCGGACGTGTGAGCGAGGAAACCTTCATCCGTCCGTCCTTCCGCCCCTCTGCGATCCCCCAGACGACGGGGGACCCGTCGGCGCCATCGCTGCGCCAGGCGTCCCTCGTTGTCGACCGTTTTCCCCTCGTTCATTGATCGACACATTATGGTATCCCCTCGCTGCTCGCGCCTCGGCGCGCTGCTCTTCGCCTTCCTGCTTGCCGCAGCGCCCGCGCAGGCGCAGGACGCCCCCGATGCTGCTCCCCGTCTCACCACCGATCACCTCGCCGGCCTGACCCCCCGCAGCATCGGCCCGGCGACGATGAGCGGCCGCATCGTGGACCTCGCCGTGGTCGAGTCCGACCCGTACATATTTTACGCCGCGTCGGCCACGGGCGGCGTGTGGAAGACGACGAACAACGGGATCACCTTCACGCCCATCTTCGAGGATCAGGGCACGCACTCGGTGGGCGACATCGCCGTGCATCAGGCCGACACGAGCGTCGTGTGGGTGGGCACCGGCGAGCGCGCCAACCGCCAGAGCAACTCATGGGGCGATGGCGTCTACAAGTCGACCGACGGCGGCCAGACCTGGCAGCACATGGGACTGGCGGACACGCATCACATCGGCCGGATTGTGATGCATCCCGACAACCCGGACGTCGTGTACGTCGCGGCCATGGGGCACCTGTGGGGCCCGAACGAGGAGCGTGGCCTCTACATGAGCACCGACGGCGGCCAAACGTGGACCCGCACGCTCTCGGTCGACGAGCACACCGGCGTGGTGGACGTCGCCATCGACCCGTCGGATCCCGAGGTCATGTATGCGGCGACATACCAGCGGCAGCGACGGGCCTTCGGCTTCCATGGGGGCGGGCCCGGAAGTGGCCTCTGGACGTCGACCGACGGTGGCCGGAGCTGGGCGAAGCTTGGCCCCACCGAGACCGGCGTGCCCGATGAGGTTGCTGCGTATGATGGCGAGGGCGAGCCGCCCACCGTGCATGGCGACAACGGCCTGCCGCTCGGCGACTACGGGCGTATCGGCATCTCCATCTACCCGCGCGACCCGCGCATCGTATACGTCACCATCGAGCAGGGGTATCGCTATAATGCCTCGACGGCCTACGTGAAGCGCCGGGCTGGCATCTATCGCTCGATGGACAAGGGTGCGACGTGGGACTACCTCAGCGACTGGAACCCGCGGCCCATGTACGCGAGCCAGCCGCAGGTGGACCCGAATGACCCGCACCGCCTTTACATGATGAACGAGTTCAGCTGGTGGGACGACGTGGCCCAGGAGCCCGTCGCGCCGCCGCAGTCGCTCCACGGCGACGACCGCTTCGTGTGGGTCAACCCGAACGACTCGCGCCACGTCATCAAGGCCGACGACGGCGGCCTCGGCATTTCGTACGACCGCGGCCACACGTGGCTCTACGTCTCGTCGCTGCCGCTCAGCCAGTACTACCGCGTGGCCGTCGACAACGCCCGGCCGTTCCGCATCTACGGCGGGCTACAGGACAACGGTAGTTGGGTCGGCCCGAGCGCCACGTACCGGCGCGAGGGCATCCTGAACGAGGACTGGACGAAGGTCGGCGGCGGCGACGGCTTCACCGTGCTGCCCGACACGACGGAGGAAGACGTGTTCTACGCCGAGTCGCAGTACCTCGGCCTCACGCGGCTGCGGCGCGGCACGCTCGAAGACCGCGACATCCGCCCCGGCGATCCGACGGGCCACATCCGCCCACGGCGCAACTTCGACCATTTCTTTGAAGACGACCCAGTGGGCGAGCTGGAGAACGCCATGGAGCCGGCCAACTGGGACGGGCCGTACGTCATCTCGCCGCACGATCCGAAGGTGCTCTACGCCGGAACGCGTCACCTCTGGAAGAGCACCGACCGCGGCACGAGCTGGACGAACCTCGGCGATCTCACGACGGGCATCGACCGGCGCGACATGCCCATCATGGGCCAAGAGGTCAACGCGTTCATCCCGTCGATCGGCGACGGCGTGCCGTACTATCCGACGCTGACGGCCGTGGCTGAGTCGCCCCGCCGGGAGGGTGTGCTCTACGTGGGCACCGCCGACGGCAACTTGCAGGTCTCGCGCGACGGCGGCGCCTCCTGGACGGAAGTCTCCGGCCGGCTCCGCGGCGTGCCCGACAACGCGTGGATCAACGGCATCGAGCCCTCCCGGCACGTCGAGGGCCGGGTGTACGTCGCCGTCAACAACTACCGAAACGACGACTACGCAAACTACCTTTACCACTCGGACGACTTCGGCGAGACCTGGACGTCCATCACGGGCGATCTGCCCGCCGAGCGCGTCGTGCGCACCGTGCGTGAGGACCCGCGCCGGCCCGACGTGCTGTGGCTCGGCACCGAGCTCGGCGCCTTCGTGAGCACCGACGGCGGCGCGCACTGGACCGAGATCGGCGGCGCCTTCCCGACGGCCGCGGTGAACGATCTCGTCGTCCATCCGCGCGATAACGACCTCGTGCTGGCCACCCACGGCCGCGGCCTCTGGATCCTGGATAACGTGAACGCCCTCCAGGAGATGACGCCCGCCGTGCGGCAATCGCCGGCGCACCTCTTCACCATGGAGCCCGCCTTCATGATTCGGTACCAAAGCGTGAAGGCCCACACGGGCGACATGGTCTTCCGCGGCGAGAACCCGCCGGATGGCGCGACGATCGACTACTGGCTGCGCACCGCCCGCGATTCGAGTGCCGTGCAGCTCACCGTGCACGACGCCGACGGCAACCCTGTCCACGAGCTGGAGCCGCACTACGCGGCCGGCCTCAACCGCGTCATCTGGAATCTGCGCTACGCCGACTGGACGCTCGACGACGAGGACGCCCGTGCGCTGGACGGCCCGCTCGTCAATCCCGGCACGTACACCGTGCGGCTCACCGTCGACGGCCAGGCGCAGGAGCAGACCGTCGCCGTGCGCGAGGATCCGCGTCTCGACGTACCCCAAGCCGAGCGCGAAGCCTGGACCGAGATGCTGTTCGCCATCGGGGAGCTCTACGTCGAGGCCGGCAACATGCAGCACGTGGTGGAGCAGCAGATGAGTAACGCAGCCGAAGAGGAGGACG
>CAYFRX010000321.1:0-3627 GCA_964345515.1 uncultured Rhodothermales bacterium
AAGTGCATTTTTATCCTAAGTAATTGGTGTTATTCCGATCCCTCGTGGGGGTGTACTTTCAGCAGCTCATCGGCCGAGTAGAACCCCTCTTTACCTCTGACTGCCTCACGAACCGCCCTCACCGTCTCCGGTGCGATGGCCGATGCTTCGTTGCCAAAGGCGTTACGCACGTAAGTCAGGACAGCAGCGATTTCTTCGTCCGTCAAGAGACCTTCAAAGGCCGTCATGGGGACCTGCCCCGGGTACGTTTTGCCATTGACCTCGATCGGGCCCTGCAAGCCTTTAAGGACGAGCTTGATGAGGCGCTCCTCGCTGCCCCGCACCCACCGGGTCCCGCTGAGGGGCGGGAAGCCGGAGGCGCTGAGCCCACCGCCGTCCGCCTGGTGGCACGTGACACAGCCGCCTTCCCGGTTGTACACTTCCTGGCCCAGTACGAAGCGGGCGCGCTGCTCATCTTCGAGGTCCGTTTCAATCTCTTCCGGCTCCTCTTCTTCGTCCACGGCTCGCCCGTTCAGGTGCGCGACAGCGGCCGCGTAGGCGTCTTCCATCCACGGGTCGAGTGGCTGCGCGCCGGCCGCGTCCAAGACGCGCATGCCGGCGTCGCGGTCCATCCAGGAGGCGGCCACGATGGCTTCCAGTCGCACGCGGCTGTGCTCGTCACGCGCGGCGTCGACGAGAAGATCTGTCTGGTTTTCCACTTGGTGGCCCGCGTAGCGCAGCACGCGCACCGCCGCGGCGCGAGCGCGATGGTCCTCCGCTGCAAGGAGCCGTTGCAGCAGGGACGTGTCGACCACGTTCAGGCCCCACGTTACCCAGAGCGCTTCCAGGAGGTGATGCTCGTACTGGGGATCGCCCGCGTCCAGGTCGTCGACCCAGGCCTGCAGTTTGGGAAGCACGTCGGCGGCGTTGCGCCCGCGTAGCTCCCGCCGGGTCCGATACCGCGCCCGGTACTCGGGCAGTTTCAGGTTGTCCAGTAGTACGTCGATGGAGGCGCCGGCAATGGCGGGCGCGTCGACCAATGGGCGCGACGGGTACGTGAGGCGATAGATGCGGCCGTGCACGTGGTCGCGAAGCGGGTCGCGTGCGTTATGCTGCATGTGGCCGACCAACACATTGTGCCAGTCCACGAGGTACAGCGACCCGTCCGGCGCGAACTCCATATCGACCGGCCGAAAGTTCGGGTCAGATCCTTTCACGAGGTCCTGCTGGTGGTTCGTCGTATAGCCCGTGCCGGCGTCGTTTACGTTGTGTTGCTTGGTGCCCAGAAAGCCGATCGTGTTGTTGATCAGCATATCGCCTTGGGCCTCGTCCGGGAAGTGCCGGCTCGAGACGAACTCGAGCCCGGACGTGGGCCGCACCATGTGGTCTTCCTCGATCAGGTTGCGCGACTTCGGGGTCGCCACGCCGTAGAGCGGTTTGATCGACCCGGGCATCATCCAGCTCACGACGGGACTCGACGTCTCGGCGTAGAAGTTCTGCCCCCAGCGGTCGAAGGCGATGCCCCACGGGTTGGGGATCGGCAGCTGCGCGGTGCGCTCCAGGTGATGCCGCTGCGGGTTGTAGCGGTAGAAGCCGCCGTTCGTGCCGCGGACCGGGCCGTGGGGCGTTTCCACGTTGGTGTGGAGGAACGTGCCTTCGCCCATGTAGATGGCGCCCGACGGGTCGGCGGTGTATGCGCTGTGGGCATGGTGGGTGTCGTGGTCGTCGAAGCCGCTCAAGATCACCTGGCGCTCGTCGGCCCGGTCGTCGCCGTCGGTGTCCTTCAGGAGGACGAGGTCGGTGCCTTGCGAGACGTACACGCCGTCCGCGGTCAGCTCGAAGCCCACGGGTAGGTGCAGGCTGTCGGCGAACGTGATTTGACGATCGGCCCGGTCGTCGCCGTCGGTGTCTTCGAGGATGATGAGCTTATCGTTGGGCCGGCCGTCGCCCGGCTTCCAGTGCGGATAGCTCGGCATCGTCGCTACCCACAGGCGGCCCTCGTTGTCAAACGAAATCTGCACAGGGTTCGCCAGGACCTCGAAGTCTTGCTCGGTGGCGAACGCCTCGATCTGGTACCCCGGCGCGGTCTCGAGCGTGCTGAGCGCCTCCTCACCGTAGAGGTATTCTGGGTCGCCGTGGGCTCCACTGCTTGGACGGTAGTTCGTTTCTACCGGCGGCAGCTCGATCGTCCGCGCGTCGGCCGCGGCCACGTCCATCTGCCGCCCGCGGGCCGCGCGCCAGATGGCGGTGTCCCGGATCGAGGTCATCTGACGAATTTTCTTGAGCTCGTACGGGTAGTTGTCCGGGCCGTACGGGTTGTAGCGGCGGCCAAAGACGTGGACGCCGTTGGGAATCTTAAAGTTGTTCTCCCAAAACCAGTTTTTGTCCATGACGGCCTCGTGCACCATCGATCGGTGCTCGGCCGTCTCAGGCGCCGCGCTAGCAAAGATCCGATCGGCGAGCAGGTCGGCTAAGCGCTCGTAAGCGGGGCCAGTGAGCTGGAAGCCGTCGATCGTCAGGGGCGTCTCGTTCTCCTCGTACCAGCGCGCCGAGGGCGCGAAGGCGTCCACAAAGAGCACCTCGTCGTACTGGCCCGCCACCTCCCGCATCGCCTCCGTATACATCGACAGGTGTTCGTTTTCTGTGGTGCCATCCGGCAGGTCCATGCGGGCGGACAGGTCCTCGAAGGCGGTCGGCGAGACGAGGACCAGCGTCGGCGGGTGCTCCCCGTTGTAGCGCTGCATCATCGTGTGGTCGATGAACGCCTCGAGCTCGGCCTTGTAGGTATCGAGCCCCGCCGCGCCCTGAAACGACTCGTTGTAGCCGAAGAACCCGATGACGACGTCGGCCTGGAGACGCATCAGCCACTCGTCCGGCGTTTCGAAGTGGCCCACGCTTCCCGACTCGCGCGCGAGGTCGGTGTAGAATTGCTCGGCGCCCGGGAAGGCCCAGGGCGATGGGCGGCCCGGGTGTGGACGAAAGCCCGGCGTATTCCCGGCGTCGCACAGGTTGCGGACCCGAAGCTGCTGGTTCGGATGGCGCAGGTACACTGCCGTTTCGAAGTGTCCGTAGTTCATCATCCGAGCACAGAGGTTGTTGCCGACCAGCGCAATGGCCGCCTTCTCTTCCACCTCGAGGGGCGGGGCAGGGGGGTAGAAGGCCAGGTACAGCGTGCTCGCTGCGGCGATGACGATCGCAGCGGTTCGGTAGATCGCTCGGGAATTCATGCTACTACGGAGAAGGTGTGGTACAAGCACGAGATGCTGCGTTTCGTCTAGACGGTCGGGCCTCGGTGCCAGCGCAAAAAGGAAAAGGGGCCGGCGTCGATGGGCCCGTATCGGTGTGGAATACCCGGCAACGCGAATCAACCGGCTCCTCCTCAAGGGGCTTGGAGCCTATCCCCAAACCTCGTTCTGGCATCTTCAGCGACGTCGAAAGATTCCCTACGCCATCGGGGAGCTGAAACGTGGGAGGTTCCTCGACGTGGGCCGTGCTCGGAAGGGGTTCCGAAGCACCCATTGAGCGGCTCCGTGCACGGCGGTTCGGCTCTCCCGTGAGCTTACGTAAAGCCCAATTACCAGGCCGAAAAGTACACCCTGACTGCGCGGATGTCAACCGCTGCGAAAGTCTACGGCGCCCGTCCTGTGC
>CAYFRX010000322.1:0-3620 GCA_964345515.1 uncultured Rhodothermales bacterium
CCCGCCGAGAGAACGTCCGGATGCACCCCGATATGATCATCTAGAAACGGCATGATCGAGAAGCATGACGGCCGCGATGGGCCGAGAGCGTCCACGGCGAAGGCAGCACCGTCTTCATCGCGCTTCCCCGGCCATCGAAGGAAGAGGCGACGACCTGAGGTGCCGCGGCGCCGTCACAAGCGGACGCGGAGGGCAAAGCTAGGAAGGCGCGGGTAGAGCAGGCGCGGCGTCTTGACCCACTGGCCGTCGGAGTGCACCAGGCGCCAATCGGCGACATTGGCGCGATCGGTGACATTGAGCACTTCGAGGCGGGGCTGCAGGTCCACCGGGCCTACGTCCCGGGCGTACGCCAGGCTCACGTCGAGCTGATAGCGAGGGGGCAGCTGATGCGCTCCCGGGCGCCCGAGGTCGAACGGCGGCTGAAGGCGCGTGTCGGCGTCGTGGCCGAAGTAGTCGTAGTAGGCGCGGCGGAAGCCCCAGCGGCGCTGCCAGGCGCCCCGCCCGCGCAGGCTGACCGTCCAGCGGGGCGTCGGCATCCAGTCGATGCCCAGTTCGGCGCGGTGGGGCACGGTGCCGGGGGCTGGATGGGCGCGGCCGCCGAAGAGCGCCGGGCTGCGGCGGACCGTGCGGTTGTACTCGTACAGGGCGCGGAAGCGAAGCGGTGAGGCGTCCCACGTGGCCGACAGGCTCCCGCCGAGGGCATAGCCGCGCGTGGATGACAGGAAGCGATCCTGGGCGGCGAGGCGTCCGGTCTGCGCCGCGTCATCGACCGAGGCGTACCGCAGCGTCAGATGGTGCGGCTGGTGCTTATAGAAGCCCTCGGCGCGGAGGCGCCAGTGGTCGGTGGGCTGGAACAGCATCTCGTGCGCGAGGTGGACCGCGCGCGGCGGGGTGACGGACGCATCGAGGGGAAGCCAGACCCGCACGCTGGGCAGGAGGGCCCCCGCGTTGAACACGCTGGCGTCCGTCTGATACGTAAACTGGCGATACAGCCCGGCCGCCGTGCGCATCGACCAGGCACTCGGACTGTCGTAGCGTAGGGCGGCCCGCGGCTCGGCGTACACCATGCCGCGATCGAGCGGATACGTGAGCCGGACGCCCAGCTCCGCCCGCCAGTGCGCGCCCAGATCCATGCGATCGCGGGCGAAGGCGGTCAAACGCCCGTCCGAGGCAGCATGGCGGATGCGAGGCGCAACGGTGGTCGCAGAGCTCAGATCCAGCGTGCCCTCCTGCGCTACGTCACTAAACCGATCCGAGGCGGCCAACCGGACGCCGTGCAGCGCGAAGGCACTCCCGGTCCACGTCAATTCAGTGCCGACGACGAGGTGATGAGCGCCCTGGGCATGGTCGATCGAGCCGTCCAGGCTGACCGTGCGGATCCGGTTGCCATCGCGAAGCGGCGTGCGCGTCCCGCCAATCAGGCGCGGCGGGTCGGTGCCGGGGCGCACGCGCAGGCTGTCGATCACCGTGTAATCGTGGTCGAAGCGATAGCGGCTGCCCCGCAGCTGAGCGCGCACCAGCGTGTGGCTTCCGAGCACGGCATCGTAGCGCACCTGGCCGAGCAGGTTGTTCCAGCGGTAGTCATCTTCGGCTGTCACCAAGGGCGTGGGCTCGGCGTGGGACGCGAAGGAGGAAGGCGACGACCACGCACTGCCCCCAAGCTGACGCGTGCCGCGGTACACGGAGGCGTGAAGCGTGCGCAGAGGACTCAGCCGGATGCGGGCGGCGGCGTGCGCATCGGTGTAGTGCGGACCTGGGGCCGAGGTCGCCGTTACTGCCTGCGCGGCCTCACTGATCGCCTGCGCGTCGGGCGTCTCGGCGGAGGACGCCATCAGGAACGGATCGAGCCCGCTCCACTGGGCGAGCGTCGTGCGCAGCCGGGTCGGCTCGTACAGCGCTCCGAGTCCCACGCGGCCGGCGGTCATCACGGACACACTTTCGGTGCCCGGTACGGAGGGGGTGAGCTGCAGGCGCCCGTTGAGGCTGAGCGGGTCCACCTGGAGGTTGGCGTGGGCGTCGTCGGCGAGGGCATGCTGCGCGTGGATGACGCCGGCCATCTGGCTGCCGTCGGCCGCGCCAAAGCCGGCTTTTTCCACCGTGATGCGATCGATGGCGAACGCGCTGAACGGGCCGATGAGGCCCACCAGCGTGCGCGGCAGATGCACCGGCACGCCATCCAGGCGCATCTGGTGGTCACCGGGGCGGCCGCCTTGCACGCGCACATCCGCCGTGAGGTCGTGCACGCGCACGCCAGGCAGCGTGTTGAGCTGTTGGAGCGGGCGGCGCCCGCCAGCGGCCCATCCAACGGGAGGCGCGTCGGCATCGAGGCGGGAGCGTCCCAGCGGGACCTCGGTGCGCCGCCGCTGGAGGCCGTCAATCACCACGGGCTCGATGGCGACCGGTTCGGGCTGCAGCGTCGCCGCAGCGCGGGTGCGGGCGCGCGGCGCGACGCGAAGCGTATCGTGCCAGGTGCGGTAGCCCACGTGCGAGACGCGCACGACGTACTCGCCGGGCAGGAGGGGCGGGAAGGTGAAGCGCCCCGAGGGCCCCGTGACGGCTCCGGCGCCCGCGTCGGCGAGCTGCACGTGGGCATCGGCGATGGGCGCGCCGGTCGACCGATCCGCCACGAGGCCGGTCAGGTAGCCGCGCGCCGGAGCGACCTCAGCCGGGGCGGTCAAGACGTACGTTCCAGACGAGAGGCGGTAAAAGTCTAGGCCGCTTTCTTGGAGGATGCAGCGCAGGGCCACCTCGGCCCGCTCGTCGCGCGCCACGCAGTACGCACGATGGCTCCGGGCGAGGTGGGGGGCGTAGGCGACGGCCGCTCCGGTCGTCTGAGAGAAGGACTCCAAGGCCTGGTCGAGCGGTACCCCGCGGAGCACAAACGTGTACGAATTCTGCTGGGCCTGAGTCGTCGTGGGGAGGCTCGACCACGCGAGCAGAACGACCAGCAGCGCGCACCGCCAACCCTTCAGCGCAGGCCGGCGTGGATCCGCGCGCTGAGGGGCAGATGCGGACGAATGGTGAGAGGGCGCAGAATGCATAGCGAGTCGCCGTGCCGCAAAGCTACGGATGTTGACGTCTTAATCGCTGCCGCGTGGATCGATGGGAGTGACATCGCGGGCCACGTAGGTGACGTTTTCGGCGGTCATGGCCTGCAGCGGATCCACGAACAGCCGCCGGGGATGGCCGTCCCGTGCATCGTAGGTTACTGCCACGGAGTCGATGGTGGTCCGCCTGGCGGCGCGGACGAGATCGAACAGTTGCTCGATGGACCGCGCCATTTCCCGATCGAAGGCAAAATCGGTGTCCTGGATCGGGGTCCCGTTTGCACGCACGCTATCGAGCGCCGCCACGGTGTCGCTCCGCACGGTGACGAGGGCTGTCACGCGCGGCGGGCTGCAGAAGCAGGTCCGCTCGAAGCGGAAGCGGTACGCGTCGAACCCGCGGGCGGACCAGCGAGACAGCGCCTCATCTAGCGTAGCCGGCGGATCCGGCGATGAGGACGTATTGCTCAGCATGTCGCACGTGGGGACGGTGCCGACGGCAAGGAGGGCGAGCAGGAGAAGGCGGGGGAGACGCACTGCGTTTAATCTATGCTGTGGTTTACACGCTGATGGTCC
>CAYFRX010000323.1:0-3612 GCA_964345515.1 uncultured Rhodothermales bacterium
TGTTGTCCGGCCAGCGGACGAGGCGGATGGCCCCCTCGGCCAGTTCGAACCCCGTCACATCGCCGTCGAGGAACGAGCAGCAGCCCGTGTTGAAATAGTGCGGCTTCCGGCGGGCCGCGGACCCCTCGATGCCCGGCTCCTGGTGCCCTTGTGCGCGCACCCACTCGATCTCGGCTTCAAGCAGACTCATCTCGGCCTGCAGGTCCTTGTTGTCCGGACGCGTCTCCAGCTTGCCCCGGACCGCCTCCAGCCGGCGGGCCAGCTGATCGGCGTGCGTCTGCGACTCAAAGACGGGCCGGTGCGTGTGCCCGCAGATAACGACCGTCGGCTCGGGCTGCGACGCGGCCCACCGCTGCATGCCACGATCCCGCGTCGCGCGCAGCGACCAGTCTTTCGCCGGCGTGTTGATCGAGTAGTTCGTGAGCCGCTGGAAGGGCCGCCAGAGGTAGCGCACAAAGAACTTCGACAGCCCGGCGAACCGATCGCTCGTGGCCGATCCCTGATGGCCGTGCACGAGCAGCAGCTCACCGAGCCGCTCGCCCCGGTTCTCAACCCGAAACAGATAGCCTTCGGGGACGGGCAGCGGCCGGTCGCCGAAGACCGGCCCGAGGTAGCTTTCCACCTTGTCCGGAAAGCGCCAATCGTCGTCGTGGTTGCCCCACACGCGCAGGTAGCGCCCGTCCTGATGGAATTTTGCCTCCATCTTGAGGGTGTGGCGATACGTCTCGATCACCGGGCCGGGCCGCTCCTCCCACAGCTCCTCGCCATCGCCCAGCACGACGAGCGTGTAGCCCATGTGGTAGTAGTAGGCCAGGGCTGCGTTGTAGGCCCGTTCGCACCGCCGGAAGTCATCCGCCCCGTTGCGGATGCCCCGATGCTGGTCGGAGAAAATGACGATGCGATCCGATGTCAAATCAAGCGACTTCGGCTCGGGCGACGCTGTGGTAAGCTCTTCGTACAGGCGATCGAGCTCCTCGTTGATCAGTCGGATTTCCTTGCTGTCGTTCCCCATCGTGATGCCGTAGCCATTGAAGGACGAATGATGTGTGGGTCGGGTGCTTAAGACGTCGGCGCGTGCGAGGCATACTGCGACCACAACTCGCCCAGGAAGAAGCGGCCAAACGCCCCGATGGCGCGCGTTTTCTTCGTCAGCGAATCGGCATTGGTAGCACGCATCGTGGAGACGAGCCGGGCGAGGTCGTCCACGCCGAGCCGGAGCACGCCCGCGCCCACGACGGGTCCGCTCGCGTCAGTCCCTTCGTGGAGGTGCGCGAAGAGCGTGGTCGTGTCGCTCCACAGGTCAAAGCCCGGATCGTCGTGCACGCGCTTCTTGCCGGCGAGGTAGTAGTCTGTCCCGTCGTGCCGGAAGGCCACCTCGTACACCATCCACTTCGTCTCGGGCGCGTCGGCGGGCGCGAACAGGTTGAAGACGCCGCGGTGCCCGGGAAGGCGCGTGCCGAACGGCGCGAAGTCGACGTGCGCGTCGAGGCGGCCGGCGTGGTCGGGGTCGTCCACGAACCGGTCGATGTCGTCGATGCTAATGGTGGCGTGCAGCGCGAGCGTGTGATCGTCGCGCTGGCCCCGCTCGGCGCCGGCCTTAGGATCGGTCGCGCCGAGGGCGAAGGCCCCTTCCATCGTCTCACGGAATCGGAGCCCGAGGCGGGGCGTCTCCATTTGCGTCGTTTTAGGGCGGACCGGAAGGCCGTCGGGCGGCATGCGGTCGAGGTAGGATTTGGCGTCGGCGTAGCCCATGTTGACGAGCGTGTGGCCGTCGATGGAGCCGAAGAAGTAGGCCGGATCGAGCGGGAGTGGCTTGGGCGGTTTAATCAGATGCAGGCGGATCGGCTCGGTGTGGCCGTGCACGGTTTCGCCCCGCCGGATGCGCTCGTTCATCGCACGGATCTGCGCGAAGTCGCGGTGCAGCGCGCCGCACGCGCTCATCTCGATCATGTGCACATACTGCTCGAAGAGGCCGTCGCAGTAGACCGGCGTGTTGCCGATGATCCACACGACCCACAGCTCCTGCGCGCCGGCCCGCACGGCATCGAGCAGGTTCGCGTCCTGAATCCAGACGGCGTCGGTGTACGTCGTGCCGTCGATATCGACCGCCGGCATGAAGATCGGCAGCGAGATGCCCGCGATGAGGTGATCGAGCGTGACCTCGGTGTGCGGGATGGCCTCGTTCGTCTTCTGCACAAAGTTGCACACGTTGAAGCGCGCGTCGAGGCCTTCGGCCGCGCGGATCGTGGGCCCGTCGATGCCGAGGTGCGGAAACACGTCGCGGCGGATGCCGTCGGCATCGCCCATCGCACCCATCTGCGGCCCCTTCAGGTACTGGCGGATCGACCGAAACGAGACGAACTCGCCCACGTCGAGCGTGCGCCAGCGGGCGGCCATCTCATCGGGGGCGAGCCCCGAACAGAGCATCGCCACGTTCATGATGCCGCCGGAGGTGCCGTCGGCGTGGGTGAAGCGGAGGCCGGCTTCGTCGAGGGCCTGCAGCACGCCGGCCTGGTAGGCGACGCGCATGCCGCCGCCCGCGAGGATGAGCGCGCGGCGGGGCCCCTCGTGATCGGGCGAAGCAGTAAGGTACGGCGTGTGCGGCATCGTCATGGTTCCGAGGGCGTTGTGAGCAGGTCGTGATGGCGGGCGTATCCCGTGACGAGCAGGCCGGTGGCCAGCTCGGCGCCCGTGAAGGCAACAAACGGCCACGCCGGCCGACCATCGATCGCGAAGGAAAGCCCGCGCGCCACGACGCCGCCGAAGACGATCAGCAGGAACAGCCCGTGGTGCGTTGGATCCCGAAAGATGGCGCGGCGAAAGAGCAGCAGGTAGACGCCGCAGCTCAGCTCCACGGCCTTCAGGAAGCGGTACTGGTTGAGGAGCGTGGCCCGCGTCATGGCATCGTACGTGTCAATCGGAATCAGAAAGACGGTGCGCAGCTCCCACTCGGCCGTGACGACGCCCGTCGCGCCCACGCCCACCAGCATGGCGGCATAGCCGTAGAACATCACCAGCGTCAGCGTGCGCATGGGCCCGGTCACATCAAGTGAAACGAGCGCTCGGTTTCGTGGCGGGTGACCCACAGGTAGCCCACCATGAGCAGCCCCGAGGCCAGGTCGAAGAACGCCACCCCCATCGCGAGCGGCGAGAAGATGCCGCTCGATACGCCGAGCGTCACGGCCCCAAACGCGCCCCCCTTCTGCAGCGCAGCCCACAGCAGCACGATGCGGTGGTGCCGCGCCGAGAACAGGGCGTGGAGCACCATCCCGCCAAAGAGCGCCATGAACATACCGACGATGGCGAAGAAGTGCTGCGTCGCGGGCACGACCTCGGCCCCTACGATGCGCAACACGAAGCCCGGCATGAGGAGCTGCCCGAGCCCCGAGAGGAGCGTAATGGCCGCGATGGCCGCGATAATTCGGTAGAGAAGCTGCTTCATGACGTCACCTCCTTCATCGGATCGTGCTTGGCCCCGAGCCCCATCGGGTGCCCGTAGTACACCTTCGCGGCGAAGTACCCCATCATCGCGGCCCACTCCCCCGTCCAGATCGAGACGCGGATGACGTTGAGCCGCATCCACTTGGCCAGTGTGTCGTCGAGCACGGCGGG
>CAYFRX010000324.1:0-3609 GCA_964345515.1 uncultured Rhodothermales bacterium
CATTCCTTGATGGCACAATGCGGCGAAGCCTCCATTGTGCGATCTTCATGCACCGCGTATATTTGGAACGTTCGGATGGCCTATCCTCGTCCCCCTTCGCCCGGTAATGCCCTCCCCCCGCGACCAAGTTACGGCGCTGATCGTCGACAACGATCCTGGCAAAGAAGCCGTCTTCGATCAGCTGCTCCCACTCGTGTATGACGACTTGCGACGCATTGCCCAGAACCAGCTCCAGAAGGACCGGTCTGGGCACACGCTGAGTCCGACCGACCTCGTCCACGAATCGTACCTTAACCTCGTCAACCGGACGCGCTGCTCGTGGAACGATCGGGCGCACTTTTTTGCCGTGGCCGCCCGTGCCATGCGCCACGTGCTGATTGACTACGCGCGGCAGCGGGGCGCTCAGAAGCGCGGCGGCAAACGCCACCGCGTCACGCTGGACGACCGCATGGTGGCCGTCGATGAAAAGACGGTCGACCTGATCGCCCTCGATGACGCGCTCCAGCAGCTCGCCGAACGGGATCCTCGGATGGTCAAGGTGGTGGAGTGTCGCTTCTTTGGCGGCATGACGCTGGACGAGACGGCCGAGGCGCTGGACGTCTCCGTCCGCACCGTGCAGCGCGATTGGACACGCGCCAAGGCCTACCTTCACCACATGCTGCACGACCCACCGCCCGAGTAGCCGTCATCCACTGGCCCCCTTCTGCCATGTCCACTCCGAACGACCGGTGGCATGCCATCGATGCGCTTTTTGCCAAAGCGCTCGACCGTCCGCCCGATGAACGGGCTGCCTTTTTGGAGGCGGTCTGCGGCGATGATGACGAGCTGCGCCATGCCGTGCACCAACTCCTAGCGGCGAGCGACGCGTCGGACACGTTCCTGGAGACGACGCGCGCCGTCGACTGGGCGGCGCCGCTCCTTGCTGTCCCCGACGCGCCGGACGCGCACGTCGGCCCGTACCGCATCGAACGGGAGATCGGCCGGGGTGGGATGGGCACCGTCTACCTCGCCACGCGCGACGACGTGCACAAACAGGTGGCCCTCAAGTTGGTGCGCGCGCCCCTTGCCGACCCCGCTCGTATCGAGCGGTTCTTGCAGGAACGCATGGTGCTGGCCCAGTTGGAACACCCAAACATCGCCCGGCTGCTCGACGCCGGCACGACGGCCGACGGCACGCCTTACTTCGCGATGGAGTACGTCGACGGCACGCCCATCGACCGCTACTGCGACGCGCAGCGTCTCTCAATCGACGCGCGGCTCGCGCTATTTGAGACGGTGTGCGCCGCCGTCCAGCACGCGCACCTAAACCTCGTGGTGCACCGCGACCTGAAGCCGTCGAACATTCTCGTCACCGAGGACGGCACGGTGAAGCTGCTCGACTTTGGCATCGCCAAGCTGCTTGCGGATGCGCCGGACGGCGGGGCCGCCGTGCTCACCCGCACCGGCGCGCGCCTGTTGACGCCCGAGTACGCCGCCCCGGAGCAGATCTATGGCCGACCCGTCTCGATGGGCACCGACGTGTACGCGCTGGGCGTGCTCCTCTTCGAACTCCTAACTGGTGCCCATCCGTACACCGTGCGCGGGTGCCGGCCCAGCGAGGTCGAGCGTATCATCTGTGAAACGCCTCCGTCCCGACCATCGACGGTGGCACGGCGCCCCTCGCCAGCGACCCCCGACGCCAGGACGCCTCCGACGACGCCGGAGGACGCTGCCCGCGCCCGTCAGGCCTCGGCGGACACGCTGCCGCGTCGCCTCCGGGGCGACCTCGACGCCATCGTGCTTAAAGCACTCCGCAAAGAGCCCGAGCGGCGCTACCGGTCGGCCGGCAACCTGGGCGACGACATCCGGCGCCACCGCACGAATCAGCCCGTCCAGGCGCGGCCCGACACGCTCAGCTACCGTGCGCGCAAGTTTGTGAGCCGCCACCGGTGGGGCGCTACGGCCGCCGCGGCACTCGCGCTGCTCATCGCGGGCTTCACGGCACTCTACACGGTGCGCGTCACGCAGGAGCGCAACCGCGCGCAGACCGAAGCAGCGAAAGCCCAGGAGGTGTCGGCCTTCCTGGTCGATCTCTTCGAAGCTGGCAACCCGAGCCTCACCCAGGGCGACACGCTCACAGCGTTCGACCTCCTGGATCGCGGCACCGCGCAGGCCGGGGCGATCAGCGAACGCCCGGCGATCCAAGCCCAGTTGTTCGACGCGGTGGGCCGCGCCTACATTAGCCTGGGGGAGTATCCGCAGGCCGACTCGCTGCTGCACCGCGCCCTCGCCCTCCAACGCAGCACGTACGGCCCTGCGAGCCGCGAAGCAGCCGATGCCGAATATACGCTCGGGCTGCTTTACAAAAGCCAGCGCGACTTCGAGCGGGCCGATAGCCTCTTTGCCTTGGCCCTCCCAACGTATCGCAGCCAGCTGGGGGCGAACCACATCGCCACGGCGCGCCTCCTGGTCCAGCGCGCTGAGGTCCAGCGGTATCTCGACGGTCAGCTCGCCAACGCGGAGGCCTCAGCCCGAGAAGCCCTCGCCATCCTGAACCGGATGGAGCGCTCGGAGTCCGCTGACCTGCTCTCGGCCCAACACGCGCTCGCGCTCGTGCTCCGCAGCCAGAACCGCATCAATGAGGCCGAGCCCCTCTACCGGTCTATTCTCGCGGAGCAGCGCCGCACACTCCCTGAGGATCACTCGGACCTTGCCGCTACGCTCAACAACCTTGCGTACCTGCTGAAGACCCGTGGCGCCCACGCCGAAGCCGAGGTACACTACCGGGAGGCCCTGTCCATCGTCCAGGCCGTGTACGGCCCCGATCACCCGGATGTACTCATGTTCATAAGCAACCTCGCCAGTGTCTTGTTCGAACAGAACAAAATAGACGAGGCCGAGCAGTTCCTCCGCGCCAAAGCGAACCTCACGCGGCAACGTTACGGATCGGATCACTGGCGCACCGGCAGCGCGCTCGTGACCGGCGTAGGCAAACTGCTCATGCACGCGAACGACTGCACTCGCGCGCTCCCGGCGCTGCAGAAGGGCCTGGCGGTGTGGGAACGCGGCCTGGGTCCTGCCCATCCCTGGACCGCCCAGGCGCGCGGCATGCTGGGCATCTGCCTGGCCGACCGGCAGCGCCCGGGGGCGAATGCGGCGCTCGATGCGAGCCACGCCCACTTGGAGGATGCCCTCCGCACGAATCATGCGGGCCTGCGGCCGCACATGCTCGACCACCTGGCTCAGATGAGCAGTCAGTATGGCCTCGCCGACCGCGCGGCGGCTTTCAGCGCGTTGCTGGAGACTGGCAGCGCGGCCCAGGCATCGGCTGAGTGACGTCGTACCCTCGCGCTTCTTTCGCCGACCTATTCCGCGATAGGGCGACAGCGCGGCACATGCCGCCCCCGGTCCGGCTGCGCGGCGCAGCGCCCGTTCGCCTCGGTATTCAGCCGGAGGACGACATCGCCGTTTGCGATACGCGACGGCCGCAACCAACGCCTACGCGGCGGGCGGACCGGCGATGAGCGTGACTACGAAAGCGATCAGGGCGAGCAGCAAGGCGAGGAAGGTCAATCGTCGGAGCATGGCGGGGCCGGGGTGAAGGAGGGGGGACTGTCTGGCGGTCGGGCA
>CAYFRX010000325.1:0-3608 GCA_964345515.1 uncultured Rhodothermales bacterium
TCGCTGATATCCGCCAAGAGGCAGTATGACGCGCGCCGGGCGTTCCGCGTCGGCCCTAGTTACAACGTGCGAGTGAACCGCTCCTCGAGGGAGTGAACCGGGGGCTCGATTCGGACCGTGACCGAAATAGTCAGTTCATTCGTGTGTGGATCATGCGCGAGAACGTTCGAACGTTCAACGTTGGACAATTCTAAGCTTCCGCTCTGGCACGCGACGAGAGAACGTCCGGGGGAACCCTGACATGATTATCTGGAAACGGTAAGAGCCCGAGTCGAACGCGGTCACGAAAAAAGGACGGCCGCCCCCGGCGATGGGAGGCGGCCGTCCATGTTAGTGAGCAGCGCGTGCGGATCTGTAAGCCGAATTCTGTCTGCCGTGCGCGCGGCTGCTCCCGCACGCAGAGAGACCATCATCTATCTGGGGCCGCCGTCGCCGACGGCCTCAAGCGGCCTACCCGTACCGCGTTCGGCGGGCCACCTTAGTCGGCACCCGCAGGTGCCGAGGCGGTACTGTTTGGCCTTGCACCCCGTGGGGTTTGCCTAGCCGCCGCGGTCGCCCGCAGCGCTGGTGCGCTCTTACCGCACCCTTTCACCCCTTACCGGTGCTGCGGCGGGGGCCGCAGTCATCGGCGGGACTGCTCTCTGTTGCACGTGCCGTCGGCGCCGCAGCGAGGGCCGCGGCGCCGCCTTCCGGTTAGGAAGCACGGTGCCCTGTGGTGTTCGGACTTTCCTCACCGCCCGGCCTGCGGACAAACCCACAGGCGAGAACGGAGCGATGGTCCGATCCGCACGCAGTGGCGCATCGACCTGGCCGGGGCCCAACGAAGAAAAGACGCTTTCTCAAGCGTCCGTCGGTGCCACTTACAGGTCCATGTTGTCAATCACGTCGTTGTAGAGGTCGCGATCTACGATGATGCGACCCGTATGCTCGCAGGCGATGATCCGTTTGCGCTTGCGGATCTCCACCTGGCGCTGGGGCGGGACGGCGAAGCCGGCGGCCGCTCCGCGCTCCAGCGGGACGACGGCGCGTCCGTCGCGGAGTCGGCGGCGCAGTCGCTTGTAGGCGCGAAGGTATCGCTCGTTGACCTCCTCCATCGCGTCTTCGCGAAGCTGCTCCAGGCGGTTCTCCTGCTCCTGCGTGTCGGACATCACGTCTGCGAGCTTGTCCTGCTTGATCTGCAGGGCGTCCTCCAGTTCGCTGAGACGCTGCTCGGTCTCTTCCACGGCTTCCTCGTGGGACGTGATGGTTTCTTCCGCCTCTTCGATCGTTTTCTCCGCCTCTTCGATCCGCTCCTTTTGCGTCTCGATTTCCTTCGTGAGTGCGTCGTACTCTCGATTGTTGCGCACCTGGAGCTGCTGCTCTTCGTACTTCTTAATCAACCCCTCCGCTTCTTTGATGTCGACATCGGCTTCCCGCTTGTCGACCTTCAGCTGTTTGATCTCATCCTCGTAGTTTTCGAGGCGCGTCTCCAGACCGGCTTTTTCGTCCTCCAGGTCGCGGATTTCCTCGGGGAGGTCACCGCGCAGATCGCCAATCTGATCGATGCGGTTGTCGATGTGCTGAAGCCGAACCAGCGCGCGCAACTGCTTTTCGATGCTTGATGTTTTGGATTCCGTCTCCTGGGCCGTTGCCATGAATGAGTAGGATTGTTCAAAATCAACCGCGGTCATGCACCATTTAAAGCGTACTTCTGCCCTGGGGGAAGGTTCGTGGTCGCTGGAGGGGAAACATCGATTTAATGCGAAGAAGGTGGAAAAGAATGGAAAAGAGGCAGCACGCGAAAAGCGGCGTGCTGAAGAGATCTGCCGGGAGGCTGCCCGCTATTCGGAAGGTGTGAACGTGTCGATGGGGCTCGTGCGCGTCCGCGTCCGCCGCCAGTCGACGTCGGGGAAGCGGTCGGCCAGCCAGTCGCGGAGGAGCGCTTCGGTGAGCGCCTCCGTCTCGTAGTGGCCAGCATCGATGAGGGCCATCGCGGGGGCGCCGTCACGCCCGAGCGCGCCAAAGAACTCGTGATACTTCACGTCGGCCGTCACGTACGCGTCGGCGCCCGCGCCGCGGGCCGTGCCGATGAAGTCGCTGCCGGCCCCGCCGCACACGGCCACCCGCACGACGGGGGCGGACGGATCCCCCACGTAGCGGAGGCTGCCTGCGTCGAGGCGCTCGGCCACGCGCTGGAGGAAGTCATCCAGCGGCATCGGATCGGGCAGGCGGCCCACCGCCCCGAGGCCGGTGCGGGAGTGCTTCTGCTCCACGGGGTACACGTCGTAGGCGACCTTCTCGTACGGGTGGGCCGCCTGGAGCGCCCCCAGCACGTCGCCGAGATCCCACCGGGCGATCTCCACTTCGAGTTTCACCTCGTCCACCGATTCGAGGGCACCGCCTGCTTCACCGATGTGCGGGTTCGTCGCGTCGCCCGGACGGAAATAGCCGGTGCCGTCCGTGGCGAACGCGCACGCCTCGTAGTCGCCGATGCGGCCGGCGCCGGCGTCGGCCAGGGCCTGGCGCACGGCGTCAACATCGTCCTGCGGCACGAAGGTCGCCAGCTTGTAGAGCGTGTCGTCGAAGCCGTCGAGGAAGCCGACGTCGGTAAGGCCGAGGTGCTCCGCGAGCGCGAACGAGACGCCGCCCGGCGCCGCGTCGAGGTTCGTGTGGATGCTGTAGAGCGCGATGCCGGCTTCGGCCAGGCGGAGCGCAAGGTGGCCGGTCGGTGAGCCGGCCGTGACGCTGCGGAGTGGTTTGAAGAGGAGTGGGTGGTGGGTGATGATGAGCGAGGCACCCATCGACGCGGCCTCATCGATCACCTGCGGCGTACAATCGAGCGCGAGCAGGCCCCGGTCGATCGAGCGCTGGGCGTCCCCGACTTGCAGCCCAACGTTGTCGTACGATTGGGCGGAACCGGGCGGCGCCCAGGCTTCGAGTGCGCTGGCAACGGACTGGATGGTCGGCGTGTCGTTTGGCATGGGAGGGCAGAGGTTCAGAAGAGGAGGCTCGCACGAGCGCATTCACGGTTCGGAGACGGCCTTGATCCAGCGCAGCTCCAACCGAAACGGCCCGGCCTGCTTGTCGCCAATCAGAAAGCCGAGCGTCGTGACGGCCGACGGGTCGAATGGGGGCGCATCGGGGGCGGGTCGCCCGCGGATCATGGGCGAGAGGGCCTCGAACGGCGCGAAGTAATCCGCCCAGTCGGCCTCGGCGACGAAGGGAAAGCGGTAGCTCACGCGGCTCGCGGTGTCGGTGTACACCGTCAGCTTGTACCGATTGCCGTCCCCGCGGGCCCGGACGAGGAGGCCGTCGAAGGCGCTCAGGTCACGTTGGTCCTCAGGCGCCCGAATCGAGGCGAATCCGCCGCCGTGGTCGAGTGATACCCGGCCTTCAAATGCGGCCGTATCCTCGGAGGCTGCCACGAGAGCACTTTCGGACACGCCGCCCATCACCACATCGTCCACGTTCCGCCAATCGGCAGGTGCAGAGGCGTCAGTAAATTCGAACAGCGTGGCGGTGCGGTTGGGCATTGGATCCAACGATCAGTGCGACAGGGGCAGCGATGGGCTATCCTAAACGTAACGATGTGCCGGTTTTGTTCTCTTATGAGCGCAACGGCTCGGGAT
>CAYFRX010000326.1:0-3607 GCA_964345515.1 uncultured Rhodothermales bacterium
CCTGTACCCCGATTCTCCCGTTTCTACACCGAGCCTGCTGGGCGAGAGCGTGCCCCTGGCTCCATCGTTGCGGGAAGAGACCGTTCGCGCTCAGCGACGAAGGCGTGTAGGGGAGCGGTCAAGCCGGACGGTGTGCCCCCTTTCTGTGGAACGAGCAACGAGTAGCAGGGATGATCCCATCTGATTCGAAGATCGGTCGCGCTGAAGAGCGCGCGGTTATTTTGGAGGCGCTCCTCAGCGCGGTGGAAGAACTGCATGGCGTCGAGGCCGATGAGGTCGGCGCGCGGCGTGCGCTAGGACAGGTCGCGCAAGTCATTGGCGCAGACACGGCCCATCTTCTTGCGCTTCAGGACGGCGGTGCCGGTACCGTCCAACCCGTCGTGACGTGGGCGCCGGAGGGCACAGCCCCACTTCCAGCGGGCCGAGTAGAACTCCCGACCGACGGGGCCTCGTTGGAAGCGACCGAGCCGGCAAGCACGGAGGGGCGGATTCTGCGCGACGTTCCGCCCCCGTGGGGGGCGTCGGAGGGCGGCGCCATGCTTCTGTGTCCGGTGCGCACGCAGGAGACCCTGTGGGGATGGATGGCCTTTCAGCGCGTTGACGCCGGCGAGCACGTGTGGACCGAAGAGACGGCGCGCCAGCTGCAACCCCTGGCGAGACATGTCGCGCTTTGGCTGAAGCGGCGGGACGCCACCGAGGCGGTTGCGTGGAGCGCGCAGAAAGACGGCGCTCGCTCGGGTACCGGGTTGCCCACGGTGCAAGCCAACCAACTCCAGCGGCGCGTCGAGAGCCAGCGGGCGCTTGTTGAGGCCTCCAAGCTGCTCGTTTCGCCCGACCACTTTGCCATGGAGGAGCTGCTCCAGATCGTGGGCGAAGCCACGGGGGCCGACTATGCCTACCTGCTCAACATCCCCCCCGGCACGGATGGCACTCCGCCTCCACTCATGCAGCGCGAAGAAAATGGGCAGCCGCCCATCGATCTGGAGGCCTACGCACATCATGAGTGGCACGCCGAGGGCAGCGATCCGAGGCGCCGAAGCGACCCGCTCGGTTGGGCGGATGATGCCGAACGCCCCGATGGGTCCACGTTTGCCGTGCCGCTCCTCTCCGCCCAGAACTTGCTGTTTGGCTATCTCGGCATCGAGTTCGAGGACCAGACGTCCCCGCTCAACGATGAAGACGTAAGTCTTCTCAACGTGCTGGGGGACATGCTGTGCACGTACCTCCAGCGGCGCATCACCGACCGAGCGTTGCGCAAGAGCGAGCGGCGCTACCGCTACTTCGTAGGCACCATCTCCGAGGCCATCTGGCGCGTGGACTTCGACCCGCCGGTGGCCCTTGAGGCGTCCGGTGAGCACCTTGCGGCCGCCCTCATCGAGCACGGGCGCATGGCCGAGTGCAACGATGAGCTGGCTCGCCTTTTTGGGGTGGACCGGGCCGACCAGTTGATGGGATGGTCCGTCGACAAGCTCACCGAATTTACCGGGGAGCGCCTCGTGCGCGATCTGCTGGATGCCGACTTTCGACTGCAGAGCCAGGAATACGTGACGTACGACGAGCAGCGCGATCCCCGCCACTTCATCGTGAATACCAGCGGGGTCATCGAAGACGGAACGCTTTACAGCGTGTGGGGCAGCGCCACGGAGGTCACTGAGCGCGTGCGGTTGGAGCGTCGCATGGTGACCGCGCTGGAGCAACAGCAGCAGCGCATCGGCCGCAACCTGCACGACAGCGTGGGGCAACTCCTCACGGGCGTCCGCATGCTGGCACAAAATCTCGAAGAGCGGCACTTTGGAGACGGCTCGCCCGGCCACGAGCAGATCCGGAAAATTATCAGTTACGCCGGCGAGGCGGCCCAGCACGTGAGCGATTTGCAGCGCGGGCTCATGCCAGTGCAGATGGAGCAGGCCGGCTTGGCACAGGCGCTCCAGGAACTCGCGGGCAACACGGATGTGCTCCCGGAGGTCGACTGCATCTACGTGCATGACGGATCGACCGACGTGCGCGAGCACGAAAAAAAGCTCCAGCTCTACCGGATCGCTCAGGAAGCGACCAACAACGCGCTCAAGCACGGCGATCCGTCATACATCAAGATCGCGTTGAAGACCGACGGTCCCGCTTTGCGGCTCGAAGTGGAAGATGATGGCACAGGGTTTGATGTTGATGCCGTTACAGAGGACTCGCTTGGGCTGCACAGCATGCACTATCGGGCCCGGTCCATCGGCGCCGCTCTCGACGTACAGTCGGAGCTCGGTCACGGAACGACCGTTCGCTGTACGCTGCAGCGCACCGAGCTTGCGGGCGACCAAGCGCTCGACGACTGAATCTGCAGCGTGTTTAGCATCAACCGGTGTGTGACGCCGTGGGCTACGCACGTACCTGCATGGACACCCTCTTCGCACCTAGCACGCCATAAGATGACAGATTGTTATCTTATGGGGTGTGGGGGTAGACAATGTCAGGCGCAAGCAATATGTTGCTTGTCCAGACGGAAGTTCGTTGAGCGTATCGCATAGCGGCCGAAGCAGGCAGCTGGTGTGAACGAGAACAATTTAAAGGAGAACGAGACGAGCGGAATCCGTATAAGGCGGTGAACGATCACCAAGCACGTGGGGGCCGAACGGTACTACCCAGTGCGCATCGCCACATCGCGCATCTACCATCATTTCAGAGAGCCTTCTGATCCCGAGGGCAACCGGCCAAAGCCGTTGACTATTTATCAAGGAACCACATTTTCTTATGAGCCAGTCAAGTAGCAATCCGTCCGGCGAGCAGAAGGGAAGCGACCGGGTTCGTGTTCTTCTGGTCGATGATCACCCTGCTATCCGCGAAGCCGTTGCGGATACCATCAACGGCACCATGGATATGGAAGTCTGCGGCGAGGCGAGTTCGTCTGACGGGGCGTTCCGGCTTGTCGAGAAGCTGGAGCCTGACGTAGCGATCGTCGATATTTCGCTTGAGGACGCGCACGGGCTTGACCTGGTGCAGAACATCCGGTCGCAGTACCCGGAGGTAAAGATGATCGTCTTCTCGATGTACGACGAGAATGTCTATGCCGAGCGGTCCATTCGCTCTGGGGCATCGGGGTACTTAATGAAAAGTGAGCCAACCAAGCGCCTTATTGAGGCGATCCGGAGCATCAACCGCGGTGAGGTGTACCTCAGCCGCCGCATGGCCTCGCGCATCCTGAACAAGGTGGCCATGGGGCGCACGTCCGAGCCCAACTTCGCCATCGATGAGCTCACGGATCGCGAGATGGCTGTCTTCCAGATGCTGGGCGAGGGCCACAGCGTGCAGGACATCGAAAACCGCCTGAACCTCAGCCGCAAGACGATCGAGACGTACCGTCGGCGGGCGAAGGAGAAGCTGGGCTTCGACACGGTGTCCGAGCTTCTGCAGTACGCCGTGCAGTGGACCTATGGACAGGGTACGCACGGACGCGACAGCGATCACCCCAACCCGAAGCCTCCAGCTGAGAAAGAGCAGTCCGACAGCTAGCGGCACACGCGGGGCCGCCCATGGCGACAGAACACGGCGGCGGGGGCACCACTGTGGAGGGTGCTGTGTTCGGTGGTCCCCTCAAAACAATTCTCAGGGACGAAAAGGC
>CAYFRX010000327.1:0-3586 GCA_964345515.1 uncultured Rhodothermales bacterium
CTGTGGGCACATGGAGCCTGTGGGCACATGGAGCCCCTACCACTTCGCTAAACAGGTACCCGGCTTCAGCCGGGGGAGAAGTATGAGCAAGAACTGGATTCTCCTCGAAGTAATGGGCCGTCGCAGGATTTCAGGCCGCGATGGGTTCTCGGTATTCTTCGTGGACGATGCCCTCGATCCGTGCCATCCAATCTAATGAAGAGGTCCCGCTAATGAAGAGGTCCCGTTGCCGAACACCGCTCTGACCTCAGTCATCGGGTACGTGGCACAGGGTAACGGTTTTAAAATGAAAGGATAATGGTTTGGATACCAGTTTCCGTCTCCTGATCGAGACGTTAACTGTTGTAAAGTAGAGCTGTTGTAAAGTAGCCGCCAAGAGGCTGGTCAAGAGGGGGTTATTTTGAGGGTGTGCTGTTATTGATCCCTGACTGAACCGCTGTAAACGGAGTTTCCTGCGGCTTGTTAATGTGAGGCGCTGAAGATCAAAGCCCGAATCTGATGCAGATCAGCCATTGCTGCGCACTGCGGCACTACGAGCAGGCCATTCAAGCCCTCTCGGCGGGGGAGTACGACGGCCTTGCAGGATGCGAACGTGAGGCTCTTCTCCGTAGACTCCGGAGCCAACAGCGGCACGTGCGCCGCCTCACCCTCGTGGAGGGTTCCGCATCTTCAGCGATAGACGGCCTGCAAAAAGGGTTTGACCCCGGCCTCAAAAATGATCGCACAGAATGAGCACCTCCTTCGATGGACACTCCCAAGGTATGGACACTCCCAAGGTTTCGTACGCATGCTCCAGTCAGCCGGTCTTGCAGTCGTCCCTCATTCGAGGGCTCGAATGGATAACTGGCCGTCAGCGCATGGAGGAGCACTACGCACGAACGCGCGATGTTGGGGGCGATGCCTTCTGGGCTGTCGCGCTGGAACAGTTGGACGTCCACTTGCGCAGCACCCCGGCCGATCCGAGCAGGTGCCTTCCCTGTACGGGTCCGGCGGTGGTCGTGGCGAATCATCCGTTGGGAGTGCTCGACGGGCTGTCCTTATGCCGACTCATCTCGCAGGTGCGAACGGACTTCCGCATCCTCGTCAACCACGTCCTTTGCCGCGACGACCGGGTGGGACACCATTTCCTGCCCGTTGACTTTTCTGGGACTCAGACGGCGCGGCGCCAAAACGTGCGCTCGCTGCGGGCGGCATTTGACTGTCTCCGCGAGGGTAGGTGCCTGGCCATGTTTCCCGCGGGCGGGGTGGCGACGGCGTCTCGTCCCTTCGGCCCTGTTGAAGAACTGCCGTGGAAGCCCCTCCTGGCGCGGCTGGTACGCGAGTGCGAGGTGCCTGTCGTGCCCGTCTATTTCGAGGGCCGCAACAGCCGCCTCTTTCAACTGGCCAGTCAGGTGAGCCTCACGCTGCGCCTGTCTCTGCTGCTGCGCGAAACGCTTGGGAAGGCAGGAGAGACGCTCCCCGTCTACCTTGCGGCTCCGATATCGTACGACACACTTGCCCAGTTCGAGAAGCAAGAAGCACTCACGCATTTTCTGCGTCGTAGCACCCTCAATCTAGCGCAAAAGTAGGGTCGGCGCCTAAGAGCGCAGATGAAGGAGCGAAGAGAGAAAGTGAAAACACGGCACTCAAATCGTCATCTTCCAAATCGTCATCTTCTGGTAGGGGATCGAAGGGCACGTCTATCGTGTACGGGTCGACTCCTACAGACCCAAACTCCGTGCAGGGTTGCATCTGTTTGGCAGCTAAAGCGTGGGCCGTGTAGGTTGAGGTTGTCTTCTGCAACCAGGCCCACACGGGCCCCTGCGAACACGCAAGGTGCTCACGATGGTATCCGCCAACAGGGCGCCCATCAGCAAGTGGCAGCGCCGGTTTCTGACGAACCATTTGTCGCTTACGGCGAGACTCCCTGCGCCCTGGTCATTATGCTAGTCGCCGCTTCCGGAGAAGCCCTGCAGCTGGCCGGACACGAGTAGCTCTTCGGACACGAGTAGCCCCATGGCAAGCTCTGTGGCATGTGGAGGCGGCTGCGGATCCGCTCCACGTGAATCACCTGTTTGCCCCCTCAGGTTGACGCGTCCCTCTCTCAGAATCGGTGGTACAACCTTCGGGGTAAGGTCATCCTCGCCCTACGACCTCGACGCGCGGCACTCTAGCAAACCGGCAAACGAGAAATGCGGTGGAAAGGCTACAGAATGCAGATCACCGAGACGTACGATCCGGACCAGATGCTCGCGACCGGCAAACGTCGAGACGACCGCGTCGTGGAGCGCAGTTGCCCCTATCCACGACAGCCTGGAGCGGAAGGAGCTTTTGCCGAGAGAGCACCTGGCCGATCAGGCGTACCTCGCGGCCGACCTGTTGGTGGAGAGTCGCAAGCGGTACGGCGTCGATCTCGTCGGCCCGATCCGTCCGAACCCGAGTTGGCGGGCCAGAGACGAGGCCGCCTACGACATCAGCCGCTTTGAGATCGACTGAGACCGCGAGGTGGCTACCTGCCCTGAAAGGAAAGAGAGCCGCTACTGGAAGCCTGCCAGGCGCGCAGAGGATCGGGGCACGATTCCTCGGGTAGCCGGTGCACGTTCATCCGAAAGACTGCGCGGATTGTTCGGCAAGGTCGCTGTCTTCAGACCCGTGGTCGTTAGTCAGAGGTGGGTCCACCATCCTGCTCGCCAGTGCTCTGCTTGCCGGCGCTCTGCTTGCTAGCTTTCATTTCCCTCTCCAACTGCTCCAAAGACTTCGTACCACCACTGGTCTGAGCCTCTTTGAGCGACTCTTTGGCGCGCTGAATGTCCATCTGGTCCTCAAGGGCCTCCATGGCCTCAAGGTCCTCAATGGATACGATCGCGGCCATAGGCTTTCCTTTGCGGGTAACCACGGTGCGCTCTGAGGCATAGGCCGCAGCGCCAATGAGGTCTGAAAGGTTTTTGCGCGCTTCTGTTGATGTTACCTGACGCTTAAAGCCCATAGCATCCCCCTCCACGTGGTAGATAGGTCATCTTTTATCGATACGCGTCCCGCCGGTGGCGTACCCGAACCACCAGAACAACGAGGCGCTTCTCCTCGATCGTGTATATCACACGGTAGTCACCAACTCGCAGGCGATAAAACACCTCGGCATCTTCAGCCGGCATCGGATTCCCGCTGAGCTGCTTCGCGTTGTCCGGAATCGGGTCCCGAGCGAGCGCTTTCATCGCTTCGAGAACGCGCTGCTGGGCCTGTGAGCCCAACTTCTTGAACTCCTTATCAGCCCGGTTGGTAATCTCAACCGAGTACATGAGCGCGTGTGATGTGTATCATGGACATGCGTATACCGTAGACGTATGTACATTATGTACGTCGTGTACATCTCTACATGCGCGCATGTCGGCGGTTCCCTTTTCGGCTTGAATCGGATACCACTCCGATATATCGCTCTGATATATCGCTCTGATATGTACATAACGCACACACAACGCATCGGCGGACTCTCGACGGTCGGCCTTATCACGAATGGGGACGCGCAATAGCTCCGCAGCATCTTGGTTGAGCGTCCGTAGAGGCCGTACCGTCATGAGACTCACGGTATGTGACTCCCGATGGAGAGGGC
>CAYFRX010000328.1:0-3582 GCA_964345515.1 uncultured Rhodothermales bacterium
TCAACTCGGGCGGCGGCTCGGGCAAGAACGACCTGCAGCAGGTCGTGCGCACGGCGGTCATCAACAAGCGCGCCGGCGGCATGGGCCTCATCTCGGGCCGCAAGGCGTTCCAGAAGCCGACGAACGAGGGCATCGACATCCTGAACGCTATCCAGGACGTGTACCTCGACGACGCGATCACCGTGGCCTAAGCCCGCAAGTTGCGACCTCGAACAGCGCTAAAACACAAAAGGGGACGGCCGGTCGTACTACCCGGTCGTCCCCTTTTGCTGGCGCGAGGCCTCGTCGCGCGTGCCTCCGAGTGACCTACTCCATCACGTCACTCAGAAACGACGGGCCCTTGGGGGATTCCCCGTTGACGTGCCCGTTGCGCTTTTTCAGTTGATCCAGCTCGTTGGACTGGATCCGAATGGCGCGGTTGGAATTCTTTTTCTCCTCTAGCCCCGTGGCGATCACGGTCACCTGAAAACGGCCCTCCATCTCCTCATCGATCACCGCGCCGAAGATGACTTCGCTTTCATCGCCGGCCTCGGCCTGAATAACTTCAGTGGCGGACATGGCCTCGCGGATGCCGAGCGAAGGCCCACCCGTCACGTTGACCAGTACCGTCTTGGCCCCCCGAATCGACCGTCCGTCGAACAGCGGGCTTGAAATGGCTTCGATCGCGGCCTTCTCGGCGCGGCTGCCGATCTTCAGCTTGCCGTCGGCGCTCTTGCCCACCGGCCCAGCGCCCTGATGCATACTAAATTCGGTCGACATGCCCAGCAGCGCGAGCCCGCCGCCTCTCATGGTCGTCTCCACGTCGGCAAAGTCAAGGTTGACCAGCCCCTCGTGGGTAATCAGGTCACTGATGCCGCGAGTGGCGTCGTACAGCACCTCATCGGCCATCCGGAACGCTTCGACGAGGCTGGTGCGGTCGTTGGCGATGTCGAGCAGCCGTTCGTTGGGAATCACGAGCAGCGTATCGGCTTCCTGACGCAGCGCATCGATCCCTTCCTCGGCGGCCTGCATGCGGCGCGGACTCTCACAGGCAAAGGGCCGCGTCACAACCGCGACCGCCAACGTGCCTTGCTCCCGGGCGATTGAGGCCACAACCGGGGCCCCGCCGGTGCCCGTACCGCCGCCCATACCCGCCGTGATGAACACCAAATCGTACGGCTCGATCATTCGCTTAATCTCTTCGCGGCTCTCCTGAAGGGCTTTGGCACCGATCTCTGGGCGGGCGCCCGCACCCAGCCCACCGGTTGTCTCCTTCCCGGCCTGAATGCGGTAATCCGCGTCGTTGCTGGCGAGCACCTGCGAGTCGGTGTTGATCGCGATGAAGTCGACGCCATCGATGCCTTTCTGCACCATGTTGTTGATGGCGTTGCCGCCCCCACCGCCGATCCCAACGACGCAGATCCGTGCATCGCTGGTGTGGCCGTCCTCGAAGAGCTGTCGAAGGTTTTCGTTATAGAATTTGGTAAACATGCGTGAACCTCGCTCCAGTAAGTGAAATAAAACCTCGCGCCGCCGTGTCCTTGCGCCGAGCGGGCGAGGCGCTGCGCTCGATCTCTTTTCAAAGACTACCCTAATAGGGCAAAATAGTTGACGACTTGACCTCCGGATTCGCTCCTTTCTGGTCGCTGCTTTTCGCTCGGCTCATCCGCTCCAGTTCTCCCCCATCCCCACTACAATTGGATGATGGGGGGGATGCGTATGGTGCATCCGAATCCTCCTCTTCTGCGCATCGTACTCCTTGTAGTTCATAACCCGGTATTTTTACACCTTCCCGTTCTCGGTACGCGCTTCTATGTCCGATGCCCCATCCTCTGCTTCTGACCCCCAGCCTACGTCGGCCCCGCCCTCGTCGCCGCGCGACGTGCTCGAACGGCACACGGCCCATTATCCGGACTGGGCGAGAGATTTTGCCCGGAAGTATTTCACGAAAACGCTCGCGCAGTTCATCCTGCACGGCGACGTGCGGGATCTCATCCGCACCGTTACTGCCGACGGCGCGCCGACCTACGTCCCCCTGCAGCAGTTCCTGACGGACGACCTCTTCGCCGCGCGCGACATCACCGTGCTCTACGACCGCGCCTCCGGCATCCACTTTGCCGACGATGCGTCGCAGAAAGACTTCAACCGTGCGATCTCCGGCTACGACCACATCTTCGGCACCGAGTACGCGCAGAAGATGCCGAAGGACCCGGCCCGCGTCTTTGCTCTGCTGGAGAACTACTTCCGCCTGCGCCTCGCCGACGGGAAGCGCGTCGCCTGTATCATCGATTACGCAGAGACGATCGCGCCGATGGCTGAGGCGTCGATGTACTCGTCCGAGGACCGGCAGGCGCTCGTCTACCTGCAACGGTGGGCGCGCGACCCGCTCTTCCTCGACCACGACTTCACCGTCTGCCTCGTCACGGAGAACCTGAACGACCTGAACCAGCAGCTCGTCCAGAGTCCGCACACGGCGGAGATCTATGTCCCCATCCCTGACGAAGCTGCGCGGGGCGACTACATCACGTGGTCGATCGGCGAGGAAGACGACTTGTTCAACGCGCACTCGGAGGTGTCGGCCGCAAGCCTGGCCGAGAACACCGCCGGCCTCAACCTGACGCAGCTCCGCACGATCCTGGCCGACGTGCTGGAGAACCGCAACACGCTCACCTACGAGACGCTCTCCGACCTCAAGAAGGAGTTCATCGAGGCCGAGGCGTATGGGCTGCTGGAGTTCATCGAGACGGACTACACGCTCGATCTGGTGGCCGGCCACGGCGAGGCCAAGAGCCACCTCCGCCAGGCGGCGCGCGCGCTCAAGGCGGGTCGCCCCGACGTGATGCCGATGGGTTACCTCGTGAGCGGGCCTGTCGGCTGCGGCAAGACGTTTATGATCACCTGCTTCGCGGGCGAGATCGGCATCCCGATGGTGAAGCTCAAGAACTTCCGCTCGCAGTGGCAGGGCGTGACCGAGGGCAACCTGGAGAAGATCCTGAACCTGCTCGAAGCGATGACGCCGGTGGCCGTGATGATCGACGAGGCCGACGCCGCACTCGGCGACCGCGACGCGCAGGGCGACTCGGGCGTAAGCCAGCGCGTCTTCGCCCAGATCGCCGCGTTCATGAGCACCCCGAAGCACCGGGGTCGTGTCATCTTCTTCCTCGTCACTGCCCGCCCCGATCTTATGCCGGTTGACCTCAAGCGGCAGGGCCGCGCCGAGGAGCACCTCTCCCTCTTCTACCCGGCCACCCGCGCCGACCGCGAGGAGCTGCTGCAGGTGATGATGGATCGCACCGGCGTCGACCTGTCCCTCGACGAGGTGCCCGACGAACTCCTCAACGGCGAGCGCACGCTCAGCGGCGCCGACATGGAGGCGATTCTCACGCGCACGGCGTTCCGCGCGGCCGGGCAAAACGGCGGCGAGGTCACGCCCGAGATCATGCAGGAGGCCGTCGACGACTTCATCCCGCCCACGTACCCGCTGGAGGTGGAGCTGCAGACGCTGGCTTCGGTGCTCGAATGTACGAGCCGCGACCTGCTCCCCGAGCCGTACAAGTCGATGGATCGCAAGGAGGTCGTCCAACGCGTCGAAGAGCTCAAGCG
>CAYFRX010000329.1:0-3577 GCA_964345515.1 uncultured Rhodothermales bacterium
TCCCGCAGCGCGTTCGCCGGGTTCGACTGCGCCATCTTCCACGCCGGGTAGGCGCCGGCCAGGAGCGCCGCCGCGAGGCCGAGCAGCATCGCTTGCCCGAGGATGGCGGGCGCCACCTCCAGTTGAAGCGTCCAGCCGAACGAGCGCTTGTTGATCACGAAGATGAGCACGTACGCCAGCGCGAGCCCCAGCGGAATGGACAGTAGGCCGGCCACGAAGCCCATCACGCCAGTCTGCATCGTCACGTAGCGGCCCACTTGCCCCGGCGTCATGCCCGTCGCGCGGAGGACGCCGAACTCGCGCTCCCGCTCCAACTGCAACGCCATGAGCGCGCTCAACACGCCGATGAACGCCACCACGATGGCCAGGAGCCGCAGCACAGTGGTGATCGTGAACGTCCGGTCGAAGACGCGCATCGAGGACTCGCGCAGGCCGCGGTTCGACTGCACGACGATGTCCTGCAGCCCCTGCGCGCGGGCTCGGATCCGGTCGACGAGCACGTCCACGTCCTGCCCCGGCGCCGCGTTCACGGCCACGCCCGAGATGCCGCGATCATCGTAGTAGCGCGTGTACGTCGACCGGCTCGTGAGGACGACGCCGAGGTCGGAGCCGTAGTCGTAGAAGACGCCGTGGATCGGAAAGGCGGCCTCGCCCCGATCCGTCTGGAGCCGCAGTGTGTCGCCCACGCCGAGGGCGTACCGGTAGGCGTACGGCTCGGAGATGAGTACGAAGTCCTCCGCCTCGAAGTCGCGCCAAATGGCCTCGGGATTCCCCGCTTTGAAACGGTACACGTCCGGTGTGTTGGGCCCCGGATCCACAGCGACGAGCTCCGTCGGCCCAACGCTGGCCTGCACGTCGACGCGGCGCACCGAGTGGCTGCCGGCCACGCCTTCGGTCGATCGGATGCGATCGACCACGGCGCGCTGTAGCGTCGCGTCGGAGCGGCGGAAGACGAGGCTCGGCGGCTGGATGTACACGTCGGCCTGCAGCGAGTGGCTGAGCCACGACTCGACCGTGCCGCGGAAGCTGTCCACCATGATGCCAACGCCGACCGTCGCCGCGATGGCCACCATGAGCGCCGCGATAGCCACGCTCGTCCGGCTCAGCGTGGACACAACGCCGCGCGCGGCCATCCGCCCGAGCACGCCGAACAGCGCGTTCATCAGCGGGCGGAGCGCACGGGCCAGTCCGACGATCGCCGCCGGCGCCAGCAGCGCGGCCGCGAGGATGATGCCGAGCAACCCCGCGTAGCTCCACACGATGCTCTGCCCTGACACGACGAGTAGCGCGGTTCCCGCGGTCCCAAAGAGTGTCCCAAGCCCCGCCAGCCGCGGCACCAGATCGCGCACGCTCGTCTCCTGCGCCGAGCGCTGCAGCACCACGTTGACGGGTGCGTTCGTCGCTTCCCGCGCCGGCGCCACGGCCGCGGCCAGCGTCATGCCGAGGCCCAGCACGACGCCCTTGAGGAGCGTGAACGGCGCGATAGCCAGCTCGCGCACGGTCACGACAAAGTATAGGTCGTTGATCGTCTGCGTGACGAGCTGGACGAGTCCCGTCGCCAGCACGATGCCGAGCAGCAGTCCAATGCCCGTGCCCACGAGGCCAATCAGCGCGGCTTCGCCGAGCACGAGCCCGAACACCTCGCGGCGCGTGACGCCGAGCGCCCGGAGCCGCCCGATCAGCGGCCGCCGCTGCACGACAGAAAACGTCATCGTGTTGTAGATGAGGAAGGCACCGACGACGAGCGCGAGCAGGCTGAGCGCTGTCAGGTTCAAGTTGAAGGCGCGCGTCATCTGCTCGACGGTTTCGGTGCGCGCCTCCGAGCGGCGGATCTGCGCGCCGCCAGGCAGGGCCGACTGCAGATCGGCTCGCACCCGGTCGCCCGCTGCGCCACTCGGAAGGATCAGGTCGATGCGGGTGAGCTGGCCCTGCATGTCCAGCAGCGCCTGCGCCGTCGCGATGTCGACCACGATCAAGCTCTCCGTGGCGCGGCGGCTGCGCTCATCGTCGGGCGCCATGAGGCCCACGACCTGCAGCCGATGCTGCACGCCCTCGATATCGACGGTGAGCGAGTCACCCACGGCTACGCCCAGTTCATCGGCTGTGGGAGCCGCCAGCAGCGCCGTGTTGGATCGGGCCATGAAGGTGCCTAGGTCGAGCTCCGAGCCCGGTCCCACGTACGGGCGGAACGGCCCCTCGGCGAACGGATCGACGCCGAGCAGCTGAAACGTCCGGTTGCTGCCGGGTACCGTCGCATAGCCCTGCACAACGGGCGCGGCCTGCCGGTAGCGCTGCCCCACGCGGAGCCGGCGGTACACGTCGTCGTCGAGCGCGGCCCCCGCACCCACCACCTGATGCGTCGCCTTGCCAGCCACCGTCTCGGCGGATAGCTCGAAGGCCCGCTCGGCGCTTACGTTGGCCAGGTCGATGGCCACGACCACGGCCACGCCGAGCGCCACGCCGAGCACCGACAGTCCCATCAGCCACGGGTGCTGAAGCAGGTAACGCAGGCTGGATCGTTGGAGAAGTGACATTGCATCAGAGGGTGGGAGTCGGAGAAACGGGGAATCGAGGAAACGAGGCACTCCATCCTCGAAGACTCTTCGCCTCTCCGTTTCATCGACTCGATTCAGTCAGAGTTCGAACGCCTCGAACGTGCCGGCCAGTTCCTCAGGCGTGTGCGCCTCCAGCGTGCCGCTCTGCAACGTCAGGACGCGGTCGGCGGCGCGGACCATCGAGCGGTCGTGCGTGGCGACGAGCATCGTCTTGCCGCGCTCCTGCACGAGACGGGAAAGCAGGTCGAGCACCTGGCGGCCCGTGTCGTAGTCGAGGTTGCCGGTGGGCTCGTCCGTCAGGATGAGAAGCGGATCGTGGGCGAGGGCGCGGGCGATGGCGACGCGCTGCTGCTCGCCGCCGGAAAGGCGATCGGGAAAGCTATCGGCGCGGTCGCGGAGGCCCACCTCGTTGAGCACCTGCAGCGCCCGCTCCTGCTCGGCCGCGTCCATCGCGCCGCTCAGCTCCAGCGGCAGCGTGATGTTCTCCGCGACGGTGAGCGTCGAGATCAGGTTGAACGTCTGAAACACGAACCCGATGTGCCGGCGCCGAAACAGCGTACGCTCATGCTCGGACAGTTCGGTCAGGGTCGTGTCCCCCACGATCACATCGCCCGCCGTGGGCCGGTCGATGCCGCTGATGAGGTTGAGCAGCGTGCTCTTGCCGGCGCCACTCCGCCCCATCAGCACGACGAACTCGCCGTCGTGAATGGTGGCGTTGAGTTGCCGGAGCACGGTGCGCTCATGCTCGCCTTCTTGGTACGTCTTGGTGAGGTTGCGAAGCTGAACGAGCGCGCGCTGTCCGTCGCCTGGGGCCCGGGTCGATTGGTTCATGCATGTGCCGTGTCGGCTCGAAAGGAACTGCGGCTGTGTCTGACCCGCGCTCACGGGGGATTGTTCGCCCGCCGCGCCCGTTCGTAGCCATCATTTCACAGAGAATGGGCCCGACTGCCGTCCCCTGGCGGATGCACCGCGCATCGAAAACGGCAAGCCGCCCCCCTGCCCCATGGCGTTAAAGCAGAATG
>CAYFRX010000330.1:0-3559 GCA_964345515.1 uncultured Rhodothermales bacterium
GACGGACAGCCTGACCCGCCGGGATGTGCCGCTCCCGAGCGCGCCCAAGCGGCCCTCACGGTAAGCGGGCCGACCTCCTTCCGGAGTGCCGGCCCGCCGATACGCCTCGTGCTGATAGGGCGCGTGCTAGAACGTCTCCAGGTAGCGGTCGAGCTCCCACCCGGAGACCGACGCCAAGAACTCGGTGTACTCCTGTGTCTTGGCCTGGATGAACTTCTCGCTCACATGCGCGCCGAGCGCGTCGAGGATCACGTCGTCGGCCTTCAGCGCGGTGATAGACTGTCCAAGCGTGCTCGGCAGCGTCTCAATGCCGCGGTCGATGCGGTCCGCCTCGGTGAAGGCGTAGATGTTCTCCCGCACGGGGCCGGACGCCTCTAGTCCGCGCTCGATGCCGTCGAGGCCGGCCTGGAGCATCACTGCCAGCGCCAGGTACGGGTTGCACGAGGGGTCGGGCGAACGCAGCTCGATGCGCGAGGCCGCCGGCACGCGCGCCGCCGGCTTGCGCACCAGCGCCGAGCGGTTCACGTCGCTCCACGCTACGTAGATCGGGGCCTCATAGCCCGGCACGAGCCGCTTGTACGAGTTGACCGTCGGGTTGCAGATGGCGGTAATCGCCGGGGCATGCTCCAGAACGCCCCCGAGGAACTGGTACGCCATATCGCTCAGGTTGAACTCGTCATCGTCGTCGTGGAACGCGTTTTCGCCGTTCTGGAAGAGCGAGATGTGCGTATGCATCCCCGAGCCGTTGATGCCCGCGATGGGCTTCGGCATGAACGTCGCGTGGACGCCATGAAGCTCGGCCACGGCGCGCACGACGGCGCGGAAGGTGGCGATGTTGTCCGCCGTCGTGAGCGCATCGGCGTACTTAAAGTCGATCTCATGCTGGCCGTGGGCCACCTCGTGGTGCGAGGCCTCGACCTCAAAGCCCATCGCTTCAAGCATGTAGATGACCTCAGCCCGAATCTCTTGCGCGAGGTCCTTCGGCGCGAGGTCGAAGTAGCCGCCCACGTCGTGGGTGTTCGTGGTGGCGCGGCCCTGCTCGTCCTTCTCAAAGACGAAGAACTCGGGCTCCGGGCCGGCATTCATCTCGAAGCCCATCGCGTCGGCCTTCTCGATGGCGCGCTTGAGCACATGCCGTGGGTCCCCCTTGAAGGGCTCACCGGTCGAGGTGTTGATGACATCGCAGATCAACCGCGCGGAGACGGTCCCGTCGGCACGACGGCTGCGCCAGGGGAGAAGGGCAAAGGTGTTGGGATCCGGTTCGAGGCGCATGTCCGATTCCTGGATGCGCACAAAGCCCTCGATGGACGACCCATCAAAGTAAATGCCCTCACCAAAGGCCTTCTCGGCTTGGTGAGCAGGAATGGAAACGTTCTTGACGGTTCCCAGAATGTCAGTGAACTGCAAGCGCAGAAAGTCGACGTTTTCCGCCTCGATGCGATCGAGGACGTCTTTTTCAGTTGGCATAGGTTGGTGTGTGGTTCGATTGGTTGGAGTAGTTGCGGGTGGGTCGGACTGTAATCAACCGCGGAGGCCGGCCCGTTTGATTGTTTTCAGGAGGTGACGTGGCGGCCCATCGAAGCGGACGCCCGTGTGCTCCCTCCGAGAGGGGCTTAGTCAGCGGTCACGGTGTCCTCTTCGTAGTCGTATAATTCCATAGGCTCAGCGCGCACGGCACGCGTCTCCTTGAATGTGCTGAGCACGATGCTCGACGTGGTCGTGCTGACGCCCGGAAGCGCCTGAATCTTCGCAAGAAGCCGCTCCAGCGCCGTGGTGTTGCGGGTTCGCACCTTGAGGATGTGAGACCCCTCGCCCGTGATGGAATGTGCCTCCATCACTTCATCCATGGCCGTGACGCGCTCGACAAACTCGTCGTAATGCTCGGAGCCATCGACCGATGCGCGGATGAACGCGGTGATGTCGAGATGCAGACGCTTCGGATCCACGACGGCGTGATAGCCCGTGATGACGTCGCGTTCTTCCAGCTTGCGCATGCGCTCGCTCACCGCCGACACGGACAGGTCAACCTCCTTCGCGATGGCATTGCGCTTCATGCGGCCGCGGGCTTGCAGCAGCCGCAGAATCTCAACGTCGATCTCGTCAATGCTATGAGCCAAGACGCACCATCAATTGATTTATTTTTGTCTCGCCCCTAAGCTTCGCGATATGTTTTGGTTTATGCAACACAAAAATTAAAATATTTTGTTAAGGAATCGACTTGCGAGGAATACAGCTGTGCCCGGTCCACACAGAACCCGATAGACGCAGATCCGAGCTCCACCATCAGGGCGTCGGGGCGTGGTCCGGCCCGCCGACACCGCCTCGCTGGGGACCATCGGGTGCGCGGCACCAGCCGCCCTCGCTGACGCAAGCGTCGAAGTGCCGCCTCCATTCTTCACCGGGCCTTGCCTTCCTTGTGATCGTTGGCGGGATATGCGTTTTTTTTCTGCGATCTTGGAATCGTTTCTGAACGGCGGGCAGCCCTGCTCGTATGGATGTTTTAGGGGTTCAAATCGCCCTCAGCCCATTCGCTCATCACTTGGCTTATACGGCAACCTATGAAACGCACCCTGGTCACCGGCGCCAACGGCCAAATCGGCAGCGACCTCGTTGGGCGGCTGCGCCGCGAGCAGGGTCCGGACGCCGTCGTGGCTCTCGACATCACTCCGCCGGCCGCTGTCAATGGTGCGGATACGGACCACTACGCGGAGGTGGCCGACGTCCGCGACCGTGCCGCCATCGAGCGCGTCATCCGGGCCCACGACGTGGGTACGGTCTACCACCTGGCGAGCTTGCTCTCGGCGTCGGGCGAGGACCAGCCCGATCGCGCGTGGGACGTCAATACGAACGGTCTCAAGAACGTCCTCGATGCCGCGCGCGACCACACCCTCACCGTCTTCTGGCCGAGCTCCATCGCTGTCTTCGGCCCCGACACGCCGAAGCACAACACGCCCCAGGAGACCATCCTCAATCCGGACACCATGTACGGCGTGACCAAGCGGAGTGGCGAGCTCTTGTGCCGGTACTACCACCGGCGCCACGGCGTCGACGTGCGGAGCGTGCGCTTCCCGGGGCTCATCAGCTACGCCGCTCCGCCCGGCGGCGGCACCACCGACTATGCCATCGACATGCTGCAGGCTGCCGCGCGCGGTCTGCCGTACACGTGCTTCGTGCGCCCGGACACCCGGCTCCCCATGATGTACATGCCTGACGCGCTCCAGGCCGTCCATACCCTCATGGCCGCCGATGCCGACGCCCTCTCCGTGCGGTCGAGCTACAACATCGCCGCGTTCAGCTTCGCGGCCGAGGAGTTGGCCACCGCCATCCGGCAGCACGTGCCCGGCTTCGATGTTACCTACGCGCCCGACGCCCGCCAGCAGATCGCCGATACCTGGCCCCGCACCATCGACGACACCGCCGCCCGCACCGATTGGGAATGGGCGCCCTCGTTCGACCTTGACGCGATGGTGGTCGACATGCTTGAACACCTACACAAGGACCACCGGCCCGAAGACCTGCACGAAGACCGCAACCAAGAAGCCGAAAATACCGCGTGAGT
>CAYFRX010000331.1:0-3558 GCA_964345515.1 uncultured Rhodothermales bacterium
TTCGTCGTCGTAGGAGAACGTCTCCTGCACGGAGCGGTCCTGCTTGTGGACGATGAGGCGGCTCGGCAGGTGATTCTTGGCCTCTGCGCGTGCCGCACTCACGGCGTCCTTCTTCGTCCCGTGGACGCTCGTGGCCCGCTCGGCCCCTTCACGCTTCACGGCCCAGCCTTTCTCATGAGGCGAGACGTGATAGACGGTCACATCGGTTGCTCCCTGGCGCGCTTCGAGGGCGGCCGAGAGCGCGTCGAGCTTCTCCGAGAGCTTCGAGACCTTGCCGGAGAGCTCTTCGACCTCATCGCGCGTGGGCATGCCGACGCGGCCCAGCGTGTCGGTAAGCGTGTTGGACACGGCGCGCTCAACCGACTGCGCGGCGTCGGTGAACGTCTTCGTCGCGCTCGTCATGGTCTTCGTCGCCTGCTCTTGCTGCTCCATCAGGCGTTGCATCGACGCCTCGGCCTGCTCGCGGCCGCGGCTCTCGAACGCCTCGCCGCGCTTGACGAGGGTCCTGAAAATCTTCTCGCCCTCTTCCTCGACGCGCGAGAGCGCACCCAGGCCGGCCAGCCAGATCTCGCGGCCGCGTTCGGACAGTTCGTTCGGCAGGTCGGCGAATTCGACCGATTCGTTTTCGTTGCGTTTGGTATCCGTCATGGTAGTTCCTCCATCGGTGATGGTTGTGGTGTAGAGCGTGATACAGAAAGCGGGGCCCCCAGCCGCAGGCAGAGCGGCGCTACCGAATTCGTTACAGGTAATAACGCACCGCGTCATTAGTTCCCAGATTGAGTGACGCGGCGCGTTATCTTAACGGATTCCGCGAGCCTTCATAATGGCGTGAGGCCAGCCTGGCACGTTGCTGTCAACCTGTCAGGCCCTCCCGGTGTGGTATGTTTTTCGTACCATGTCAGGGTGAGACCGAGCGGTGCGCTGTCTACACCGCCATAGTCCGCACGGCGGACTGTTTCGTATTCCCACCGCAAACGAACGACGATTCATGAACCTACAGAAATTTACGGTCAAGGCTCAGGAGGCCGTGCAAAAGGCCACGGAGCTGGCGGCCTCGGAGAATCATCAGGGCATCGAGCCGGCCCACATTCTGAAAGCCTTTCTCACCGACGCGGACAGCATCGTCGTGTCCATCCTGCGGCGGCTGGGCGTGAACGTCGACTACGTCCGCCAAAAAGTCGACGAGCGGATGGAGACGTTCCCGGTTGTGACGGGCGCAAGCGTGTCCGGTCAGTACCTTGCCGAGAGGACGAAGAAGGTGTTCGACCGCGCCCGCGCCGAGGCGGACCTGCTCGGCGATGAGTACGTGTCGAGCGAGCACGTCCTTGTCGCGCTCGTCGAGAGCAACGACGAGATTGGCCAGGTGCTGCGCGATCAGGGCGCCGAGAAGGACCGGGTGATGCAGGCGCTCGACGATGTGCGCGGCACGCAGCGCGCCGATGACCCGCATGCCGAGAGCCGCTATGAGGCGCTCGACCGCTTCGCGCGCGACCTGAACGACCTCGCCCGTAAGGGCAAGATCGACCCGGTCATTGGCCGAGATCAGGAGATCCGCCGCGTGCTACAGATCCTCTCGCGCCGGACGAAGAACAACCCCGTGCTGATCGGCGAGGCGGGTGTCGGCAAGACGGCCATCGCCGAGGGTATCGCCACGCGTATCGTGCAGGGCGACGTGCCCGAGAGCATGAAGTCGAAGCGCATTGTGGCGCTCGACATGGGCGCGCTCGTGGCCGGTGCCAAGTACCGCGGCGAGTTCGAGGACCGGCTCAAGGCCGTGGTCAACGAGGTCAGCGAGTCGGACGGCGAGATCATCCTGTTCATCGACGAGCTGCACACGCTGGTGGGCGCCGGTGCCGCTGAGGGCGCCATGGACGCCGCCAACATCCTGAAGCCGGCGCTGGCCCGCGGCGAGCTACGCGCCATCGGCGCGACGACGCTCGACGAGTACCGCAAGCACTTCGAGAAGGACCGCGCACTGGAGCGCCGCTTCCAGAAGGTGCTCATCGAAGAGCCTTCGGTGGAGGACACGATCTCCATCCTGCGCGGCCTAAAGGAGCGCTACGAGGTGCACCACGGCGTGCGCATCACCGACAGCGCGCTCGTGGCTGCTGCCGATCTCAGCGAGCGCTACATCACCGATCGCCAACTGCCCGACAAGGCCATCGACCTGATCGACGAGGCGGCCGCCCGCCTGCGCATCGAGATCGACTCGATGCCCGCCGAGCTCGACCAGCTGGAGCGGCAGATCCGCCAGCTCGAAATCGAGCGCGAGGCCGTCAAGCGCGACGGCAATGAGGAGAAGCTATCCAGCATCAACGAGGAGATTGCCAACCTCGAAGACACGCGCGACGAACTGCGTGCCCGCTGGAGCGAGGAGAAGGATCTCATCAAGACGGTCCAACAGGCCAAAGAGCGGATCGACGAGCTCCGCGTTGAGGCCGAAAACCTCGAACGCGAAGGCAACTACGACAAGGTCGCCGAGATCCGCTACGGCAAGATGCCGGAGTTGGAGGAGCAGGCCGAGGAAGCGAACGCCCAACTGGAAGAGATCCAGGAAGATGGTGCGCTCTTAAAGGAGGAGATCGACGACGAGGACATCGCCGAGATCGTCTCCAACTGGACGGGCATCCCCGTCTCCAAGATGCTGGAGAGCGAGCGGCAGAAGCTCCTCCGTATGGAGGATGAACTGTCGGAGCGCGTCGTCGGTCAGCCCGAAGCCATCCAGGTCGTGTCGGACGCGGTTCGCCGCGGCCGTACGGGCCTGCAGGAAGCGGATCGGCCCATCGGCTCGTTCATCTTCCTGGGCACCACGGGCGTCGGGAAGACGGAGCTGGCGAAGACGCTCGCCACGTTCCTCTTCGACGACGAGAACGCCATGGTGCGCATCGACATGAGCGAGTACCAGGAGAAGCACACGGCCTCGCGCCTGATCGGTGCCGCGCCGGGGTACGTCGGCTACGAAGAGGGCGGCCAGCTTACGGAGGCCGTCCGCCGCAAGCCGTACTCGGTGGTGCTGCTCGATGAAATCGAGAAGGCGCACCCCGAAATCTTCAACGTGCTCCTGCAAGTGCTCGACGACGGCCGGCTCACCGACAACCAGGGCCGGACGGTCGACTTCACGAACACGATCATCATCATGACCTCAAATATGGGCTCGGCCATCATCGCCGACACGATGGACGAGGTCGAGGGGCACCTCTCCGACGAGCAGCAGCAGACGCTCGAAGAGGAGCTGATGAAGATGCTGCGGAAGCGGCTGCGCCCTGAGTTCCTGAACCGCATCGACGAGATCGTGACGTTCCGCTCGCTCACGCGCGAGCACATCCGCCAGATTGTCGAGCTGCAGTTCGAGCGCATCGCGAAGCTGGCCCAGAAGAGTCACGACCTCACGCTGGAGCTGTCCGACGTGGCTAAGGACTGGCTTTCCGAGCGGGGCTACGACCCGGCCTTTGGTGCGCGTCCGCTCAAGCGCGTTATGCAGCGGCAGGTTGCCAACCAGCTCTCGAAGGAGCTGCTGGACGGGTGGATCTCCGACGGCGACACGGTCCGCATCGACCT
>CAYFRX010000332.1:0-3546 GCA_964345515.1 uncultured Rhodothermales bacterium
ATGCTGGAGCGGCCCATCATCAACCACATGGAGGAGCTCACGCTCAATCCGGACGGCCACATGCACGAGGGTATCGTGTCGTCGCGGCTGGGTGTGGCGGGCATTCCGGGGGTGTCCGAAGAGGTGATGATTGCGCGCGACGTGGAACTGGCTCACTTCACAGGCGGACACGTCCACGTGGCGCATATCTCCACGAAGCGGGCCGTCGAGCTCGTCCGCGAGGCGAAGGCGCGGGGCGTGAACGTCACCGCGGAAGTCTGCACGCACCACCTCGCGCTCAACGACGAAGCCGTGGAGGCAAGCGGCTTCTCGACGCACACCAAGATGCATCCGCCGCTCCGCACGGCCGACGACGTGGCCGCGCTCAAGGAGGGCCTCCGCGATGGCACGATTGATGCGCTCTGCACGGACCATGCGCCGCACGCCTCGTTCGAGAAGGAGGTCGAGTTTACGGCCGCGCCGTTCGGGATCCTGGGCTTGGAGACGGCCTGGGGCCTCATCGGCCGCGAGCTGATCGAACCCGGCATCCTCTCGGTGGATGACGCCGTCCAGAAGCTTACAGTCGCCCCCCGGCAGATTCTTCGCCTGCCGATGCCCGCGCTCGACGAAGACGCCCCGGCCACCCTCACGGTGTTCGACGCGACGACGCGCTGGACCTTCACCGCCGACCACATCCGATCGAAGAGCGAGAACACGCCGTTCGTGGGCGATGAGCTAGTCGGCCGGCCGTGGGCGATGTACAACAAAGGGCAGTTCGTGGTGAATGACGATTGAGTGTGGGCGTTTGGGAGAGTGGGAGTGAAAGCGAAAACGCCTACACCCCCATACGCCAAGATGTAGTTAGAACCAAGCAGACTGTTGAGACCATGCCCTCAGCGGACGGATCAACGCGGCTAACGGTCGGCGTCACCTTCGGCGGCGTGGCGCCCGAGCACGAGGTGTCCGTCATCTCGGCGCTGCAGGCGGCGGCCGCACTCGACCGCGACCGCTACCGGCCGGTGCCCATCTACATCGCCAAGGACGGGACGTGGTACACGGGCGCGCATCTGCTGGAGCTGGAGCGGTTCAAGGACCTCGACGCGGTGATCGAGAAGGCGACGCCCGTCGTCATCGCCCCCGGCACGCACGGCACGCTGCAGCTCATCGAACGGCCCGCGGACTCGACGCTGGAGCACCTGACCAGCGGCCCGCCGCAGCGGTGGACGATCGACGTCGTCTTTCTCGGCTTCCACGGCGGCGAGGGCGAGAACGGCGGGATGCAGGGCCTCTGCGAGACGTTCAACGTGCCCTACACGGGGAGCGGCATCTTCGGCTCGGCGCTCGGGATGGACAAGATCCGCTCGAAGATGATCTGCCGCGCGCAGGACATCCCGGTCGTTGACTTCGTCGCCCTCGCCGAATCGGATTGGGCGTATCAGGAAGAAGAAGGACTCGACCGGTGCGAGGCCGAGATCGGCTATCCCGTCATCGTCAAGCCGGCGCGGCTCGGGTCGTCCATCGGCATCACCCGCGCCGACGACCGCGCGGGGCTCGATGCGGCCATCGAGGAGGCCTTCCGCTACGACAACGAAGTCATCGTGGAGCGCGCTGTCACGGAGCTGCGCGAGATCAACTGCGCCATCCTCGGCGATGCGAAGGAGGCCACGCCCAGCGTGTTGGAAGAGCCCGTCGCCGCCGACGAGGACGAGGTGTTGACGTTTCAAGACAAGTACCTCGGGGACGATGACGCCGGCGCCAAACAGGCCTCCACCGGCGCGAAGGCTGAGGCGAGCGCGCCGGAGGGCATGGCGTCGCTCGACCGCGTCATCCCCGCCGAGCTCTCTGACGAGCGCACGCAGGCCATCCAGGATCTCGCCGTCCGCATCTTTCAGCTCTTCGACTGCGCCGGCGTCGCCCGCATCGACTTCATGATCGACGAGGCCACGGGTGCAGTCTTCTTCAACGAGATCAACACGATCCCGGGCTCCTTCTCGTTCTATCTCTGGGAGCCGTCCAACGTGCCGTTCGACGAGCTCGTGCACCGGCTCATCGAGATCGCGCGGCGGCGGCATCGCGAGAAGAATGGGCGCATCCGCTACTACGACGTGAACCTGCTTTCCGCGAAGAGTCTGGCGGGGCTGGCTGGCGCCAAAGCCGAGGAATAGGAGGCGAACGCACCGGAAGCGCTTCTGTGAAAGAAATGCAACCTTCGCTGGCTGCACCCTGTTGAGCGTGCGCCCCGAGACCGGCGCGGCATCATCCTGGCGTCAGTGCCGTAGCAGCCAATGTCATCATTTTTCCCAACTATCGTCGCATCCGCGACACCGTCCATGACGATGCGCCCCCACGTAGTGATCATCGGTGCCGGCTTTGCCGGGCTCAACGCGGCCAAGGCGCTCCGCGGCGCCTCGGTCGACGTCACGATCATCGATCGCAACAACTACCACAAGTTCCAGCCGCTGCTGTACGAGGTGGCGATGGCCGGACTCGAACCGGACGATATTGCCCACAACGTACGGGAGATCTTTCGGGGGGCGAACAACATCCGCTTTCGGATGGGCACGGTTGGCGGCATCGATACGGCGCAGAAGCGGCTCACGCTGCGTGACGGCGCGACGGTCGACTACGACGCACTCATCCTGGCGGCGGGCGCCGTGGTCGACTACTTCGGCGTGAACGGGGCGCAGGAGCACGCCTTGCCGCTGAAGAACGTGCCGGACGCGGTGGCGCTGCGCAACCACGTGCTGCGCCAGTTCGAGCAATACGACCGCGACCCAGCCGGCGCCTCCGAGGGACTGCTCACGTTCGTGCTCGTCGGCGGCGGGCCGACGGGCGTGGAGATGGCCGGTGCGCTTGCCGAACTGTTCGACACGCTGGAAGAGGACTACCCGGACTTTGACGTGGCTGAGGCAGCGCAGGTCATCCTCCTGGAGATGCAGCCCGACTTGCTGCCGCCCTACGCGAAATCGCTGCGCGACTACACACGCGAGACGCTCGAAGCACGCGGCGTCGACGTGCGCACTGAGGCGACGGTCGAGCGCGTCGAGGCCGAGGCCGTCGTGCTCAAAGACGGCACGCGGATCCCGACGCAGACGCTCGTGTGGGCGGCCGGCGTGCGGGCGAGTCCGCTGGCTGGCCTCCTGGATGTGGAGCAGACCCGCAGTGGGCAGATCGTTGTGGACGACGACCTGAGCGTGCCGGGCCGGCCGGACCTCTTCGTCGTCGGCGACATGGCGGCCATCGACGGCGCCGAGGGCGGCTGGCTGCCGCAGCTCGCGCAGGTGGCCATCCAGTCGGGCCGCCACGCCGCGCGGCAGATCCTGCGCCGCCAGGCGGGCGATACCACGAAGGCTTTCAGCTACACGGATCTCGGCCAGATGGCGACCATCGGCCGCAACGCCGCCGTGGCCGAACTGGCCGGCGGGCTCAAGTTCAAGGGCCTCTTCGCCTGGCTCATGTGGGTCGTCATCCACATCGCCAAGCTGGTCGGCTTCCGCAACCGCATCAGCGTGTTCATGGACTGGATCTACAACTACTTCACGTACGAGCGCCACGCGCGGCTCATCC
>CAYFRX010000333.1:0-3521 GCA_964345515.1 uncultured Rhodothermales bacterium
CGGAGCCAGTTTTCGTGCAGCAAGAAGCCGTGGACTTCATCGGGAAACACGAGCTGCTCGAACGGCACGTCCCGCTTGCGCAGCTGCTCGACCAGATCTACCGTTTCGCGGAACGGCACATTGCGGTCGTCGTCGCCGTGGATGAGCAGGACGGGCGAGCGCCACCCGTCGAGGTACGCCATGGGCGAGGACTGGCGGGCGAGGCGGGCCGCCTCCGCACGCGCGGCGGGATCGTACGACGGGACGAAGTTTTCGATCACGACGTTCCAGTCGTGCACGCCGTGGATGTCCACGCCGGCCGCGAACAGGTCGGAGGCGCGCGCGAGGCCGAGCGCCGTGAGATAACCGCCGTACGAGCCGCCCCACAGCCCAATCCGGTCGGGATCCACGTCGGGCCGGTGTTGCAGGTAGAGGCCGGCGCCGAGCACGTCGTTGAACTCGCTCGCCCCGCGAGCCCCGTAGTTGAGCGCCTCGCGAAAGGGGAGCCCGTACCCGATGCCGCTCCGGTAGTTTACCGACAGCACGACGTACCCTTGGCTCGCCAAGTACTGGTTAAGCGCGTACGCGTTGTGGTAGTATCCGCGGTAGTGGAAGCCGAGCAGCATCTGCCGGCGCGAGCCGCCGTGGAAGAAGATGACGGCGGGACGTTGCTCCCCCGGCGCCAGATCGGGCGGACGGAAGAGCTGGCCAGGGATGCGCATCCCATCGACGGCCGAGAACATCACCGGCTCGGGCGTGACGAGGTGGTCGCTGGGGAAGTCGGCCGGCATGGAGGCCGGAGCAAGCGGTTGGGGGGCCCCGTCACCCACCATGATTTCGGCACGGGCCGGTTGCGTGGCACCGGAGGCCAGAAACGCCGTCGCCGATCCATCGCCCGTCACGACCGGGGCCCACTCGATGCCCGACCCGGACGTGAGCGCCGTCGGCGTGCCGTCCGTCACGGGCACGCGCCAGAGGTGGCGGCGGTCGATGTCGCCCTGATTCGAGGCAATCACCATCGCCTGCCGATCGGGCGTCATCGTTACGAACTGCACTTCGAAGTTGCCCGGCGTGAGATGGGTCGCTGGGCCGCCACCGAGGGGTACAGAATACAGGTGCAGCCAGCCCGTCTTCTCCCACGGAAATACGATCCGATCGCCCGCGCCCCAGAAGAGCTGATTCGGCGCCGAGAGGCCTTGAAACGCGCTCCCCGACCCTTCGTCGGCTTTCCAGACCTCCTGCCCGTCGCCCGTCGTCGCATCGGCGACGCGGATGGACCACGGCAGCGCCTCCCGCTCGGGCATAAAGGGCAAGTCGTCACGCTCGTGGGGGATGCGCAGGAAGGCGATCTGCGCCCCATCCGGCGACCAGACGGGGTTGCTGTCTTGGTCAACGCTCGGGTCCAGGTAGTGCAGGCTGGAGTCCGCGCGGGCGTACACGCCGACGAAGCCGTGATCGCCCCGGTCGCTCACAAACGCCAGCCGATCGCCGCTCGGCGACCAGCGGAGCTGACCCGCCGACCCGCGGATGGTGAAGAGCGGCTCGGCCTCGGCATCTGGGTCCAGCGTCGTGTGCCAGACCTGCCCCTCCCGCAGGAACGCGAGGCGGCCGCCGCTCGGCGCCATGGTAGGCGCGTGGCCTTCGGCCAGGCGACGGGGCGCGGTGGCGCCGTCCGCATCGACCACCCATAGCGCCCGCTCGGCGGGATCGGGATGACTCCGCGGGTTGGGGTACTCGCCCTGCCGGTTCGGGCTTCCGCCGCGCACAAACACGATCTGCCGACCGTCCGGCGTGAACTGCAGATCGCTGAGCGGCTGACCCGCATCCTGCGTGTAGTTTGTGATGCGCTGTGCGTCGAAGTCTGGCCCCTCGGCCCTCCAGATGTTGCGCACGCCCTCGGCGTTCTGCACCCAGGCGACCGCGGCACCGTTCGGGGCCGCCACGAGCCCGGAGGGAAACGGCGCACTCAGCACCTGATCGATCGAAAACGGCGCCTGCACCACGGCCTGGGCGTGCGCGAGACGATGCCCTGGCGGCATGCCCTGCGTGCACAGCGCGAGGAGGCAAGTAACCAGCACAACACGAAGCGAGGGCAGAGGACGTGGGGACATAAATGGCAGGGGTGGATGGAAGAATGAGGCGTGCGCAGGCCTCTATAGTAAGCCGTTATTTCTTCAGTTTCACAAGAAAACCCTGCAACTCTCCCTCGCAATCCCGTGATTCAAAGGTGCGTGTTAAGAGCCTCATCGTCAAGGGGACAGAGGCCAACCTGCCCGTGCGGGCCTTCACCGACAGCACAACCTTATGTCTTCCCCGGATGTTATCATCGTTGGCGGCGGCCTGGCCGGGCTGGCGTGTGCGCGGCACCTCCACCGCCATGGGCAGTCCTTCGTGCTGCTTGAGGCGTCGGATCGCGTGGGCGGCCGCGTCCGCACCGACACGGTGGACGGCTTCACGTTGGATCGCGGCTTTCAGGTACTCCTCACGGCCTATCCCGAAACGCGGCGGGCCTTTGACTACGACGCGCTTGACCTCCAGGCCTTTCACGACGGCGCCCTCATTCGCTTCGACGGGCGGTTTCACCGCATCTCGGACCCGTTCCGCCATCCCCTTTCAGCGCCCGGCACCCTCATCGCACCCGTCGGCACACTGGGCGACAAGGTGCGCGTGGCCTGGCTGCGCAGCCACCTGAAGCGGGACACGCTCGCCGAGCTCTTCATGCGCGATGAGACGACGACGATCGACGCGCTCCGTCAGCGGTGGGGCTTTTCGGAGCAAATGATCGACCGGTTCTTCCGCCCCTTCTTCGGGGGCATCTTCTTCGATCGCGAGCTCCAGGCGTCGAGTCGCATGTTCGAGTTTGTCTTCAAGATGTTTGCCGAGGGCCAGGTTACGCTCCCCGCCGCCGGCATGGAGGCGCTGCCCCGCCAACTCGCCGCGGATCTGCCGCAGGAGGCCCTCCGCGTCGATACCCCTGTCACGGCGCTCGACGGCCAGCGCGTAGTACTGGACGACGGCACGACGCTCGAAGCTTCCGCCCTCGTCGTGGCTACAGACGCCCCGGCCGCGCAACGGCTGATCGGCGACATCCAACCGACCCACGGGCGATCCACGACGTGCCTGTATTACGCGGCCGCCAACTCACCGATCGACGAACCGCTCCTCGTGCTGAACGGCGACGGAACGGGGCCCGTCAACAACCTCTGCGTGCCTTCGGACGTCGCCCCTTCGTACGCGCCAGAGGGGCGGGCGCTCATCTCGGTCGTCGTTGTGGGATCGCCTGAGGGGCCAGACGATGCGCTGGAGCAGCAGGTCCGTGAGCAACTGAAGGACTGGTTTGGCCCTCCGGTCGAGCTCTGGGATCACGTGCGCACGGTCCATATCCCGTACGCGCTGCCGGAGCAGCGGCCCCCCTTCCTGTCGCCCCCCAAGCGGCCGGTGCGTCGGCGGGCTGGCCTGTACGTCTGTGGCGACCATCGCCAAACGGCTTCGCTCAACGGTGCCCTGGCCTCGGGGCGCAAGGCCGCCGATGCCGTGCTCCG
>CAYFRX010000334.1:0-3516 GCA_964345515.1 uncultured Rhodothermales bacterium
ATCGCCATCGCCCGCGCGGTGCTCAAGGACGCGCAGATCCTCATCCTGGACGAGGCCACGGCCAGCCTCGACAGCGAGTCGGAAGCCATCATCCAGGAGGCGCTCGAAGGCGCTTTCGCGCAGCAGTCGGACCTGACGACGGTCATCATCGCGCACCGCCTCTCGACGATCCAGGACGCCGACGTGATCCACTGCCTGAAGGACGGCCAGCTGGTCGAGTCCGGCCCGCACGCGGAGCTGCTCGGCCGCGACGGCCTGTACGCGCGGCTGCACGACCTCCAGTTCCGCGGCGAGGCGGGCGTGGTGTGAGCGGCCCGTCAACTGGACCTCATCGTGTGGAAGCTCGCCGTCCTGCCGCTCGGGGCCTACCGACACCGAGGCACCGGCGTAGATTCTGAACGCAACTTTTTATAGGTTTGGTGAAGCGCCTACCGTCTTGTATCGGGACTGATTTTCATCAACTGGATCGTGCCATGTCGATTACGCAATCTCGAAGGAAATTCCTCGCCTCCATCAGTATGCTCGCGGCCGGGACGGCGATGCCGTCATCGGCTTTCAGCTTTTCCTCGGGCCAGCAGAAGCTCAAAGTGGCCCTCGTCGGCACCGGCATCCGGGGGACTGGATTCTGGGGCAAGCGCCTCGTGGACGACTACGGCGACATCCTGGAGTTCGTGGGCCTTTGCGACCACAACCCCGGCCGGCTCGGCTTCGCCCGCGACTTCATGCAGGTGTCGTGTGACACGTACACCGACTTTGAAACCATGGTGCAGGAGCAGCAGCCCGACCTGGTGATCGTCACGACGACCGACTCCACGCATCACCAGTTTATCATCCAGGGGCTGGACATGGGCTGCGACGTGCTCACCGAAAAGCCCATGACAACCGACGAAGACAAGTGCCAGGCCATCCTCGACGCCGAGCGGCGCTCCGATCGCAACCTCATCGTGGGTTTCAACTACCGGTGGAGCCCGTACATGACGAAGATCCGCGAGTTGCTCGACGAGGGCGCCATCGGGACGGTGACGTCGGTCGACTTCCACTGGTACCTGAACACGTACCATGGCGCCTCCTACTTCCGCCGCTGGCACGGACAGCGCGAGTACAGCGGCACCCTCCTCGTCCACAAGGCCACCCACCACTTCGATCTGCTCAACTGGTGGCTGCAGTCCGACCCCGCCGAGGTGTTCGCCTACGGCGATCTGGAGCACTACGGCAGCAACAACTCCTTCCGCGGCGACAAATGCCGCACGTGCCCCTACGCGGACGAGTGCGACTTCTATTGGGACATCACCGAGAGTGAGCACCTCATGAACCTGTACGTCGAACACGAGGAGCACGACGGCTACATCCGAGACAATTGCCTCTTCCGCCACGACGTCAACATCTACGATAAGATGTCGGCGCAGATCAGGTATGCGAACAACGTCTCGGTCAACTACTCGCTGACGACGTACTCGCCGTTTGAGGGCTGGCGCATCGCATTCAACGGCACGGACGGCCGCATCGAAGCGTGGCAGGACATCCCGTGGATGGACGATGAGGGGCTCAGCCAAGATGAGCTGCACGCCATGGAAATGGATCAGGAAGGCGGCGAGGACATGCAGTCCCAACCCATCATCGTGCACAACCTGTGGGAGGAGTACGGGACGCTTCCCGTGAGCTTCCAGCGCGGCGGCCACGGCGGCGGGGACCAGCGCTTGCAGGACAAACTCTTCCGCACCCCGGACGCGCCCGACCCGCTGGGCCACACGGCCGGCAGCCGCGACGGCGCGATGTCGATCCTCATCGGCGTGGCCGCCCGGAACAGCGTCGAGTCCGGGGAGCCGGTGCGCATCTCGAGTCTCACCGACCTGCGGCCTCGGGCCCAGAAGCTGTAGAGCCACCGTCATTAACCCGGTGTCGTGGTGTCTCCGTGGGGCGCTCCGGCATCGGGTCGTTTTCTTCTTCGCCCTCTCAGATCAGTACCCGTTTGCATGTCATTGCCTGGCCGCCGCGCGATCGCGGCCCTTCTGTTCATCGCGATCGGGGTATCGGGGCGATGGACCGCGCCGGCCCACGGGCACGCGAGGGACGCTCCAGATCCGCCCAACATCGTCGTCATCCTGGCGGACGACTTGGGCTACACGGACGTCAACCCGTACACGCCCCACGACCCGTACGCGCCGCACAAGCAGCCCTTCTACGAGACGCCACACATCGACCGGCTCGCGCAGCAGGGCATGCTGTTCACCGACGCGTATGCCAGCGCGGCAAACTGCGCGCCGACGCGCGCGGCGCTCCTGAGCGGCCAGTCCTACCCGCGCCAACCAACCTACACGGTGGACAGCGGCGCCCGCGGCCAGGCGGTCCATCGCGCCCTGCACCCCCCGGAGAACGCGATGGCCCTCCCGCCGGAAACGATCACGCTGGCCGAGCGCCTGCAGGAGGTTGGCTACGCGACGGGCCTCATCGGCAAGTGGCACCTCGGCGATCCGCCCACGGAGGGCCCCCAGCAACACGGCTTCGACGTCAACGTGGGGGGATACCGCGCGGGCCATCCCGAGTGGCCTGGCGGCTACTTCCAGCCCGACAACAATCCGCACATCGACTCGACCCGGTTCGGGGAGTATCTGACTGACTACCTGGCGCGCAAGGCGTCGGAATTTATCCGCGCCCACCGGGACGAGCCGTTCTACCTGCAATTGTCGCACTACGCGCCGCACGGCCCGCTGCAAGTACCGAACGCCCGCGCGGCCAAGTACCGCGCAAAGCCGCCCGCCAACGGGCACGACAATGCGGCCTACGCGGCGCTGGTCGAAGCGCTCGACCGCAGCGTTGGGCGGATCATGCGCACGCTGGACGCGGCCGGGCTCGCCGACAATACGATCGTCCTCTTCACGTCCGACAACGGCGGGTACGGTGGCTACCGCTCGATTGGGCTCGAAGCAAACGGCTTCACCGACAATGCGCCCCTGAAAGGCGGTAAGGGCTCGTTCTACGAAGGCGGCATCCGGGTGCCGCTGATCGTGCGGTGGCCGCGCCAGGTGGCGCCGGGCAGCGCCTCGACCGAGCCTGTGATCAGCCTCGACGTCTACCCGACGCTGCTGGAGGCTGCGGGCGTGCCGCCCCCGGACGACTACGTGCTGGACGGCCGGAGCCTGCTGCCCGTGCTCACCGGCGCCGACACGCCCCTCGACCGCGACGCGCTCTACTGGCACTTCCCGGGGTACCTGGAGGCGTTCGAGCCCGGCCACTGGCGGACGACGCCGGTGAGCGTCATCCGCGCCGGCCCGTGGAAGCTGCTCCATTTCTACGAAGACGACCGCCTCGAACTCTACAACCTGGACGCTGACCTCGGCGAGCGCCACGACGTGGCCGCCGAGCGCCCGTCCGTCCGCCAGCGTCTCCACCGCCGGCTCCTGCGCTGGCTGGAGGCGATGAACGCCCCCCTGCCCCAGCGGCCATAGATCGAGCGCGGAACCCCCTCCGCCCTGCGTGCCCACTTTCATGTGCCCCGTTCCGCTTCTGATGCGATGG
>CAYFRX010000335.1:0-3471 GCA_964345515.1 uncultured Rhodothermales bacterium
TTCTGCCGGGCACGCGAAATCCTCCGGCTGCTTCGGCCCGGCGGCGAAGACGTTGGCGACGGGCGAATCGACGCGCTCGATACGCGTCTCCCCGTCTTCGGCCACGAGCACGCCGTCGATGTAGGTACGGCGGACACGCAGGTCGTCCAGCGCATCGGCCACGATGAAATCGGCCGGGTCGCCCTCCTGCAACAGCCCCACGTCGAGGTCGTAGTGCTGAACGGGATGCACGCAGGCCGCGCGGAGGACGTCCATGCGGTCGTAGCCCCGAGCCAGGGCGCGGCGCACGAGCGCGTCGATGTGACCCTGAATCAACGCATCCGGGTGCGCGTCGTCGGTGCAGAACATGAGCCGCTCCGGCGCCTCGTCCATGAGCGGGATGAGCGCGTCGAAGTTCTTGGCTGCCGAGCCCTCGCGGATGGCGATGTGCATGCCGGCGGCCAGCTTGTCGCGCGCCTCGTCGATGGTCACGCACTCGTGCTCGGTCGAGATGCCCGCGTCCGCGTAGCGCCGGGCGTCATCGCCGCGGAGGCCGGGCGCGTGGCCGTCGATGGGCAGGCCGCGCTGTTTGGCGGCGTCGATCTTCGCTAGCATGTCGGCGTCGCCGCTGAGCACGCCCGGATAGTTCATCGCCTCGCTCAGGTAGCGCACCTCGGGGCGGTCGAGGAGCGCGGCGACGTCATCCGGCCCCAGCGTGGCGCCGGCCGTCTCGAAGGGCGTGGCCGGGACGCACGACGGCGCGCCGAAGTTGAACTTGAAGGGCACGCGCTGCCCATCCTCGATCATGTACGTGACGCCGCCCATCCCCAACACGTTGGCGATCTCGTGGGGATCGGAGACGGTGGCCACGGTGCCATGCCGCACGGCGGCCCGGGCAAACTCGGACGGCGTGAGCATCGAGCTCTCGATGTGGACGTGCGCGTCGATGAACCCCGGCAGAATCACGCGTTCGACGTCCGTCGCATGCCGCTCAATCCTGGCGATGCGTCCATCGCGGACGTGCACCGTGCCGGTGAAGGCGTCCCGATTCAGCGGGTCGATGATGCGGCCGGTCTCGGTAAGCGTTTGCGACATAGCAACGCGGTCAATTGGGGGACTGTCGATTGGGGGATTGACTGGTGCAGCCCACAATCACCCAATCAATCAATTACCCAATCAGTCAATCCCCAGGTTGAAGCGGGCGCGGAGCTCTTGGACGTAGATCCCGAGCGCATTGCGCAGCTCGTACGTGTCCTCGTACAGCACGCGGTAGGTGGCCGGCGTCATGTAGGGCTCGTGCTTGAGTTGGCGCAGCAGCCCGAGGGCCGCGTTGGCGGCGGCGAGGGCGCGCTTCACGCAGGCGATGTTGCCACCCAGCATGTCGCGCTCGTAGCCGATGGCGTGGCCCTCAGCCACCTTGGCAGGGATCTGCATGACGTTGGCGCAGAACTGGACGAGCGTGCTGCCCTTCACCCCGCCCGGCACCTCGTCCGACCAGTCCATGACGCGGCTCGTGAGCGCAAAGGCCTCCTGGTAGATGGGCAGCCGCTCCAGGCTATCGAGCGAGAAATCGTCATCGAAGTCCTCGTCGAACAGCCCATCGTCGAAGAACGCGTCCTCATCGAACGTATCGTCGAAGCGGAAGAGCGCGTTCTCGTCGGCGTCGTCGGCGTCTTCGAGCCAGATGAACGGCAGGGCGAGGTCGTCGCGCGTCCAGCCCTTCTCGTCGATGAAGGCCCGAAGGTCGTCTTTCCAGGTCGCCAGACGCTCCGGCTCGTCGCGCGTCGGGCGCGGGTGGGTCTGCAAGAAGTCGTGGAGCAGCTCCATGTACCGGTCCACGCGTTTGTCATTCTCGCGCAGGAAGGCTTCCCACTGGTTCTCGTCCCAGGGCTCGTCGCTGTCCCAATCGTACTCCGCCATGTCGCAACAGGATGTTCGTAATCATTCGCGGGCCGGAGCTTCCCGTCGGGTCGCCGCGTGCGACTGAACCTCCGCGCGGAGTGCATCCAGCGAGGGCTCGATCTCGGGGGCGGGCGCTGCCCGGTCCATCACGGCGGCGAGGGCCTCCGGCACCGGCACGGTCTGACCGATGAGCGGTTCCACGACCTGCTCGAACTTGGCCGGATGCGCCGTGGCCACGAGGATCCAGTGCGGCGTGCCGGCCTGCTCGCGCACTTCGACGGCGGTGGCAGTGTGAGGATCCCACACTTCGCCCCACGCGTCGGGACCGCGGCGGATCTGGCGTCGGATGGCGCCATCCGGGACGCGTTGGGCTCGCACGGCCGCGCGGAGGACGTCCACGTCCGGCCAGTGGTGGCGGACCCGCTCCATATTGCTCGGATCGCCCACGTCCATGGCGGTCGCTAGCGTCTCCTCCGTATCGAACGGCTGCCAGTCGCCCGTCTCTAGGAAGTGGGTAACGGGCCGATTGGCGTTGGTCGCCATCACTACCGCGCCGATGGGCAGGCCGCAGGCGCGGGCGTAGAGCCCGGCCAGCGCGTTGCCGAGGTTGCCCGAGGGGACGATGAAGCCGGGCCGCGCGCCGTGACGCCGCTGGTACCACAGGCTCGCCGCCGCGTAGTACGTCATCTGCGGGAGCAGCCGCCCCAAGTTGATGCTGTTGGCCGACGAGAGCCGCCGGTGCGTCTGCCACCAGTCGTCCCGGAACGCGGCCTTGACGAGCTGCTGGCAGTCGTCGAAGACGCCCTGCACGGCGACGGTGAGCACGTTGCCGCCCCACCCGGTGAGTTGCTTCTCCTGTCGGTCCGACACGCGACCCTTCGGGTAGAGGACGATGACTTCGACGTTCGGCTTCTCGTGGAAGGCTGCCGCGACGGCGGCGCCCGTATCGCCCGAGGTGGCCACGAGGATGGTCACGGGCTCATCGGCGCCTTCGTTGAGGCGCGACAGGCAACTCGCCAGAAACCGCGCGCCCACGTCTTTGAACGCGGCGGTTGGGCCGTGGAAGAGCTCTAGCACGGCCGTGTCATCCTTCAGATCGCGCAGCGGGACGGGAAAGCTGAACGTCTCCGCGCAGATGGCGGGCAGAGCGTCCTCCAGCCGGTCGCCCGCGAAGAACGGACGCAGGAGACGCTCGGCGATGGCCTCAATGCGTTCCAGCCCGTCAAAGGCCTCGAGGCCCAGGTCCGGAAACGCGGTCGGTACATACAGTCCGCCATCGGGCGCCAGGCCCTCGGACAGCGTCGTGGCCAGAGGCGCCCAGTGACTGTCGTCACGCGTGCTGGTGAATTTCATGGGCGAGCGAGTAGTGATACCCATTTCCTGAAATTGTGGTGATCTAGCTTCTCACCGGTTCCCCGGGCCACTGGCCTTGAAGAAATCGGCGTCCCGCCCGAAGGGCCGACGCAGCGGCCAACATCCTCGGTGTCTGAGCGAGCACAGCGAGCGAGTTTCGAGGATGTTAGCGGAGTCGGGCCGCAGGGAGCCGATTTCTTCACCGCCTTGATCTTTGCGTCCCTTTGGATCAAGCCA
>CAYFRX010000336.1:0-3443 GCA_964345515.1 uncultured Rhodothermales bacterium
ATATCCTTGAGCTTGCGATACAACGTGCGTTCGCTGATGCCGAGGGCTTTGGACGTCTGGCGCCGGTTCCCGTCAAAGTGACGCAGCGCCTTGCGGATGAGGTTGTGCTCGGCCTCCTCCAGCGTCGGCAGCGGGTCGTCGGCGTCCTCCTCTTCAGGAGGGGCGCCGGGCTGGCCGTTCGGGTGCTCGGCGCTCGACACCGGAGCGGACGGCGGCGACGAGGACGAGGTGGGGGAGGGCGCCGTGGGCTCCTCGCTCTCGATCTCGTACGCCACGTCCTCGATAAACGAGTCGCGGTTCGGCTCCCCGGCGTTACTCGACTCCCGGCGCACGTTGAGGTCGTTGCTGTTGGCGTCGCGCACGATCACGAAGTCGCCGCGCTCCGACGGGAAGTCGCCGCGCTCCACGATCTCGCGGGGCACGGCCACGCCAATGTTCGAGGCCAGCGTTTGGAGCTGATCCTTCATGTCCCGCATCTCCATGCGCATCTCCAGGATGGCCCGGTACAGCAGCTCACGCTCGCGGGCGTCCCCTTCACCGCGTTCGCCCCGGGCCTCCTCGCGCTCCACACGCATCAGCTTGGTCGAGGTCGACTCGTTGACGCCGCGCAGGGAGGAGCGTAGGTCGTCAGCCGTCACCTCTTGCTGGCGTAGGAGCACCACGGCCTGCTCGGCCACGTTGCGCAGCTCGCGGACGTTGCCGGGCCAGTGGTAGCTCTCCAGCAGCTCCTTCGCGTCGTCGTTGAGCTTCTTGAGTGGCGAGTTGTACTCCTTCGAGAGGCGGTGCAGGAAGTGCTCAAAGATAGGCAGGATGTCCTCGCGGCGCTCACGCAGCGGAGGAATCTGGATGACGACGGTGCTGAGCCGGTAGTACAGGTCTTTGCGGAAGTGGCCTTGCTCGACCTCTTCGCCCAGCTTCTTGTTCGTGGCGGCCACGATGCGCACGTCGGTCTGCTGCTGCTGCGACGAGCCGACGCGGCTGAACGTGCCCGTCTCTAGCACGCGGAGGAGCCGCACCTGCGCGGCCTGCGGCATCTCGCCGATCTCATCGAGGAAGATGGTGCTGCCGTCGGCCTCTTCGAAGTAGCCGGTCCGGCGCTCCACCGCACCCGTGTACGCGCCCTTCTCGGCGCCGAAGAGCTCCGACTCGATGAGGCCCTCGGGGATAGCGCCGCAGTTCACGATCACCATCGGCTCGTGCCGGCGCACGCTGGTCTCATGGATCATCTCGGCGATCAGCTCTTTGCCGACGCCACTCTCGCCCTGCAGGAGCACGGTGATGTCGGTTTTCGCGACTTGGCGCGCCCGGTCGATGACGTTCTTGATGGCGCTCGACCCACCAACGATGCCAAAGCGTTCTTGAAGGGAAGCTCGATCCATAAACAGAAGGGGGAAGAAACTGCACTGCGGAAAACCATGCGAGTTGCGCGAGGTGGGTCTGCCAAAACGTCACCTCACGCTGTGTGTATCACACCACTACAGCTGTTACAGGATCCCGTCCGTCATTGAAGACTGTGTGACGGTGTTAGGCCGCGGTTAGGCAGCGCGCGAGGAAGCTGTCGCGCGCTTCATCGGTCGGGGCGCAGGGCTACGCGGCAGAAGCGGGCGTCCGAGCGGTCCAACGTGATGGGCCGCGTCGATGCGCGCACGATGCGCGGCACGCCGCGGTCGTCACGGGCTACGCCGATCTTGAGCAGCAGCCCCTCGCCGAGCACGCGGAGGCGCTTGCCGGTGATGAAGTTGCCAAGCGACCAGGCCACGAGCCGCCCGTCGGCGGTCTGCTCCACCGGCTGGGGGAGGTGTGTGTGATGCCCGGCCGTGACCGCATAGCCCTCCGGGAGCGTCTGCGTGGTGCGTGGCGTCCGCTCGTGCTCGTAGCCCCAGTGTGGGTAGGCGATGTGCAGGCCCGGCGGCTCGGGAGCGCCCGGATCCTCCTGGGCGACGGCGTCCGTCGGTCGGTTCGACCACCACGTCCACGCGGTGAGGGTGATGGCGTCGCCGAGCGCAACCCGTGGCTGCTCGCGGGTGCCGAGCCAGCTGATGCCGCGCTGCTCGACGGCCTGAATCGTGCGATCCAGGTCCTCGGGCCCGAAGTCGGCTGCGTGGTTGTTGGCAAGCGACAGCGTCCAGCGGTCCAACGAGTGCAGCTCGGCGAGCACGTCGAAGATGCGGGCGTCGTGCTTCATCAAGAACGGCCGCCACGGTTTGTCACTGAGGATCCCCTCGAAGTTGCCCACCATGCACGTGCAGTCCGCGAAGAACGCGTGGATGCCGGGGCCGAACACCGCTTCGCGGCCGAACAGCGGACATACGTCGCCCACGAGCCCAATCCATTGGTCCGGCGCGGTATCGGCGAGCACGAAGTCGTGCGTCAGCGGGCCAGGGGGCGGAGGCGGTGGGGTGAACCGACGCCACACCATCGGGATGAACTCGCCAATCGGATACGGGCTGAAGGGGACACGCATAGTGACGAGCGGCATCACGCGGGGTCGGCCGACATCGACACGTCGCCGGAGGCCACGGCGTGGGGCAGCCAGCGCAGCAGGATGAGCGGCACGACGCCGAGCACGGCCGCGCTTACGAACAGCATTTGCGCGTCGAAGATGGCGTCGAGCGGGACCAGGACGGCGCTGCCAATCACATTGCCCATGTTGCCCAGCGTCATGTAGATGGTAAATTGGCTGGCGGTTACACGGCTGCGCGTCATGGTCATGTAGATGGCTTGCAGCGCCATCTTGAGTGTCATGTCAAAGAAGACGCCGGCCAGGAAGAAGACGATGATCACCGCCGAGATCGACCACCACGGCGCCGAGGTGGCGAACCCGAGGAACGTCAGCATGATGCCGGCGACGGCGCCTTTGATAACGATCTTGCGCCCGTAGCGATCGGCGAGCCAGCCGCCGAGCAGCGCACCAGCCGCGCCGGCGATGAGCGCCGGACCGCCGGCAAACTGGGAGTAGCCGGCGTCCGACCAGCCCAACTGTTGTACCGTGAAGACGGGACCGAACGTGACCATCATGCGCGTGGGCACCGGGGCGAGCAGCGCCAGGAATGCCAGCGTGGCGGCCGCCGGTTGCCGGAACGTGCGCTTGAGCTGGCGCAGGATGTCGAGCAGCTGCTCCGACAGCGACGCGCCCGAGGCGTCTTTCTTCGGAGCGGGAAGCAGCGGCCAGGCGAGGCGCTGCTCCCCCGGGCGTTCGAGCACGCACAGCGACACCACGATCACGCCGAGCAGCAGCACGATGGGGATGGCAATAGCTGGGCGCCAGCCGATTTCGTTGAGCACCGTGCTCATCCCCGCGCCGCCGATGGCAATGCCCCCAATCTTGCTGCTCCACATGGCGCCGCTCACAAACCCGCGTTCGTCGGGGTCGAGCAGGTCCACCGCGAGGGCGTCGGTAGCTACGTCCTGGAGGGCGCTGAACAGGTTGTGAACGACGACGA
>CAYFRX010000337.1:0-3431 GCA_964345515.1 uncultured Rhodothermales bacterium
CGCGCAGCACGCTCACGAGCAGGACCGCCGTAACAGTCCGCCACAAACTGGAGCAGAATGGATGGGGTGCGCGCGCCTAGGTCGCGCCCAGTGGATAGGGGACGGATGCGTCGTGCGAACGCGGCGAGGTAGACCGCCCAATCCGCACATTGCAATGGCACCGCGCGGCGCGAGCAAAAATCCATGGTGCTCAACGCCAGCCGATGCAGCACGCACACGATGTCGAGCGCATCAGCCCTGCGCTTTGTTTCTCGTAAGAAAGCGAAGCACTGGATGAGCGTTTCGGCACGATTCGGCTACTGTATGTGGCCGACTCGCTGCCACGGGTTACACACCATACGTTCCAAACCGACAAGCAACCCCTCATCCAAAAGAGCAGTTGAGGCGTCGGATCGGCTCATAGCTATGTCATCGCTGTGAGACAGGCGGGAGACACGCATGACACAGCCCGTTTGGTTTGCATTTCTGTTCATGACCTGTGGCGCGCATGCCTTCTCCGGAGCGAATCGTACGTAGTGCGTTTGCGGAGCCCCCGTTCTGGATCGCAGCCGGGGCAGCCAGTGCGCTTTTGATCGGCGGACTGCTGTGGACGCGCTCGACCGGTCCTCTCGATCGCGCCGAGCGCCTGCCGCAGCGGCCTGTGCCGCCGCTCGTCATCCCTCACGACGTGCTTATTGCGAGCGATACGCTCAGCCTGGCCGACGCGCTCCCTATCACGCCGTCCCCTGAGCCTTCGACCGTGGCGGCGCGCCCATCCGCGACGGGCGATTCGACAGCTGGTGCGTCCACGGCACCTCCCGACTCGGGGGATACGGTCGTGGCTGGCGCCCAGCCTACTGCGGCCGCGACCGACCCCACCGAACGCGCCGAAGCGGCGCCGACGGACAGCACACGGCGCAGGGTGACCGCGGCGCGCGACAGCACCGACTTGACACCGCAGGCGCGCTCGACCTTGCGCCGCCTCGCGAAGTTGGCCGAAGCTACTGACGATGCGTCCTCGTCCCGCCAAGCGGCGACCTCCGGCGCACCCGAGCAAGCGGCTGAGATGTCGTCCTTCGAGGCCGCCGTGTCGGGCCAGATTCCGGAAGATGCTGGCGATGACGACGGCCCCACCATCACGGGTCTCGTGACAGACGAGACGCGGACGAAGGTGGGGCGCGATTTTTACGACGCGTTCTACGACCGCTGGACCGCGCCCGAGAAGGATTACTACTACACGGTGGTCGTGAGCGAGCAGCCCATGCCCAGCCTCGGGACGCGCGTGGTAGTGCGCGTCAACCAGAACGTCGTGTTTCAGACCCGCCTGCAGCCCCGATCCGACATCATCGAGCAGGCTGCGAAGCGCGCCGTCTACATGACGCAGCGCCGCCTGCAGTCGAATCTTTCCATGAATGCCTACTGACCATGACCCTTTCGCGCACGATGACCTCGACGTTGATCCGCGCCGGCCGTCTGCTGGCACTCGCCACGCTACTGGTCCTTGGACTCAGCCCGTCGGCCCAGGCGCAGGACTTGGTGTATCAGCCGACGAATCCCGCCTTTGGCGGCTCGCCGGTGAACTACCAATGGATGCTCAACTCGGCCAAGACGCAGAACGCGTTTCAGGACGCGGGCCGGGACCGCTTTCGCCGCGATCCGCTCGAAGACTTCGAGAGCGGCCTGCAGCGCCAAATCCTGAGCCAGCTCTCGCGCGAGTTGGTGTCCGACCGGTTCGGCAACCTGAACCTGCAGGAGCAGGGCACCTACGACCTCGGCGAGTTCACCGTAGACGTGAGCCCGGGCCTGGATGGCATCAACATCAAAGTCTTCAATAAGCTGACGGGCGACGAGTCGACCATCACGATCCCCTCGTTTTGACCGGATCGACCGCCGCCCCTCTGCCTTGCCGCACGACCTGCTCATCAACCGCCCTTCATTTATGAATCGCACCCGCACCCTCCAACTCGCCTGGCTGCTCCTGCTCACGATGGCCGGTCTCGCGGCCAGCGGCTGTGCTAACTACATGGAGCCGTTTGCCGTGAAGCCGGCCCATCCGGGCCTGGAGAGCGACGAGCGGCCCGGGCTCACGGCGCTGCCGCCGCCGAACGATAAGGTCGTGGCCGCCGTCTACCGCTTCCGCGACCAGACGGGGCAGTACAAGGCCTCCGAGCGCGCCTCGACGTTTTCGACGGCCGTGACGCAGGGCGCGACCTCCATCCTTTTGCGCGCGCTGGAAGAGTCCGGCTGGTTCACGACCATCGAGCGCGAAGGGCTGTCGAACCTCTTGAACGAGCGGCAGATCATCCAGTCGATCCGCGCTCAGCACCAGGGGCCGAACGGCGAGTCGCTCGGCAATTTGCCGCCGCTGCTCTACGCCGGCGTCATGCTGGAGGGCGGCATCATCGGCTACGACACGAACGTGATGACGGGCGGCGCCGGCGCGCGCTTCTTCGGCATCGGCGCCTCGGGCGAGTTTCGCCAGGACCAGGTGACGGTGTACCTGCGCGCGGTGTCGACGCAGAGCGGCCGCATCCTGAAGACGGTCCACACGACGAAGACGATCCTCTCGCAGAAGGTGGACGGCGGCGCGTTCCTGTTCGTCGACAAGGATCGCCTGTTGGAGACCGAAGCCGGTTACACGTACAACGAGCCGGGGGTGATGGCCGTGACGGCCGCCATCGAGGAGTCGGTGAAGGGCCTGGTAATCGAAGGCGTGCGCGGCGGCATCTGGGGCCTGCAGAATCCGGCGGATACGCTGAGCAGCGCCTTCCGGCAGTACGACGCGGCGCAGGAGGACGCGCTTAACCGTGACGTCTTCGACCGCCCCATCGCTACAGATAGTCGCGCGGGCACCGGGCTTGGACTGAGCGTCGGCGCGCAGCAGTACAGTGGCGACTACCAGAATCCGCAGACGCGCCCGATGGGCAGTCTGCGCGTCCGCACCGCGCTGGGCGACCGCTGGGGCCTGGGCCTTGACCTCGGTGCCGGCCGCGTGGCCGCCCGAGACGCCTTCGACGACCTCACGCTCTCGGCTGAGGCGCAGCTCGAATACTACGTCCTACCGAACAGCACGGTGACGCCGTACCTGCAGCTGGGCGGCGGCGCGATGACGCAGTCGATCCGTGAGCTCTCGCTGCAGGACGACGTGATGCCGCACCTGTCTGCGGGCGCAGGGCTGGAGGTCATGGCCTCGCCGCGGCTGGGCGTGCGCGCCGGCCTCCACACGCGCTACGTGCTCGACGACCGGCTCGACGGCGCGGCCATTGGCCGCGTGCCGGACAGCGTGTGGGGCTTGAAGCTCGGCCTCACCTACTACTCGCTCTTTTAACGCACTACGCACTCACCAAACACGACACGCAGAGGTGATGATATCCCCAAGGCATTGATACAGCTTGATGCTACCCACTAGGATGTAGCACAGAAAAGCGACGCTCGCGGCGGCTCGGTGTGCC
>CAYFRX010000338.1:0-3430 GCA_964345515.1 uncultured Rhodothermales bacterium
AACGTGGCCCCCTCTCCCTCCGCGCCTTCGGCCCAGACCGTGCCATCATGGCGCCGGATGACGCGCTCCACGACGGCCAGGCCCACGCCGGTGCCCTCGAACTCGGCGTCGTCATGGAGCCGCTGAAACACGCCGAAGAGCTTGTCGGCGTACTCCATCTCGAAGCCGGCGCCGTTGTCGCGCACGTAGTAGACAGGGGTCCCATGGTCTTCGTACGTGCCCACCTCGACGGTTGCGTTACGCTCATGCTGCGTGAACTTGATGGCATTTGAGAGGAGGTTGACGAAGACCTGCCGCACCATGGCGCGGTCGCCCTCGGCCGGGGGCAGTGGCTGGAGGGTGATGTCAACGGCCCGTCGCTCGGGCTCGGCACGGCACAGCTCGTCGATGACGTCCCGGGCGAGCTGCTCCATGTCGATGGAGCGGTGCCGCATGTCGCGACGGCCCAGGCGCGAGAGCGCCAGCAGGTCGTCGATGAGCTGGCCCATCCGCTGGGCGCTCTCGTACACCACATTCAAGAGCCGCTGGCCCTCGTCGTCGAGCTCGTCGGCATAGTCTTCGACCAGCATGCGCGTGAAGCCGTCGATGGCGCGGAGCGGCGTGCGCAGGTCGTGCGAGACCGAGTAGGTGAACGACTCGAGTTCGGCCGTCCGCTCGGCGACGCGTTGCTCCAGCTCCTCGGTCTGCCGCTGCACCTGCTCCAGCAGCCGCGCCTGGCGAATGGCGATCGCCAGCTGATCCGCCACCTCACGGGCAATCGTCTGATGCTCGTCGGTGAAGGCGTGCGGCCCACCCGCCCCGATGTTGACCGTGCCGAGCAGTTGCTCCTCGATGATCATGGGCAGGCTGATGTACGAGCGCACCCCCTCGGCATGGAGCCGGTCGGTCACCTCCGTGCCTTCGATGGCGCGAAGATCCTGCACGACTTCAGCCTCGCCGAGCTGGATGGACTCGGTGATGCGCAGGGACGAGAGGGGAACCCGGGCGCCCGTCTTGAGCGGCGTGTCGCCCTCGCGGTAGTAGGCCAGTACCTCGCCCTCGCCGGCCTCGTGGTCGAAGAGGACCACGCTGGCCCGCACGCTGGGCAGCACCCGCCGCACGCGCTGCATCGCTGCCTGGGCAATGTCGTGCGGCGACTCGGCGGCGAGGATCGCCTGGTCAATGGTACGCAACGTTTCCAACCGCCCGGCATACTGCCGGAGCGCCTGCTCGGACGCTCTCCGCTCTGTGATGTCCTGGCAGACGCAGGCCAGCCCGCCGTCGTCGAGGGGCGCCAGCGAGAGATACACGTCGAAGGGCTCCCCATTCTTCTTCTGGCCGATCACCTCACCGCACCACCGGTTTCCTGCTTTGAGCTCCGCGATCACCGACTGCTTGATCTTCGCCGCCTCCTGATCGTCGTACAGCATCTCCCACGATGCGCCGATGAGCTCCGACGGGCCGTCGTAGCCATAGATGTCAGCGTGGGCCTGATTCGCGTAGACGAACGTGCCGTCGGCCCGGTGGATCGACATGCCGACCATCGCGGCCTCCATGGCGGACAGCTGCTGGCGCTGTGCTTCCTGTGCCTGCCGGCGCTCGGCGATCTCCGCTTTGAGCTCCCGGTTGGTTTGTTCCAGCTCGGCGGTGCGCTCTCGTACGCGCTGCTCCAGTTCATCGCGGGCCTGGCGCAGCGCGCGCTCGGTCTGCTTCTGTTCGGTGATGTCGCGGATGGCCGTTACGCGCGTCATCCGCCCCCGGTACTCCACCATCCGGCCGCGCACCTCCACGGGCACCGGCTCGCCCTCTTTCGTGAGGCACACGCTTTCGTAAGGGGTCTCGTCGCCAGCCGCGATCCGCTCCGCCGCGCGGTCCTGGTACTCCGGTGCCACGAGATCGACGGGGTCCTGCCCTACGAGCTCGGCGCGCTCGTACCCGAGCATGTCGTCAAACCGCGCATTGGTGTCCACGATCACGCCATCGCGAATCAGCACGATGCCCTCGAAGACGGCGTTGGCCAGTTGGCGGTACCGGGCCTCACTTTCCCACAAGGCCGCCTCCTGCGCGGCCCGCTCCTTGTCGGCCTGGATGCGGTGGAGCGCGATGCACGCCTGAGCGCCGAGCATCTGCAGGTACGCCTCGGCCGCGGGCTCGTACGGCGCGGCGTCGGTCTGCCCGGTGACGGCCACGCCGAAGGTGCGATCCACCGTGCCGACGTGCGCGACGAGCAGGCGCTGCACGCCGCGCCCGGCCAGTGCCGGCGTGCGGGACGCCTCGACCTCGATCTGACGGGAAGCGACATTGCCCCCGGCATTGGACGCGAGACGCTCGATCTCGTCCATGACCGTGTCGTCGAGCGGGGCGCCTTGCCACTGGCCCACCCGCTCCGTGGACGAGAAACCATCCGGATGCAGTAGGACGGCGCTCAGCGGCCCCGGCACCACCGACGGGATGGCCCCGGCCAGCAGCCGGGCCACCTCCCGGCGCTCATCGATGTGCACGAGGGCTGTCCCAAACCCGAGGATCGGTGGCGTGTTGGTTAATCCAAGCGACGAGGGTGATTCAGCCATTGCTTCTTGTCAAGCGGATGCGGTGTGATGAGCGCACACTGCTGAGCGTATGCAATTAAGTACGCTCGGAGAGCACGTCGAGCAGTTCCTCTGGCTCCATGTGGAACGGATTGGGCACCACGACATCGCCCATGACGCAAAGCGGATGCGACCGGAGCGCGTCCATGACGACCTCGCCGCTGAAGACGGTCAGATCGAACTGGCACATGGCGAGCATCTCCCAACCGGTCGAGCACTTATCGTAGAGCGCCTCCCAGCGCAGCATTTCGCAGACCGAGATCTCGCTTTCCAGCGCCCATCCGCCGTCGCCCGCCCAGCGGACCAGGGAGTGTCCGGTATCCAACGCCTCGGCCTCGATGCGTTCGGCGAGGCGCCGCATGTCCTCTTCGGTGGCTTCCCCTGGATGCAGGATGAGCTGACCGGACGCGCACGCCGCTTCGGCGTCTACGCCGTCGTCGCGAAGCCAGGCGCACAGGTGGTCGGCCGCCGCAGGACTTGAGATGAACGCGCACCGGTCGCCGCGCCGCAGCCCCGTCGCAATGTACGGACCGAGCACCCGAAAGCGTTGGTCCGCCCCTTTGTAGAAATGGGCGATATGATCGCCGGCTGATGCCGTCGCGTTGCCAAATCCAAGCGGAACGGTGGTCTCTTCAGATGTGCTACGGACATGTTGGCAAGTCATCGTAGGGGCTTTTACAGATTCAATCATCAGCGCACGCGATACAAATATAGCAAAGCGGAGGGATGTTATCCCAATTCACCCGTCCCGCTTCACGTTCCAACCTGGCGGCTGGCTGGCCCGAGCGTCGCCGGATGGCAACGCCCCCACGAGTCCCAACGGAGATGCCAGAACGATCCATCGGAGATTTGAGATTTCGATG
>CAYFRX010000339.1:0-1748 GCA_964345515.1 uncultured Rhodothermales bacterium
GCCTCCTGCGCGTCGCGGGTGAGGCCGTCGGCCCAGGTGTCGAGGAAGAGTGCTGCGGCGTCGCCTTCATCGCCGGGCTCGCGCACGAGCTGCTCGCGAGCGCCGCGGCGCTTGAGGCTCCAGGTGTTCATGCGCTGGCGCAGGAGCGCCCGCGCCCCCTCGGCGGAGGTGCCGATCAGGCGGGTCGAGTACCGAAATGGAAACGGGAGCGTCTCCAGGGCCCGCGTGATGCCCGCGGCCGCCGTGTCGGGGTAGCCCTGAACGCCTACGACCTGTGTCCACCGATCTCCGACTTTTGGCTCGAAGCCCCCGCGCAGGGGGCGGTCGAAAAGAACGTCGAAGAGGGCCGGCCCGGGCGGCGGCGTCACCGGATGGTCCTCGCCGTAGAGCATGAGGCGCAGATACGAAAGGAGCGCGCCGCCCCGGAGGCGCCGAAGGCCCAAGCTGTCGGGCAGGCGAGAGGCGAAGGCGCTGAGGCGCCCCTCGAAGCCGGCGATGGCGCGCGTCCAGTCGACGCCTTCCGGGCGAGGGCCGCCGGTGTAGAAGAAGCGCGCAGCGCGCTCATAGATCGCCGCCGGTGGCATGTAGGTGAGCGCCATAAAGAAGCGATCCTCGAAGTGAGTCCCCGAGGTATGCCGGGCGCGCCGGTGCCGATCGATAAGCCGGGCCAGGGGCGGAGACGTCTTGTCTTCTGTGGCCTCCTTCGTTGCTCCCTTCCCGTGGTCGTATTCGGACCGGTAAGCATGGGAGGGCAGGCGCACCTGATCGACGTGGAGCATGTGGCGCTCGTCTAGAACGCCCAGTGCACGGGCGGTCTGATCGGCCACCTGGTCCGTCTGGTCGGCCGTGGCAAAGGAGAGATCCGGACCCGAAAACTCGAAGGCCCCCACGAAGGCGCCGTCTTTGTTCCAAATGACACCGGGCGCCGCGAGCAGGGCCCACTGCACGAGGTCGGCCAGCGCCTCGGGCTCAGCCCGGTATTCCTGCAGGCGGCGCGCGAGGGGCCCGACGCCGGCGCCGGCGGCCAAAGCGGCAAGAGCAAGAAGGGTCGTGTACATCGCGCGATGAAGTATGGTGCTATGTAGTGTAGTTTTGACAGCCCTGGATGGATGCCGCACCGGGTCAATGCAGCCGCTGGAGTGAAGCGGGGCCTGCGCGTCAGGGACGCACCCATGAGGCTGGCCGCTTAAGCAACCCGGCGTCGCGTCGGTCCCTATATGGGTTGGGAGGCATCACGGGTTGGGCGGGATCGACGGAGGCGGCCGTTTGGTTGCGACGCCGGGCCGGGCGTGTGCCGCCCAGAGCGCCGGCGTGGTCGCGGCCCGGAGAAAGACCTCGACTGCATACTGATCACGGCTACGGGCCCAGCGCACTCCTCCCGTGAGGGCGAAGGCGGCCAGGGCCGTGCCCAAGAAAACAGGGGAGAAGAGACCGGTCGTCACATAGGCGATCCAAAAGAGGGTTATATCCACCGCCAGAATGAGATAGCCCACCCCAAGCACGTAGGGCCTTCTCGTGAGCGATCGGTGGACGGCCACTTCACGCGGGGCGCGGGAAGGCACATCCTCTGCTGGCAGGGTTGTCGACGCGTTTCGGTAGGACATAGAGCTACCCCTCTTTGCTGCATTTTTTTGCTACAGGCTGGCCCGCTACACGCAGGTCCACTACACACAGGATGATTATCTTGCGAGGCATAGGCCCTGCCGCGGCATCATTCACGCGGCATCGCCCATACAGCGACAATCTCA
>CAYFRX010000339.1:1848-3426 GCA_964345515.1 uncultured Rhodothermales bacterium
AATCTCACAAGAGCGCGCCTTCGGCGCTCAAGAACGCGACGATGTCCGGCGCCGCGAAAAAGAGCACAATACCGACGGCCGCGATGGCAAACGAGCCAATGGGCCGCCCTCGCTGAGAGTTGAAGACCATGCCTCCGATGGCGGCGATAAGCCCAATCGTGCAGATGGCGATGCCGGCGGGTCCACGAATAAAGTCTACAATAGCGGTAAGCTGAGCTTCCACAGGTGCGATGCCACCCGCACCTCCGCCAGCGAGGGCGTGTTCTGGCAGCGCCAGGCTCGTGAGCATCACCAGCACAAAGACGGTCAGGGCTCTGGCCAGGAGGGGAGCATAATTGGAAGAGGGTGTGGCAAGGATCGATCGGGTGGTGCGGTTCGGTCGCGTCATAACAGTTTTCCGGTCTGTTTATGGACAGGTATGTGCCACGATTAGTGTTCTCAAGGTGCGCTGTCTTCGGTACTGCCCGTGAAGCCAGGCGGTGAAACCCTCGCGCTGGAGCGTTTACGGGAGCACGCGTTTACGTGTGGGGCCGTTTACGTGAGGGAGCGAAGGCGAAACGATCCTCCGCTGCTGAGTCCATCGACGGCTGCAATCTCGTGGACCCGGCGGGCATCTCCGCGTCCCGCAAGGACAACAATGAGGTCTACAGCCTCGGCGATCGTCTCCTGGTGGGCGCCGGTATCACTCGCCCGACGGCAGTAGATCATCATGCGCCGGAGCGCCTTCCGGGCCGACTCGGCGTGGAACGTCGAGATACCTCCTGGGTGACCCGAGAGCATGGCATCGAAGAGACGAAGGATGCCTCTTCCCCGGCTTTCACCGACGACCAGCCGGTCCGGAGACAAGCGCAGGGCCAGCTCGATGAGATCGGCCAGGCCGCGGTGCTCGCTCGTGTAAAGCTGGCAGTGGCACCAGGCGTCTACCTTGAGCTCCGGAGTGTCCTCGATGGTTACGATGCGATCCTCCGGGTAGACCTGGCTTGCAAGTCGCAAGAGGGCCATCGCCAGCGTCGTCTTGCCCGTGCCCGTGCCGCCGACTACGAAGATGTTTTGGCGCTCTCGTACGGACTGCTGCAGCACCTCCCGCTCGGCCTCGGTCATGATGCCATCGCGGACGTAGCTCTCTAGGTTTGGCGCCTTGCGGGGGAGGGTGCGGATCACGAGCCCCGGCGCCCGGGCGATCGGCGGAATGTGGCCCGTAAGACGCGCCCCGCCGAAAATGCGCTCCGGGAGCGATGCCTCGAGGCGAGGCTGGCGTCGGGTCAACACCTGGCCCTTCGCGTCCGCCACCCGGTTTAAGAACTCGGTTGCGCGCGACGACGAGAGCCTGTGCCCTGTGCGCTGGCGCGGCCGTCCGCGGCGATGGATCCAAACGCGGTCGGAGTGTGGATCGCGCCCGATTTCGAGGGTGCCTTTTCTGGTAAGTAGCGCGATGACCTCGTCTCCGAGATCCCGCGCGAGCCGGTCCGGAAGCCTTGCAGCCTGTGACACAGCAACCTGTGACACAGCAACTCCCCTCGCATTGGAGATCTCCCCTTCCATAGCAGCCTCCCAGACATGGTAGGTTAGCCGATACGG
>CAYFRX010000340.1:0-3410 GCA_964345515.1 uncultured Rhodothermales bacterium
CCCGCTTCGCCTGAAACCGCGCGATGGCCGGGCCGAGCAGCGTCTCCAGATACACGTCGTGGAAGCGCAGATGGCGCCGCGCGAAGTAGCGATCGATGTCCGTCTCATCCGACAGCTCGTTCTTCAGTTCGGCGAGCGTGAACTCGACCTGCCGCCCCGAGTCTTCCTCTTGCATGGTGATCGTGTAATCGACCACGTGCGCCTCGACGCGCTTCAGGATGCCGCCCTCCGCGTGCGCATCGCGGAGCGTGACTTCGTGCAGCGCGTCGTAGAACTGCGATTCGGAGCCGTCGTCGTGCGTTACCACCTCGTGCGGGACGCCGAAGAGGGGCTGCCCGTCGCTCCGAAGCGGCGTGCCCGAAAGGCCCACGAGCGCCGTGTACGGCAGGTTGTCGACCGCCGCCGACCACGCGCCCGCCTCGGGCAGGTGGTGGATCTCATCGAGCACGAACAGCGGATCGCCGTGCTGGCAATACCGCTTCAGCGCGCGGTTGCCCGAGTCGCCACTGGCGTACTGGTACGTGGCGATCAGAATCGGGATGTCGTCGTTCTTGAGGAAGACCTCGTCGCTGTCCGCGATGGTGAAGGGCAGCGGCGGCGCGCCAATCCACTGGAGCATCTGCGCGAGCTCCTCGGGGTCGGCGTACTGGTCGCGCAGGTTGCCGCGTGGGACGAACACGACGAGCCGGTCGCAGATGTCCATCGCCCGCGCCACGGTGAAGGACGCAAGCGCCGTGAGCGTCTTGCCATACCCCGGCACGAAGACGCCCAGGTGCGCGCGCTCGCCGCGCTCGTACGCGACCACCAGCTTCTGCAGAAAGGCGCGCTGGCCGTCGCGAAACGAAAAGTCAGGGGCCGGAGACAAGCCAGGAAGAGATGCCGCAGAAGACGACGCTGTGTGCATACAGATGCTACATGGGTACTTCGTGAGAGAACTACGGGGCGCCCCTTCGGACTGCCAAGGCGCTCTTCCGAACGCCAATCGAACGTACACACGCGACGGCGAAGGATAAAGGGGCGAAAGCGCTCCATCGCCGAATGAACAGGGTCTTCCATTTTGGGCCGGTCGCACGCGGCACGCTATCCGGTCGTGCTTGATGCCTGTGGCAAGGCCTGCTATTTTTCGGTGTCCGCGTCTCTCCTTGCGTCGCGCCCCCGCTGCTCATGACGTCATCGTTGATACCTCGATCACTGCTCTTCCTCGGCGGCATGCTCCTCACGCTATGCTTTGCGAGCGGCTGCGATGACCCGCCGGCCGACGGGGTGCCCGTGGACGACGCGGCGTACCGCACGTGGTCGACCTACCTCGGCGATTTCGGCCGGAACCAGTACGCCACGCTTGATCAGATCGACACGTCGAACGTGGATCAGCTGGAGGTCGCATGGACATACCGCACGGGCGATGCCGGCGCGCGCACCCAAATCCAGTGCAACCCGATCGTCGCCGACGGCGTGCTGTACGGTACGTCGCCCAAACTCAAGGCCTTCGCGCTCGACGCCGCGACGGGCGAGGAGCAGTGGACGTTCGACCCGTTCGCCGACGCGGAGTGGTCCGGGCGCGTCAACCGCGGGCTCGCCTACTGGTCGGACGGCAATGACGCGCGCCTCTTTTACGCGGCGGGGCCGGACCTGTATGCCCTCGATGCGGCCACGGGGCAACCCGTCGTGTCGTTTGGCGACGGTGGCTCTGTAGACCTGCGCGAGGGACTCGGACGGGACGCCGAGGACCTCTCCGTCACGGCGACGAGCCCGGGCGTCGTCTACCAGGACCTGCTGATCCAAGGCACCTCGGTGGGCGAAGGGCCGGCTCCGGCGGCGCCCGGCCACATCCGCGCGTATGACGTGCACGCTGGCGCCATCGCGTGGACGTTCCACACGATCCCCCAGCCCGGCGAGGTGGGCTACGAGACGTGGCCGGAGGACGCCTGGCAGCGCGTCGGCGGCGTGAACAACTGGGCCGGGATGAGCCTCGACCCCGCGCGCGGGCTCGTCTTCATCCCCACGGGTTCGCCCGCGTTCGACTTTTGGGGCGGCAACCGGCCCGGCAAGAACCTCTTCGGCACGTCGATCCTCGCGCTCGACGCCGCCACGGGCGCATACGTGTGGCATTTCCAGACCGTGCACCACGACCTGTGGGACCGCGACCTGCCCATGCCACCCAACCTCGTCACCGTCGAGCACGACGGGCAGCGCGTCGACGCCGTGGCGCAGGCAACGAAGTCCGGCTTCGTGTTCCTGCTGGACCGCGAAACGGGCGCCCCCCTCTTCCCCGTGGAGGAGCGCCCCGCCCCGCCGTCCGACCTGGAGGGCGAAGAATCCTGGCCGACGCAGCCGATCCCGACGAAGCCCCCACCTTTCGTGCGGCAATCCTTTACCGAAGCCGACATCACCACGCGCACGTCCGAGGCGCACGCGGACGTCGAAGAGCGCTTCGCGGGATTGCGGAAGGGCCCCCTGTTCACGCCGCCCAGCACAGAGGGCACGCTCATCTTCCCCGGCTTCGATGGCGGCGGCGAATGGGGCGGCGCGGCGTTCGACCCCGACACGGGCTTGCTGTACGTGAATGCCAACGAGATGCCGTGGATCTTGACCATGGTGGAGACGCGCCCGCAGTTCGGCGAGGGGCTGGCCTCGGCGGGCGAAGCCGTGTACCGATCCAACTGCGCCGCCTGCCACAGCCTCGACCGGCAGGGCGACACGCAGGGCGTGTATCCCGGCCTGCAACACCTCGCGGAGCGCGTCTCGCAGCCGCAGGCGCGGCGCATTGTCCGGCAGGGGCGCGGGCGCATGACGGGCTTTCCGCAGCTGTCGGAGGACGAGGTAGATGCCCTCATCGCCTACCTGTTCGGCACGCACGAGGACACGTCTCGTGTCACGGCCGCACCATCCCCCGACACGCCGCGTACGCCGTACACGCACACCGGCTATAATCGCTTCCTCGACCCGGACGGCTACCCGGCCATCGAACCACCGTGGGGCACGTTGAGCGCCATCGACCTGAACGAAGGCACGATCGCGTGGCAGGTGCCGCTCGGCGCGTTCGAGGAGCTCACTGCCCAAGGTATGCCGCCCACCGGCACCGAAAACTACGGCGGCCCGGTCGTCACGGCCGGCGGGCTCGTCTTCGTCGCGGCCACGCAGGACGAGAAGCTGCGCGCCTTCGACAAGCGGACGGGCGCGGTGCTCTGGGCAACGAACCTCCCGGCCGGCGGCTACGCCACGCCCGCGACCTATGAAGTGAACGGCACGCAGTACGTTGTCATTGCGGCGGGCGGGGGCAAGATGGGCACGAAACCCGGCGACACGTACGTGGCCTACGCGCTGCCTGCGTCCAACCCGGTCGGCGAATAACACCAACCCAAGTTGCGAGGCATCTTCGTGGTGCTCAGAGGGACCATGGACCGTGGACC
>CAYFRX010000341.1:0-3403 GCA_964345515.1 uncultured Rhodothermales bacterium
GCACCTCGATCACGCCGCATTTGTGCAGTTGCTGGTCGAGCTCGCGAACGAAGGCATCCTCGACGTTGCACATCCCGGTCAGTAACTGAAGGTTGGTAGCACACACCTCCTGCGTAACGGTTTATAGTTCTTCCACGATTATGGCTGCACCGGTGACCGATCCGCGCTCGTTTCTTGACGCTGTCGCCCTCACCGGCGGGCGGGCCATGGGCATGGCTGACCCTGAGGAGATCGTGGCCGAGCACCTGGAGCGACTGACGCGGCATCATCCGACCCTCAACGCGGCGGTGCGCGTCTTTCGGGAGGAGGCGCCCGTGCAGGCGCGCTACCTCGACGCGGGGCCCCTCGCTGGTGTGCCCATCAGCGTGAAGGAGACCATCGGCATCGATGGGGAGACCGTCACGGCCGGGTCGGCGCGGATGCCGCGGTGGCACGTCGACACCGACAGCACGGTGGTGCGCCGGCTGCGCGACGCCGGGGCCATCCTCCTGGCGCGCGGTAACCTGTCCGAGTTCGGCATGGTGCACGAAGCCGACAACCTCGTCTTCGGCCGGACGAACAACCCGCTGAACCCAGAGCGCAGCCCGGGCGGGTCGAGCGGCGGCGATGCGGCGCTGGTCGCCTCGGGCAGCGTGGCGTGCGGCGTGGGGACCGACATCGGTGGGTCGATCCGTTACCCGGCGCACTGCTGCGGTGTCGTTGGGTTCAAGCCGGCCTCGCAGGCGGTGCCCAAAGCGAACACGTGGCCGCCGGACCGGCACGACCATTTTTCGGACAGCATGCTCGCCATCGGCCCGATCACGCGGTCCGTGCGCGATGCACAGCTCGTCTACGAAGTGATGGCCGACGTCGACCTTTCGACCCGGGGCGAGGCCAGAGAGCTGCGCCTCGTCGTCCCGCGCGCACTTGAGGTGGAGCTGCGCGAGGCAGTCGTCGGCCAGGCACTGCAACGCGCCGAAGACGGGCTCGCCGCGGCGGGTCTGACGCGTGAGCGGCGCGACGTCCCGGATGCCGGTGCGCTCTTCCAGGATTACCTCACCGTGCTCGTCCACGATTACGAGCAGCCCATCCGCGATGGGCTGACGACGGCCGAGGGGCAGCGGCTTTCGATCCCGCGCGAGGCGATCCGCCACCTCGCTGGGCGCCCCACGGTGCACAAGTACCTGTTTCGGCTGATTGCGCTCATGCCGCTCGTCCGGCCGAGCGAGGCGCAGTTCGAGGCGGCCCGGTCGCGCATCGAGACGGCGCGCCAGCGCATCCGGGCGCTCCTGGGTCGCGACGGCGTGCTGCTGCTCCCCACGAATGGCGCGCTCGCGATGCCCCACGGCGAAGCGGCCGATTACATGGCGCGGCCCGGCGTGCGAACGCTCTTTACACCCACCATCTACGCCAACGTGCTCAATCTGCCCGCGATCAGCGTGCCCGCGTGGACGGATCGCGATCCGCAGACGGGACTTGTGCCGGGCATCATGCTGTGCAGCGCGCCGGGCGGCGAGGAGGCGCTCTTCGACGCGGCCGTCACGCTGGAAGAAGTCATCAACCCGACCGTGAGCCGGCGGGGCGATGCCGTGCGCTAGCGCGTCTCGGCGTGGTGTTCCAGCACGGCGTCCTCGGCGGCATAGTCGAACGCCTCGGTCGGCGCGTCCGGCGGGTGCTCGCGCCTCCACGCCACCGTGCGGGCCATCGCCTCGGCGTCGTCGACGAGTTCGCCGTAGCCCAGCTCCCTGCGGAAGCGGCGCGTGTCCAGCGCCATGTCGTAGCGGTAGTCGAGGTCGGATTGCAGCGCGTCGGGTAGCGCGTCGTTTGGGACGGACACGATGTCGCCGTTCCAGTCGGCCGCAGCGGCGATGCGGCGGACCCACTCGGCTTCGGTGGGGGCGTCGGGCGCGCCGAGGTTGTACGTCTGGTCGCCCGCCCGGTCGTCCGTCGCGGCCAGTGCGATGGCGGCAGCGATGTTCTCGACGTACCCGCGTGTCCAGCGCCAGCCGGCGTGCTGTTCGCTCAGCAGGATGGCCGGGCGACCATCGTCCATGCGCTTGAGATACGGGAAGATCCGGTGCTGGTCGTCACGGGGTCCGTACAGGGCGGGAAGCCGGAGAATGGTGGTGGAGAAGGCATCGGCCGCGCGGTACGTTTCCTCGACCAAAATCTTGTCGTAGTGGTAGAGCCGCTCGCTGTCGTCGGTCGCATAGTCGCGGTACGGATAGCGGCTCTCGCGCAGCGGAGCCTCCTCGTCCAGCGGCGCGGGGGCGGGGGCATCCGCGCCGCGCAGCCCGTCGTAGTTGCGATACACGTCGCCGCTGCTGATGACAACAGCGCGGTCTGCGAGGTCGACGAACGTGGAAACGCCCTCTTCTGCCTGCGCCTCGGTGAATGCGATGAGGTCGACGACGACCGACGGCTCGAACGCCGCGAAGTCGGAGCGCCGCTCGGACAGATGGTTCCGATCGCCGTGCAGGGTGCGAATGGCGCGCGGCAGGTCGGCCTCGGTGTCGCCGCGGTGAAATACGGTGACCACATGGCCTGCCCGGTGGAGCTGCCGCGCGAGCGGAGCGCCAATAAACCCAGTGCCGCCAAGAACAAGAATACGCATGATCGAAACTTCAAGGGATGGAGCGATTTCCAGTGCGGCGGGCGAAGTTCTATTGGAAGCCAATCCGCTGAGGTCCAGACCGATTGTGATTCCTTTGTAGCGAGCGCTACCGCACATACAAGACCAACTATGATCGAGAAGTGGGACAAGCTGGGCAGTACGCCGCAAGGCCAGTACGCTGTGTTCGACGTGCGCAAGGACCGGACGCGGTCGCCCACGACTGACGAAGAGCATGCGTTCTACGTCATTGAGGCGCCGGACTGGGTGAACGTGATCCCGCTGACGCCCGACGGGCAGGTCGTGTGCATCCGGCAGTACCGCCCCGGTACGGAGGAGGTGACGCTGGAGGTGCCCGGCGGGATGGTCGACGCCGGCGACGGCGATCCCGCGGCTGCGGCTTGGCGCGAACTGCGCGAGGAGACCGGCTACAGCGCCGAGGCCATGGTCCCGCTCGGCGCCGTGGCGCCCAACCCGGCCATCCAAACAAACCGCTGCCACACGTACCTGGCACAGGGCGCCTATCGGGACGGCGCGCAGGCGCTTGATGGCGCCGAAGAGATCGACGTCACCCTCATCGACCTTGATGCCATTTCCGAGCTCATCAAAGGCGGGCAGATCACACATGCGCTCGTGGTCGTCGCCTTCTACTTGTTCGACCAGCACCGCCGTAGCGTGGCAGGAACTGAAGAGACGATGAGTCGATGAGTCGAGGGCGCGACGGATACGCCGACGATGAACGAACGGCCCATTCTTCGTCTCCTCGGTTCCCCGGCTCCCCAATTCCCCTTTCTCTCACCCTCTCCCAATCGC
>CAYFRX010000342.1:0-3368 GCA_964345515.1 uncultured Rhodothermales bacterium
CTCAACGTTCAACCTTCCAGCCGCATCGCTCGCGTCTACCAGAAAGCGACGTAGAGTGCAACGGTAGTGGCAACGACAGCGGCGCCGGTAGCGGCCGCCATCGGGTGCGGCGTGAGATCGATGTCGCTGCGTGTTTCCAACACCTTCGGTTCGTCGAGCGGGTCACGTAGCGTGGCAATCGTCATCGTGGCGACGACGGCCGCGAACGTGATGGCCATGTGGTTGAGGAAGGCCATGTCGGGCAAGAGCCACAGAAGGAGACCGTACACCGGAATGTTAATGAGCATGCCGCCCATGGCCGCGGCGGAGGGGGCGCGCGGCACGAGCAAGCCGAAGGCAAACACGCCCAGGATGCCCGGCGAGATGAAGCCCTGGAACATCTGAATGTACTTGAAGACGCCCTCCACGAGGCCGGGCAGCGGCGCCATCAGGCAGGCCAGGAGCACGAAGACACCCGTCGCGATCCGGCCCACGACCATGAGGCGATGCTGATCGGCCTCCGGGCGCAGGTAGCGCTTGTAGATGTCGATCGTAAAGATCGTAGAGCACGAGTTGAGCATCGAGTCGAGCGAGCTCATGACGGCGCCGAAGAGGGCGGCGAAGAGGACGCCCCGCAGGCCGTAGCCGGGCAAGAGGTTGCTCATCAGCACGGGGAAGGCGTCGTCGCCCGAGCGGGCGATCTGCTCCGGGTAGAGCTGGAACGCGATGATGCCCGGCACGACGATGATGAACGGCATGAGCAGCTTCAGAAAGGCCGCGAAGATGACGCCTTTCTGGCCCTCGTGGAGCGACTTGGCGCCGAGGGTGCGCTGCGTGATGAACTGATTCAGCCCCCAGTAATAGAGGTTCGGGATCCAGATGCCAACCAGCAGCGCCGTCCAGGGGATCTCCGGGTGATCGGCCGGCAGGGCCATGTGGAGCGTGTCGGCATTGGCGTCGAGGAACGCGCCGACGCCGCCGATCTCCGACAGCGCCAGGCCGGTTACGATGAGGCCACCGAGGATGAGGGCGAGCCCCTGGATGAGGTCGGACCAGACGACGGCTTTGAGGCCGCCATAGATCGTGTATCCGCCCGCGATGAGCCCAATGAGCCAGATGGAGGCATAGAGGTCGAGCCCGACGAGCCCCTCAAAGAGCACGGCGCCGGAGTAGAGGACCGACACGAGCAGGACGGCCACATAGGCCATGATCATGTAGGCGGCCATGAGCGTGCGCGGCGCCGGGCCGTAGCGATGCTCCAAAAACTCGGGCATCGTGTAGATGCCCAGCCGCAGAAACACCGGCAGCAGAAAGAGCGCCACGACGACGAGCGCCACGGCCGCCACCCACTCGTAGCTGGCGATGGCGAGGCCGGCCGTCGCTACGCCCCCGCCCGCCATCCCGACGATCTGCTCGGTCGAGATGTTGGAGGCGATCAGGGAGAGGCCGATGAGGGGCCACGTCAGGCCGCGGCCGGCCAGAAAGTAGTCTTCCCCAGTTTCCTCGCCCCGCCCGGCATACAGCGACACGCCGATGACGAAGGCGAGAAACGCGAAAAAGGCCGTGAGGTCAATCCAGTTGAGGGCCAAATCTGGATAAAAGGCAGGTGGAAGGGGGCGGTGGGAACAGATCGACGCATGCGATGGCCGGCGTCCAGACGCACCGGGGCGTAAGCTAGCGGCCGCCGGGCCAAGTGCTTTTGTCGCGTATTGAGTATAGGCCCTGTTCTCACAGAAATCAAAGCCGGGCGGTAGCGAGCGCGGTTGCCCCAGACGGGGGCGCGGCAATAGCCGAAATGCCATCCGAAGAGGCTTGCAGGTGGACAAAAGGCTCACGCAGCGGTAGATTGGAAGAGGCAAAAATTCTATTGCCACCCTTCGTTTTCTGCCAATGGATGCGTTGAGGGGCTCTCGCATGACACGAGTGCTGCGATATGCCGTTGCGATTGGTTGCTTGGGAGGACTTCTCGCGATGGGCGGCCGTGCAGGAGAGAGCGGCTCGGAGTCGCAGGCGCGCCCGCCCAACATCGTGTTTATCCTCGTCGACGACCTCGGATACACGGACGTCAACCCGTACGCGTCGCATCCCGATCAGTACTACGAGACGCCCCACATCACGCGTCTAGCCGGGCAGGGCATGCGCTTCACGAACGCCTACGCGAACGCCGCCAACTGCGCGCCGACCCGAGCGGCCCTGATGAGCGGCCAGTACTATCCGAACCAGCCCATCTACACCGTCAACACCGGTGCGCGCGGCGACGCAGCCGACCGGCAGCTCATCCCCGCGGAGACCGCGACGACGCTTCCGCCGGAGAAGATCACCATCGCCGAGCAGCTTCAGACGGCCGGCTACGCGACGGCGTTCATGGGGAAGTGGCACCTCGGCGATCCGCCCGACGCCGGCCCCCGGCAGCAGGGGTTCGACGTGAACGTGGGCGGATACGGCGTCGGGCATCCGTCGTGGGACGGGCGCTACTTCGAGCCCAACAACAACCTGGCGATCGACGATGCGCGGAATGGCGAGTACCTGACCGACTACCTCTTCCGGAAGGCCACTGCGTACATCCGCGGGCACCAGGACGAGCCCTTCTACCTGCAGCTTGCGCCGTACGCGGTGCACACGCCGTTGCAAGCGCCCGACGCGCGCATCGCTCCCTACCGGCGGAAAGCGCCGGTCGGCGGGCACAACAACCCCACGTACGCGGCCATGATCGAGTCCGTGGATCGCGGTGTGGGCCGGGTCATGGACACGCTGGACGCGCTCGGGCTCGCGGAGAACACGATCGTGATGTTCACCTCGGACAACGGCGGGCTGGGCGGCTACCGCTCGATGGGGCTCAAAGAAAACGGCATCACCGATCAGGCGCCGCTCAAAGGCGGGAAGGGCAGCTTCTACGAGGGCGGCATTCGGGTCCCGCTCATCGTGCGGTGGCCCGGCGTCGTGCGGCCCGGCACGACCACCGATGAGCCCGTGATCAGCCTCGACATCTACCCGACGCTGCTCGCGGTCGCCGGCGTCGAGCCGCCTGCCGACTATCCGCTCGACGGTCAGAGTTTTCTGCCGGTGCTACAGGATGTTACGGCGACGCTGAACCGCGAGGCCATCTACTGGCATTTCCCTGGCTACCTGCAGGCCTACGGGCCGGGCCTCTGGCGCACCCCGCCCGTCAGCGTCGTGCGATCGGGGGCGTGGAAGCTGCTCCGATTCTACGAAGACCATCGGCTTGAGCTCTACCATCTTGAGCGCGACCTTGGAGAGCGGCGCAACCTCGCCCTCGAGTGGCCCGAGAAGCGCAAAGAGCTGGTGGGGCGCCTGGACGCCTGGCTGGAGGCGACGGATGCGCCGCTGCCTCAGCCGAAATCTGATTAGACGGGACGGGGGAGCGTGGC
>CAYFRX010000343.1:0-3349 GCA_964345515.1 uncultured Rhodothermales bacterium
GCTCCAGGTAAAAATCGGGCCGGAAGCCATCCAACGAGATCAGCACCACCCGGTCGGCCGGCGGCGCGTCTTGCGCGTGGCTAGCGGGGATCATGAGAAAAACGGACAGAAGGGCACTGAAAAGGTATTGCACGGGGTTATTCTGAACGGAGCTATCTTGAAAGAAAGAGAGTCGGTAGAGACACGCCGCAGTTCGTCCTACACTGGTTGCAGCGCGTCCTGCACTGGTTTAGGCGCCTGCCACGGCGACTGGCCTGGACGCGTCCAAACGAAACAAGCAGCGGCGAAGCCTCCCGAGAGAGACCCCGCCGCCCGCGTGCCATAGTGCCGTGATAGCTAGAAGTTGTACCGGACGCCCAGTTGCATCCGCCATACGTCGCCGACCTCCCGGCCAACCCCGACGCTCTCGTTCACGCTGTACTCGTACTGCTGCGTTTCCGGGTCGAAGCCCTGGACGTTGAGCAGGTTACGACGGCTTCCATATACCGTGCGACCGCCCCAATCGCTGTTGAGCAGGTTGAGCGCATTGAAAACGTCGAAGACAATCTGTGCCGACTGACCAGGGAATGTGCGGATTCGCTTCGTCAGCCGCAGATCAACCGTACTTTGGAACCCATTGCGGAGGGCGTTGCGCTCGGCACGGGTGCCCAAGTTGTCGCGCAGGTACTCGGCGACCCGCGGATCCGCGTTGTCGATTGCGTTCTGCATACCCGCCGCTATGTCATCAGGTGTGGCCGGGTCATTCGGGTCGAAGATAAACGCCAGGTCGTTGCGGGCGCGCTGGTCACCATCCCCATTGATATCAGCGTTCACCTTCAGGTAGAGCGGCTGGCCGGAGAGTCCGATGTAGCGCGCACTGAGCTGAAACCCACGCCAGGAGGGCATCGACGCGTACGCTGCTATCTTGTGGCGAAAGTCGTTATTCGACGGTGCAAACGTTAGGTCACGCGGGTCCCGTTCGACGGGCGTGAAAGTGGCCGTGTTTGCCACGCAGCAGTTGTACGAGGTGTTATCCTCGGACTTGTTCCAGGTGTACGAGGCGCTGACAAAGCCGCCTTTCGGAAGCTGCGCCGCGGCGTCGAGCACGACGCCGTACTGCCGCGCCTCCCCTTCCGATGTCAGCTCCAACACCCGGCCGAGCTCGTCCGTCTTTCGAGCAAACTGCGTGTTGGTGATGCCCGTCTCCGGATCGATCGTGTTTGCCGGCACAAACACGGGCCGGTCGTCCGGGTCAATGCTGAACGCGCCCGTGTCGACAAGATTGCGGTCGAAGTAGTGGTAGTTGTCGAAGACCCGCGTGTACAGCAGGTTCATTCCCACCCGTAGCCAGTCGCCGAGGAACCGGTTATACGACAAGTTGGCTTTCCACGTCATGGGCACCTCGAAGTCCTCGCTTACCGCGTTCAAAAACGGCGGCGGCAGTTCGCCACCATCATAGCCGGGCACCGTCGACAGGTCCTCCCGGAACCGCTCGAAATTCGGCTCGGGAATGGGGTCGCCTTGAGACACGTCGTAGAAAATGTTGCCGGTGACCGTGCCCGAGTTGAGCATGTGGTTGACGTGCGCGTAGTAGTGCGGCTGCGACGCAAAGGCGCCGGCGCCGAGGCGCACGATATCGCGCTCACGCCCGCCCACGTCCCATGTCACTTGTAGCCGTGGCTGGAAGTTATCCCAGTCCGTCGGCGCCACATCGGTGCGGAGGCCTAGTTCCTGCTCGACGAGCGGGTTGCGATCTGGCGCCGAGAGGAAATTGGTCACGTCCCAGCGCAGTCCTGCGGTGGTGCGCACGTTCTGGAGCGGCTCAAACTCGACCTGTCCGAAGAGCGATCCGTCGAGGACGTATTGCTGTTGTGCCGTGGAGCGGCTTGTGCCTTCCAGCGGCGCCTCGCGCCGGTAGCGGAACGGGTCCTTGTTGGCCAGGTCATCAATGCTCGCAAACCGGAACAGCCCGCCTTGCTCGTTGGAGAGCCACGTGTCGAGGTAGGTGATCATGTTGTCCGTCCCGAACGTGAAGTTGACGTCGCCCCGGGAGAGATAGGCCGTATTGGTTAGATGAACCTGGCGTTCCACGTTTGTCTCCGGCGCCCAGCGGTGGCCGCCGAACTGGATCTCAGTGACGCCGGTCGACCCATCCGGCAGTTCCGATTCCACCTGTACCCAGCCGCGCGGCAGCTTGCCGACCTCGGTCCCGTACTCACGGTAGGCGTTCTGGTACTGCACCTTGAGCTCATTGGTAAAGCTCGGCGTAAAGGAGGAGCGAAGCGAAAGCAGGGAGCTCAGGATACGGTCGCGGAAGCTCCAGCGCGACTCGGCCAGCGTGAGCGTGCGATCGCCTCCACCGGCTGAGGGCTCCTCCCAGTCGCTGTAGTTGTTGCGCAGCGTGAGCTGGTGGTTATCGCTGAGCTGCCAGTCGAGCCGGGTGAAGAGCGTGTTGGCCGTTGTCGCGCGGTCGAACGAGCCGTATTGCGGCTCACTGGCCATGCCGTATTCGTCACGCAGAATGTTGACCACCCGGTCCAATTTGTCCTGGGTAATGTTATAGCGGAGCTCGTCGCTTTGGGTGCGCACGTCGGAGACGAAGTAGGGGATCGTCTCGTCCTGCCGGTCGAAGGCCACAAAGAAGTGCAGCTCGTCTTCCACGACGGGTCCGCCGAGGGAGAACCCCCACTGCGTGGTCCGAAACTCGTCGAGCTCACGGCCTTGGAAGTCAGTGTTACTGCGGAACTCGTCAGAGCGCTGGTAGGCAAAGGCCGTCCCTTCAAACGCGTTGGTGCCGGATTTGGTAGCGGCGTTGATCGACCCACCCCCCTGTCGGCCAATCGTGACATCGTAGGTGTTGGTGATGACCTCGAACTCGCGAATGGCCTCCATGGAGATGGTGAACGGGCCGCGGGCCAACTCGCCCCCGGTGAGCTGGTTGCGCGCGTTCATGCCGTCAACGGTTACGTTGGTCGACATGCGCCGCTGCCCCGACAGCGAGAAGCTGGGACCAAACTGCGGTGCCAGACTCGCCAGGTCCGTGAAATTGCGATCCTGTGCCGGAAGCGCCTCGATCTGCTCGTCGGAGATGGCTGTGGTCCCGCCCAGCCGCTCGATGCGGCTGCGCAGGTCATCTGCGGTCACAACGATCTCTTCAAGCTCCGTCGTCGCCTGTGACAGCTCGAAGTTGATCGTAAGCCGGTCGCCAAGTTGCAAGTCAAAGCCGCTCTTGCGCTGCTCGCCAAACCCGACGAAGGAAACCGTAATCGCATATCCCGATCCGAGCGGAAGCTGTTTGAACGTGTATCGGCCGTTGGCGTTGGTGACAGTGCCCGTTTCAAAACCGGTCGCCTCGTTGGTGACGACAACG
>CAYFRX010000344.1:0-3344 GCA_964345515.1 uncultured Rhodothermales bacterium
TGCTCTTGAGTTTGCTTCGCGATAACGAGAATATCGCGGCTCAGATTTTGCAGCAGGGGTTCTCTGTAACCTACGACGCCGTCCGAGCCGAACTCGACTCGATCATCAGCGGGAAGGCTTCGTCTTCCTCGTCATCAAGCAGCGGCGGTTCAGGTAGCCGCCTCTCTTCTGGATACGGAAAAGAGCGCAGTAAAATGGATAAGAGCAAGACACCGGTACTAGACAACTTCGGTCGGGACCTCACCGAACTGGCTGAAGAAAATGAACTTGACCCGATCATCGGGCGCAAACGCGAGATTGAGCGTGTGGCTCAGGTGCTCAGCCGTCGGAAGAAGAACAATCCCGTGCTCATTGGCGAGCCGGGCGTTGGGAAGACGGCGATCGCGGAGGGCTTGGCGATGCGAATCGTGGAGCGCAAGGTGAGTCGCGTGCTCTACGACAAGCGCATCGTGACGCTCGACCTCGCCTCGCTCGTGGCCGGCACCAAATACCGCGGCCAGTTCGAGGAGCGGATGAAGGCCGTGATGAAAGAGCTGGAGAAAAACCCCGAGGTCGTGCTCTTCATCGACGAGATTCACACGATCGTCGGGGCCGGCGGCGCGTCAGGCAGCCTGGACGCCTCCAACATGTTCAAGCCTGCCCTCGCGCGGGGTGACCTCCAGTGCGTCGGCGCGACGACACTCGACGAGTATCGCCAGCACATCGAGAAAGATGGCGCGCTCGACCGACGGTTCCAGAAGATCATCGTGGATCCGTCGACGCCGGAAGAGACCATCAACATCCTCAAGAACATCAGCGGCCACTACGAGGAGCACCACAACGTCCACTACTCGGACGAAGCACTCGAACTGGCCGTGCAGCTGAGCGACCGCTACATCACGGATCGCTTCCTGCCGGACAAGGCCATCGACGTGATGGACGAGGCTGGCGCTCGCGTGCACTTGTCCAACATCCGCGTGCCGCAGTCTATCCTCGACCTCGAAGAACAGATCGAGGAGGTGCGCGAAGAGAAAAATCAGGTCGTTAAGAGCCAGCGCTTCGAAGAAGCTGCCCAGCTCCGCGACAATGAGAAGAAGCTGCAGGAAAAGCTCGAAGAGGCCAAGACGGAATGGGAAGAGAAGGCCGAGACCGAGGTCTACGACGTCACCTCGCAGGACATCTCTGAGGTCGTCGCCATGATGACTGGGATCCCGGTCGACAAGATTTCCGAGCCCGAGCAGCGGAAGCTCCTCAAGATGGAGGAGACGCTCAAAGAGCGCGTGGTGGGCCAGGACGAGGCGATCAAGAAGCTCTCGAAGGCCATCCGCCGCACCCGTGCTGGCCTGAAAGATCCCGAGAAGCCGATCGGCACGTTCATCTTCCTCGGCCCCACCGGCGTCGGTAAGACGGAGCTCGCCAAGGTGCTGACCGAATACCTCTTCGACTCGCAGGACTCGCTCATCCGCATTGACATGAGCGAGTACATGGAGAAGTTCAGCGTCAGCCGCCTCGTGGGGGCCCCTCCGGGCTACGTGGGCTACGAAGAAGGCGGCCAGCTCACTGAGAAGGTGCGCCGGAAGCCGTACTCCGTGGTGCTCCTCGACGAGATCGAGAAGGCCCACCCGGATGTGTTCAACATTCTCCTGCAGGTGCTCGATGACGGCATTCTGACGGACGGCCTCGGCCGCCGCGTCGACTTCCGGAATACGATCATCATCATGACGTCCAACATCGGGACGCAGGATATCAAGTCCCTGGGCCGCGGCATCGGATTCTCGCAGTCCGAGGGCGGCGACATGGACTACCAGACGATGAAGTCGACCGTGGAAGACGCGCTCAAGAACGTCTTCAACCCCGAATTCCTGAACCGGATCGACGACGTGATCGTCTTCCACGCCCTGGAAAAGGAACACATCTTCCAGATTATCGACATCATGTCGGAAGATTTGTTCGCTCGCGCCCAGGATCTCGGCCTGGAGATTACGTTCGACGAGTCGGCCAAGGAGTTCTTGACCGACAAGGGCTACGATCCGAAGTACGGCGCCCGTCCGCTTCGCCGCGCCCTCCAGAAGTACGTAGAGGATCCGATGGCGGAGGACATCCTCAACCAGGACATTGGCGAAGGCGACAAGGTTACAATCGTTCACGAAGGCGACGAGCCCGAGCTCGACTTTGAAGTCGAGAAAGGCGCCGCCGAGATCAAGGCCCGAAAGGCCAACGGAGAGACTGCGAACGGCGAGCCCGCCAACGGGGAAGCCGCCAGTGCCGGCAAGGCGCCAGAAGGCGTGGAACCGGCAACGTCGGCTGAGGCTTCAGCGGACGACGAGGAATAACGTTTTCCCCTCTGTCTCCTACCCTGGGCCCCACTGCGTCATTGACGCGGTGGGGCTTTTTCGTGTGTCCTTTTTGCGCCGCGCGGCGGGTTTCCAACGCTGCCCGAGCGTGTCACCATTCTAATTCCAGCCGAGCATACCGCATTCGCCCGTCGCCGTGCAGTTCCGTGACGCACACGGGCACCGGATCTTCGAATAGCGGGCCGTCGGTCACAAACGTGTGGAAGGCGCCGTTCTCGCCGCACGGATCCGCATCGCCGGGCAAATCCTCGATAAAGGCCGCGTCGTAGCGCCGGCCGGCGAAGGCTCCGGGCAAGCGCGTCGTGTCGACGCTGGAGACGACGGCTCGGAATCCTACGTCGAGGAAATGGTTGGCGAGCGCATTGGTGTCGCGCCCCCAGATCGGAAACAGCGCCTCGGCCCCGATGCGCCGGAGCACGTCCTGACGGTACGCGCGGATGTCCTCCAGAAAGAGATCGCCTGTGGCTACCGTGGTCAGGCCCTGTGCAAGAAGTGGAGCGAGCGTGCGTTCCAGCTTTTCTTCATACGTCGTGTTCGACGGAGCGGGCGGCACGCGCATCACGTGGAGCGGACACGATAGCGATGCCGCCTGGGCACGAACCAGTTGAAGGGGCGTCCCATGCATCGTCACGGTGTCGACCCCGTCAACCACGGTGGTCACCAGCGCTTCCACGGCGTAAGCCGTATCGACACGGAGCGCCTCCAACGCGAGGACGGCATCCTTTCCCCCACTCCACATCAGCGTGGTTGGTGTAGCGGTTGCCATGGCGTTCCCAGGAGACATCAAGGCAAAGACAGTTCACGTTCGGCCCCGTGGCGAGCGGACCGACCGCGTCGAGGCATCTTTTGGGGCCACGAGCCGCCACAAGCCTGCCATCAGCACGCCTGCTACGAAGCCACCTACGTGCGCGCCATAGGCCACCCCTCCCAGCGCCGTCTCGGTCGCCACGACCGCGCCCACCCCGTTGAAGAACTGAAAGAGGATCCACGTGCCGATGGCAATGAAGGCCG
>CAYFRX010000345.1:0-3330 GCA_964345515.1 uncultured Rhodothermales bacterium
CCGCGCCTGACCGACGTCACCCAAGCCGACCTCGCGGCGCAGCACCAGCTGGCCACGACGATTCGCGATACACTCCAGAGCGTGTACGACGGCATCCACAAACTCCGCATGGTGCGTGAGCAGGTGCACTCCGTGGCGAAGTACGCACAGGAAGCCGGCTTCGGCGAGGAAATCAGTGCACAGGCCGAGACGGTGGCCTCCAAGCTGAGCGACCTGGAGATGGAGCTCATCCAGGCCAAGGCCGAAAGCGGGCAGGACGTGATCAACTATCCGCCCAAGCTGGACAACCAGGTCGCATACCTCTACGGCTACGTGGCCGGTCCGGACGGCGCCCCCACCGAGGGCGCCCGCGTTCGCTTCAGCGACCTGAACGCCGAATGGTCGACGCTGCAGAACCGGCTCCAGACGATTCTGGATACGGACGTGGCGCAGTTCAACCAGATGGTACAGCAAGCCGGGGGCACACAACCTGTCCTGGTCCCAGCTCCCTCGGATGCCGACACAGACGGGCTGTAGGTTTACCTGACATCGCTGCGCTATCCGAGAGGGAGCGGTTCATCGCGAGCCGCTCCCTTTCTTCGTGCGGGCTTCTTTGTGCGGGCAGATCAAACCACCTGAACGTGCCGCCATGTAGTAGCGTGCCCCGGCGTCGTGCCACCCCGTCTCGGTGTCCCGCTCGTGGCCGGTGAAGCTCTCCTTCGTTGGGGGGCAAGCCCTCGTCGTAGCGCCCGGGCAGCGGCAGCCCGAACGGGTAGTAGTCCCGCGTCTCCTGTGCCATGCCGCTCCCGTCCACCACCGCCCGGATGCTTCCGAGGTGGTCGTGTCGCCGGAGACCACCTCCGGCGCCTTGACGAGGTTGCCAACCTGGTCGTAGGCGAAGCTGCCCAGCCGGCGTCCCGGTCGTGCTGCGCGTGCCGGTAGGCCGCCATCTTGAGTGGATCTGTCCACGCACCTGGGAGGATCTATTGAGGATGAAAGGCCTTCAATAGGACAAATGGCTGGTTGCTCTTTCACCTGATCCGTCGTGCCATGAACGTTGCGTTTTCTGTACCTGAGGACCTCGCCCAGCGCCTGCAGGAGCGTTGGGGGGATCTCTCCCGTCGGGCCCTTGAGGCCGTCGCGGCCGACGCCTATCGAGAGGAGACCCTCACCCTCGGAGAAGTTCGGCGCCTCCTTGGCCACTCGACGCGCCTGGAAACGGAAGCCTTCTTGAAAGACCGCGGAGCTCTTCTCGACTACAATGAAGATGAGCTTGAGGCCGACGTTCAGGCCGCCAAGAAAGCGCGCCGATGACCGTCGACCGACACCCTCCTATTTCTTGTCCTCGGCCCCGAGCCCCCTATCGCGTGCTCCCCGCGTGTCGTTGCTGCAGCCATCCGTTCTCCTGTAGGCGCTAATCGGCCTTCATGGCTATCGTATGTGACACGTCTCCCCTCAGCTACCTTGTTTTGATTGACGAGATCGACATCCTCGCTGATCTCTACGGGGAGGTTTTCATTCCTCCCGCCGTCGCGGAGGAACTTCGGCATCCAGACGGTCCCAAAGCGACGCGCCAGTGGATCAGTGCACCGCCGCGATGGCTGCATGTCTCGTCTCCCACTTCCCGTTCCCTAAACCCGATCATCGCGTCGGAGCACCCGACCTTTAGCGCCCTCGACCGGGGGGAGCGCGAAGCTATTCGCCTGGCCGTGCACGAAGAAGTGCCCCTCTTGGTGATCGACGAACGGGCCGGCCGCGCAGTCGCCAGCGATTTTGGACTCAAAATAACCGGGACGCTTGGCGTGTTGGATGTCGCCGCCACGGAGGGACTTGTTGATGTCACTGAGGTGATTGACCGTCTCCGTGCAACCTCGTTTCGCGCCTCCCCTACTCTTTATCGGTGGCTCCTCCACCGGCACGAGCATTAGACCTTACGGCGCGCCCCGGCGTAGTGCAGCTGCGTCGCCCCGTCGCGCTCGTGCCCGGTGTAGTCCTCGCGCGTCGCGGGCGAGCCTTCGTCGTAGCGCCCGGGCAGCGGCAGCCCGAACGGGTAGTAGTCGCGCGTCTTGACGGACGCGCCAGTGGTGTGTCGTGAGCGGGCTCGACACACGAATCGTTTTCGTTGTCGACCCGCTTGTAGTCTCGTAGTTGAATGCGTTATTCCGGTCACCCTCTTCTGCTATCTGCACGCCATACCCGGTCGCGTCTACTACGTCTGGCCACTCCAATGCAAGAGTAAACCGCCGATCGGTCGCTCTATCGTCGCGCTCCGTCGTCGTCGCATCGTTGCCAAGCAATGCGCGGTAGAGCGGATGGACGAACGATCACGGGGCCTTCTCGCCCGCCTCGCTCTTCACACTCAGGAAAAAGCTCAGCGCCGCCACGACGGCCCCGATGGCAATGCCATAGTCGAGCAAACTCTCCTCCCCATCCCAGGTCACCGCGCGGCCCATGAATGAGATGCCCAGCACTACGATGACCGTCTTGATGAGCACGCCCTTGAGCGATTCCAAGTCCTCCACGCGGAGCCAGCCCGGTAGGGTCGGCAGCGCCCCAACGAACAGCTCGTAGATGCCCACCGAGGCGATGAGTACGCTGAAGCCCAGCAGGAAAAGGTCGACCACCGTCATCGTGTCGTAGATCACGCTGTACTCTGAGTTGGAGAACTGTAGAATCTCAGCGACGACGAAGCCTCCCTCGACAAAAGCGTAGACCATCACGACCAGGGCCAGCAGGAACAGACCGATCGAAGCCATGAGACCAATGCCACGGACAAGGTACTGGAGCAGCGCATTCATAGCGGGGCGGCGTTATAACAGGTCAGAGTTTTAGCGGGGCGGCGATAAGCGAGGACAGGGTGCCCTGTAACCTCTGCGTATGCACATGCGGAGCGACCCCGCAAGCACATGCGCAAGCAGAACAGCCTCCGGGCGGAGCAGAAGATACAAAGCGAGACGCTTAGCGCATACTTTTACGCCCCTTCCGGGCAAGCTCCTCTCGCGTACGCCCCTTCAAAACAGGCGAACCCGTAAACCGCAGCGGCAGGGCAAGAGCCGCCCCTCACGTCGGTGCTCGGTGTGATAGGGCACGATCGTGACCGAACGAATGCGCCATACACCTCTGAGACTCCGGCCCAGCCGCCGAGCACCGACGAAGCGCCCGCAGACTGGAACACGTGGCCGTTGCAGGCCGTCGGCTCCGATCCAGTCGCGTACCTGGGGCGCGATGTCCGCGGCGCCCCGGCCGGCAAAGACGGGCGCGGCACCAAGGCGCGTGATGGCGAGGTACCCGAAGGAATTATCATTAACACCCATTAGCTGCCTGCCAATTCGGAGCGCCTGAAAGTGGCTC
>CAYFRX010000346.1:0-3319 GCA_964345515.1 uncultured Rhodothermales bacterium
TAATAAGACGGCCATCAAGCGGCCCCACAGCAATCCACCGCGTTTCCCCACCCCGGTCGGAGCGCTGACTCCAGTATGGAGCGCCGAAGATCTCTTTGGCCCGCACAAAGTCAATTCCATGTTTCTCGATGTTGCGCTCGTTCTTGTCGGGATCCCATTCGAATTGCATGTAGGGAGCGGAGCGCCGGGTTATCGACTCGTTCTATTGTGTGTACATTTGTACACCGGTCGAGGTTCGCTGTACCACAGGACCGCACCTCCTTCACAATGCCCTCGCATAGTCATCGGGGGTCCCTCAATTCTGCGGCAGGAGCGTCAGTCGTGCTCCATCCCTCCACACCCAGATGTGGGTGCACACCGAGTCGAGCGTCACAGCCCGAGGCGCTCGGCGGCGTAGCGGGCCGCCTCGGAGACGACGGCGCTCTCTGCGTTCAGGTGCTGGCGGACCTCCTCCACGTAGCCTTCGCTCTCAGTGAAGCCGATCGCCCAGAGCAAACGGGCGGCGTGTTCGCTCGTAGCCCATCCCTCCGCCACGGCCTTCTGCGCAGCGGTGCGCGTCCCCTCTTCGACGTCGTCGTTAGTCGCCAGATGCAGCAGGACGGCGTATCCGAGCTTCTGACTCGGTGCGGACGCGGCGCGGACCAAGCCGGTGATGTGATCGAGGTGCGCGGTGTGGTCGTCGTCGCTCGCGTAATCCTGGATCACCGCGGCGATCGGCGCCGGGAGGGGGGGCTCTTCGAGAAGGGCAGCCACTGCATCGGTTCCTTCGGCGGGCCGTTCGTCGCCCGCCACGCGCAGGAGTGTTTCGAGCGCGGCGGCGCGGAGGGCCGGCGCCATCGCAGCATCGAGGGCCGAGCGGCGGAGCAGGGCGAGGCTCGCGCGGGGCAGCTCCGGCTGGGCGACGAACAGTTCGGTCACCGACTGCTGGAGCGCAGGCGACGAGTGGGCCAGTGAATCGAGGCCGGCAAGAGCCTCCTCAGTGATGGACGCACGCCCCACAAGCGTGCGGACGGCTCGCGCCTTCGTGCTGTCGGATTGCGCGCTAGCGGCCAGGAGCGTCGCGCTCGACGCGTCCGGCACGGCCCGCTGGAGCTCGATCAGATGGCCGCGCTGCCGGTATTCGATGCCTTCGGACGCGATGAGCGCCTCTTGCAAGATGGGACGGATCCGATCGCTTTCGGACCACGTCGCCGGCTCGTAATAGGGACCGCGGGGGCTCGGCGTGGTGCCCCACCAGTCGTCCCCGTTCCATTCGGCCTCGCGGTGGTACAGCCGAGCGAGGCTTTCCAGCGCCCGTCGCTGCACGGCCGGATCGACGGCCTCCTCCCAGAGGGCGATGAGCCCGTCGACCGTTTCGGGCGTGTGGAGGTGCTGGAGCACGTGGTGCGCGCCGGCGGCGAGGCCGGGCGATCCATTGCGGGCCGCCTGCAGGGCCGGCGTGGTGGCCTCCAGCTTCACGAGCGACTGCACGGCCACGTGCGCCACCGTGCGATCCGGGTCGGCCGTGAGGGGCATCATGACGTCGGCGGCGTCTGGCGCGCCCAGGCGCGTGAGACCGCTCAGGGCGTGGAGGCGAACACGCGGATCGTCGTCGCCCAGCGCCTCGACGAACGGATCGACGGGAATGCCCTCCAGCTGCGTCGTGCGGTCGGCGAGGGCGCGCAGGGCGAACGCGCGCAAGGCCGGATCCTCCAGCAGCGAGGCAATCACCTGATGGCTCTTGACGCCCTCCAGCTGCTTGAGCGTGAAGAGCGCCGCCACGCGCACGTCGAGCGGCTGGCTGCTATCCCGGGTCAGCTGGGCCAGCGCGTGAGCCGTCTCATCGTCCGGATCGCGCCGGAGCAGCTCCTGCTGCGCGTGAAAGCGGTGCAGGCTGTGCGGCGCGGTGAGCAGGTCGAGCAGCTGGTCCGTGCTAGCGTCCGCGAAGTTCGGGACCGTCGTAGACGGGGCGTCCTCGTGCGTGAGCCGGGCGATGAAGCCGACGTCCTCGCCCGTGTACCGGAAGCTCGCGCCCATCCAGCTGCTGACGTACAGGTTAGAGCGCCCGTCAATCGTCATGTCCGTGGGCACCGGGATCTGGAAGAAGGACTGCTGGGTCGGTTCGAAGGAGGCCCCGTCAGGGGTCAGCGTGTGGTGGAACACCGCGCTCCGGCCCCAATCCACCGTGTAGAGCGCGTCGCCCAGTGAGTCGGGCAGGCGGGGCGCGTCCACGTAGAGGGCGCCGGCGCCGGATCCGCCCCCATAATCGGCGAGGGGAGGCATGACTTCGTCGCCGAAGTGCTGGAACCGGCTCGGATAGCCGTAATGGGCCTGGGGGACGATGTGCTGGAGCCGGATGCGCCAGCCGTAGCCGTCGTTCGTGTTCCCGCGCACGAAACCGTTCAGGAAGGGGTCCAGCGTTACGTCGTAGACGTTGCGCAGGCCCGTAGCGACGATCTCCAGTTCCGTCCCGTCGGGCCGGACCCGCACGATGCCGCCGCCGCGGTGGTGGATGCGCCGCCCGTCCGTGCCCTCGGCATCGACAAAGCCGTAGTCGCCGACGGCGATGTAGAGCCAGCCGTCGATGCCCATCTGCATGCCGTTCGTGGTGTGGTCGGCGCCCCGAAAGTCGAGGTCGAAGCCCAGCCCCGTGACGAGGTTGCGCGCCCGGTCGGATACGCCGTCGCCGTCTGCGTCCTCGTATGCCGTCAGCGTGGGCGGATGCATGACGTACAGCGTCTGGCCGTCGTAGACGAGGCCCCGCGGGCTGTCCACGCTATCGACGAACACCGTGTAGTGGTCGGCCCGGCCGTCGTCGTCAGCGTCGGTCACCTTGAGGATCTGCCCGCGCCCGTGCTCCTGGTCGAGCGACCCGTTCTTGTCGACGGCCACGAAGAGGTCGCCGTTCGGGGTAGCCGTGATGGCCGTGGGATAGTTAACCTCGGGTGGCGCGGCAAACAGATCGAATTCGAAGCCCTCGGGGAGGCGCACGAGGTCCTGCTTCGCCTGCACCTCCTCGGGCGTGATCTCAATCGGCTTGGCGTGGGGCGACACCTGGGCGGGCGCGCTGGCGACCATCGCTAAGCTCAAGACGACACCGGCCCAGAGAGCCGTGAAACGAACAGGGAGGGCGAACGAAGAGCCGAGAAGAGGCATGAAGGCACAGCGGAACATCCAGAAGACGAGGCCGCCACAGGGGGCGCAGTGAAAATCGTCTGCTCTACACGGGAGGGGGGCGGCGAGAGTTTCCTGCCGGACGTTTGGCGATAGGTTGGTGCAGCATGAGTTGGGGGTTGTAACCATCGGCCGTGCGGCTCGTCCACTGGCTGGCTTGCATCTG
>CAYFRX010000347.1:0-3278 GCA_964345515.1 uncultured Rhodothermales bacterium
ATGATCTACGGTATTACTGGCAATCCGTACAAAAATCAACTCTGGTCCCCCGTCGCTGAGCTGGTCGCCTGGCTCATGCGGCGTGACATCCCGTTCCGGCTCCACCCATCTATTGCCGACGGCCTTCAGGACCGCGACCTCGTGGGTGCTGCCGTTTGTAACCAGCACGCGACCGATCAACTCGCGGAAGCATCCGATGTTGTGCTGTCTTTTGGGGGGGACGGCACCATGCTCCGGAGCGCGCACGAGATCGGTCCGAATGACACACCGCTTCTGGGCGTGAACATCGGCCGCCTTGGGTTTCTGGCGGATATCGACGTTGAGGAGGTGACCGCGGCCATCGAACATTTGGAGGCCGGCGAGTACAGCATCGACACGCGGATGGTGCTAGAAGGCACCGTGGAGAACGGCCCGTCGCTGGACCCCCCGTGGGCTCTGAACGAATTCGTGCTCAACCGAAGCGGCGCGGCGGGTCTCATCAAGATCGCTGTGCTCGTCAATGGCACGCCCCTCAACACCTACTGGGCAGACGGGCTGATTATTAGTACGCCGACCGGATCGACGGCGTACTCTCTCTCCTCCGGCGGCCCCCTCATCGCGCCCGGCACGGATGCCATCATCATTACGCCCATCGCGCCGCACACGCTCACCGTCCGTCCCCTGGTGCTACCGAGCACCGTCGAGATCGAGGCCCGCGTGCTCGGGGGCACGCAGCCGTACGTACTGGCTGCAGACGGGCGGAGCACCGTGTTCGATGCGCACGGCGTGTCCGTCCACATTCGGCGGGCCGAGCATGCCGTCAACCTCATCAAGCTGCCGGACCAGCACTACTTCAAAACGCTCCGCTCCAAGCTGATGTGGGGCGCGCGCAGCCACATGGAGGATCCGGCCCCGGATGCCGAGTCGCCCGCGGACCATTCGACGACGGACCCGCCTCAGACGCCCTCGTAGGGCTGTCTTCGAGGCGATTTTACGGTTTCAGTGAATCCTTTGGGCGGTCTTGACGTTGAGGCGATGTCGCGATAGACTAAGGGCCCCTCGATCGATCCCGGTCGACCAAGGTCAGGTAGCTCAGGTGGTAGAGCAACGGCCTGAAAAGCCGTGTGTCGGCGGTTCGAATCCGCCCCTGACCACCATTTCTTTTCCTAAGCATCTGATAGTCAAGGACTTGCGGGAACGGCGGTACAACACAGGTACAGCACACCGCCCTCTCTTCCATCCCGTTCTTCTGGCTCACAAAGCATCCTTGTGGAGCGACATCGCAATTCAGTACGAGAGCGTATCGCCCGGGAGGGGCGGCGTGTGAGCTGGGAGGCGACGCGCTTGGGTTTTCTGCTCGAAGGCGTATCCGAGCGCCAGAAGGCGGGGCTCGCTGAAGGCAGGTCCCAGAAATGAGATCGTTACCGGTAGCCCGCGTCCCGTGAATCCTGCGGGGACAATGAGATCCGGAAACCCCGTCAGATTGGCGAGCGTGACGGCCGAGGTTCCAGACCCCGCCTTCACCTCTCCGTCATCCGGGTCGGCGTCCGCGCGTTCTGGGCGAACCGGCAGGGTCGGGTAGACGAGGGCATCCAAGTTTTCGGCGTCCAGGATGCCGTCTACCATGCCCCGCAGCAACGGCAGTCCGTGGTCGCGGACGGCGCGGTAGTCACGGTCCGTGAGTTCACCGCTCTCCACCTCTCGGCGCATCAGGCTCCAGCGCGACGGGTTCGGGGTCACGTCGTTCTCGCGGGGTGCAGTCACTGTCAGCGACTGATCCACCAGGTCCGCGAGCGTCTTGGGATAATCAGGGCCGAGCGTCGACAGATAGTCGGCAATCTGAGCACGGAACTCGCGGTACCGGATGGTGCGGTAGAGCGCCCCGCGCGCCTCCAACACCCAAGATGGCACACGTACGTCGACGACGGTGGCCCCGGCCGCGCGCATCGTTTCGAGGGCGGCTTCGACGACCCAGTCCACCTCCGGATCGCTCCCCATGAAGTCGCGGGCAATCCCGATGCGGGCGCCGTCGAGCGCATCGGCGTCGAGGGATTGCGTATAGTCCTGCCCCACGTGGTCAGCAGCCTTCTGGGTGGCATCATCTGCCGGATCCACCCCGGCCATGACGCTCAGGGCCACGGCAATGTCATACACGTGACGGGCCATAGGTCCTGCCGTATCAAAGGAGAGGGCGAGCGGGATGATGCCATCGCGGCTCAGCAGCCCATGGGTGGGCTTGAGCCCGACGATCCCGTTGGCCGAGGACGGCGCGCGCACCGATCCGCCCGTGTCGGTCCCAATGCCGAAGGGCGCGTAGGCCGCTGCGATGGCAGCCCCGGTTCCCCCCGATGATCCCGCGGGGGTGCGCTCTGGATTGTGGGGATTGCGAATCGGCCCGCCAAGCGAACTCATGGGGCCGCCGGACGCAAACTCGCTCATGTTGAGTTTGGCCAGGATGATCGCGCCAGCGTCGCGGAGCTTCTGCACCAGGAAGGCATCATCGGGCGGAAGCGACCCGGCCAGCATGAACGAACCCGCAGTGGTCGGCATATCGGCCGTGTCGACGTTATCTTTCAACACGACCGGGATGCCGTGCAGCGGGGAGCGCGGTCCGTCAGTCGCTCGCTCAGCATCGAGCGCCCGGGCGCGCTCGACGGCACGAGGATTCAGCGTCAGCACGGCATTAAGCTGTGGCCCCGCGCTGTCGTACGCCTCGATCCGGTCCAAAGAGTGCGTGACGAGCTGTTCTGCATCGAGCGCTCCGGCCTCGAAGGCATCGTTGAGCTCGGCAAGGGTAGCTGTCGAAAGCTCGATGGAGGAGGCCTGCCCCATCGCCGGCTTCACAAAACCTGCTGTGGCTGTCAGGTACATGCACGCCACGAAGAGACTCGCCGTGCGCACTGAGCGGGCAAAGGCGAGAGCGCTGAAGATATTACGCATTACGAGTCGTCAGGTCTGTGGGGAGAGGAAATTGCATGGATCAATGACGAATGTAGCTCAGGATGGTACGGATCGCAAAGGTGGATATTCTCCTTCCGGCTCCGCGGCGCCATAGCATCCAGCCAGGGTCTTAGACAGCCTCCTCCTGTTGATTATGGTAACCCAGATTGTGGGATCGCCCCGATGTGGCCCCGTGACCGCCGACCATGGACGACAGACCGCCAACATGAGCATGGTTTCGCAGTCCGCCGTCTGCAGTCCGTGGTCGTGTTCCGCCCTTTGACCGATCAGTTGGCCGACATGCGCTTTCGGAGGTGGGGTCATCATCCATTTATCTGCAGGGCGGTACAGGGCAGGAG
>CAYFRX010000348.1:0-3277 GCA_964345515.1 uncultured Rhodothermales bacterium
CGGGGGCTTGGAGGACCGTCCGGGAAGCTGGACCCACCACCGTTTCAGGGAATTGGTATTGGTGTGGGAATGCGGGCGTACGGGTTTCGCCTGTCTACCACACACCCACACTCAAACGACCCGCTGGAAAAGGGCGCCTTCGATGGTGAGGCCCGGGCCGAACGCCATCGCCACGCCGTGCTCGAAGGGACTGCCGTCGTTATCTTGGGCATTGTGGTGCCGGTCCAGAATCCGCTTCAGCACGAAAAGGATCGTTGGCGAGCTCATGTTGCCGTGCAGGCGGAGCACCTCCAGGCTGTCGCGCACGGCGGCGTCATCGAGCCCCATCACGTCGCGCGCCTTCTCCACGATGGCGCGCCCACCCGGGTGGATGGCCCAGAAGTCCATGTCGCCATCCGTCAGGTCATGCGGGCGCAGCAGCCCATCGAGATAGCGCGGTAGATGGTCGGCGATGACCTCCGGCACGCGGGAGGAGAGCCCCATCAGAAAGCCCGTGTCGCCAATGTTCCACGTCATCGCGTCCATCGAGTCGTCGTCGAGTTGCGCGCGGCCGTCCACGTACGCGAGCTTGCCGCGGGCCTCAGATTCGGGCCGTGCAGCGAGCACCGCGGCGGCCGCCCCATCGGAAAAGAGCGAGTTGACGACGACCTCTTCGAGTGAGCCGTCCGTTTGAAAGTGCAGCGTGCACAGCTCGGCGCAGACGACGAGCACCCGCGCGTCCGGATCGCTCTGGCAGAAGCTATGGGCCACGCGCAGGGCGTTGAAGGCGGCGTAGCAGCCCATGAAGCCGATGAACGTACGCTGCGTGGTCGGCGCCAAGCCAAGCCGCTTGACGAGCTCGATGTCGAGCCCCGGCGCGAAGAAGCCCGTACAACTCACGGCGATAACGTGCGTGATGTCGTCCGGCGCGACGGACGACTGCGCGAGCACATCGCGAGCGACGCCCTCGGCCAACGGCAGCACGGCCTCGCGGTACTTCTGATTGCGCGCCTCGGTGGAGGGCGCCGGCTGCAGCGACCAGTCGTTCGGAAAGAAATCGAACGCGGCAGCCTCATCGCGGGCGTAATCCTTCACGCACGTGTAACGGTAGTCGATCGCCGAGCGGTCGTAGATGGCGGGCAAGCGGCTGCGCAACGGCTGCGGGAGGCTGTCGATGCGCTGCATGAACGCGGCCGCCTCGTCCTGCGACCGGCAGATGGGGGGATTGCCGGTGGCGATGGCATCGAGAACGGTGTGTATGGGCATACAACTGATGGCAGGAGGCCGCTGTGGGATCTTTACGACGGACGCCAGGAATAACGTCTCTGCATGGCTGATGTTGAGTATTTTCCTGCACTTTTCCTGCAACGGCGGGCTGCACCATGACCGATGACCATTCGCTCACCCGGGCCGATGTCCGCGACTGGACCGCAGAGCGCTTCGTCGAACGCGGGCGCCAATACTACGCGGAGGGGCGCATCCAGCATCCCCGCCGCCAGGGAAGCCGCCTTCGAGCCGCGTGCCAGGGGTCTCAGCCCGCTCCGTATCGTGTCGAGGCCAGGCTGGGTGAGGATGGCATCCGATCGGCCACCTGCTCCTGTCCGATGGGCGACGGCGGGCGCTGCAAGCACGTCGTCGCGCTCCTTCTGACGTGGATCGAGGAACCTGAGCGGTTCACCGAAGAGGAAGCTCTCCATGCAAAGCTCCGCTCGAAGACCCGCGACCAGCTGGTCCGTCTCATCGAGCGGATGATCGACCGGCATCCCGACCTCGAAACGATGGTGTCGCTCGCCGCCGGAGACGCGACCGACTTCGACGCGGAGACATTCCGCAAGCGCGTGGAGCAGGTGTTCAGCGAAGCGGGCGGCTACGACGATTACCGCTACGGATACGGCGGCTACAGCGTGGCCCACAACCTGGAGCCGTTCGTGCAGCGCGGCGACGACTACGCCGAGGCCGGTCATCGCTTCGAAGCCGGTCAGGTCTACCGGATCACCGCTGAGGTGATCCTCGACCACTACGAGCAGTTTGCCGACGAAGGCGGCGAGCTGGCCGATGTGGCCACGACCTGTGCGGAGCGGCTGAGCGATCTGCTGGTCGAGACGGACGCCTCATCCCTCCGCGAGACCCTCCTGCGGGGCCTGTTCGACATCTACCGCTGGGACATCGACGCGGGCGGCTTCGGCATCGGCGATCCAGCGTACCGCGCCATCATGGACCACGCCACGCCCGACGAGCGCCATCAGGTGGCCGATTGGGTGCGGGATGCGCTCCCCGGCTCCGTGACCGCCAACAAGCACAGAGCCTTCGACCTGCTGAGCGGTTCGTTCATCGAATGGGATTCGTCCAGTTGGAAGCAGGAACAGCTCGGCCGCTTCCTGCTCGACCTCGAAGCGGATCGGCTCAACGACGAGACGTATCTGCAGATCTGCCGCGAAACAGGGCAAATCGATGCGCTCGTCGACCGCCTGCTCGATCTCGACCGGCTGGATGAGGCGCTCGACGCGCTCCACGACGCGTCAGATTATGATGTGTACCGCCTCGCCGATTGGTTCGTCGACTACGGCGCCGAAACGGCCATCCGCGACCTCGTGCACGAGCGCGTCGAGGCGTCGCAGGATCCCGACACCCGTCTGGTCCAGTGGCTGCGCGACTACGCCGAGACGCACGACGACCCGGAGACCGCGCTGGAGCTCAGCCGGCAGCTCTTCTGGGCGCGCCCCTCCGTCGATCGCTACGAGCGCCTCCGCGACGCGGCGCGGGCGCTGGATCGGTGGGACGAAGCGCGCAGCACCCTCATCGACCGGCTGGAAGATGCGGACCAGTACGACGTGCTCACGCGCCTCCACCTCTCCGATGGCAATGTGGATGAGGCCTTGCAGACCGTTCACCACACCTCGTCCCACTGGTACGGCCGCTTTTCCAACCTGAAAGTGGACGTCGCCCGTGCCGCCGAGGATACCCATCCCGAGCGCGCCGCCGATCTGTACCTGGATCTGGCCGGCGACCTCATCGATGAGCGTGGACGGAAGAACTACGCGCGGGCCGCCGAGCACCTCTCGCGCATCCAGCACATCTACCACGACGTGATGAACGACTCGAGCGCGTGGGGCGAGCTCATCGCCATGATCCGCGCCGAGTACTCGAACCTCCCGGCCCTGCAAGACGAGCTGGACAAGGCGGGGCTTTAGGGCGTGTGGGAGTCTGGGAGTATGTGGGTTGGGGATAGGCGTTGGACGTTTGGACGTCGAAGATTTGGGCGTTGAAGGTTGAACGTTCTTTCTCCCACACGCCCCCT
>CAYFRX010000349.1:0-3236 GCA_964345515.1 uncultured Rhodothermales bacterium
AATTGGGGCCCTCAAGCTCAGAGCAATCTCCGTGAGTAAATGACCGAATCACCATTCCAAAATGCTGCGTCCGACGCAAGCACGGACGGCATCCGCATCGCCATGTGGTCGGGGCCGCGCAATATCTCGACGGCGCTGATGCGCGCATGGGACACCCGGCCCGACACGGCGGTCTGCGACGAGCCGCTGTACGCGCACTATCTGGAGCAAACAGGCCGCGAGCATCCGGGGCGCGAGGCCATCATCGTCCATCACGACGCCGACTGGCGCGCCGTCGTCGAGCGGCTCACCGGCCCCGTGCCTGGCGGCGGCCTCTTCTACCAGAAGCACATGGCGCACCACCTGCTGCCGGAGATGGATCGCGGCTGGGTGCTCGCCCTGCGCAATGCGTTCCTCATCCGCGATCCGGCCGAGATGCTGCCCTCGCTCGCCGAGTTTTTGTCGGAGCCGACGCTCCGCGATACGGGGCTGGCGCAGCAGGTCGAGCTGTTCGAGCGCGTGCGAGACGCTACCGGGCAGACGCCGCCCGTCATTGACGCGAAGGACGTGCTCCTCGATCCGGAGGGTATGCTGCGCGCCCTATGCGAGGCGCTCGGCGTGCTGTTCCGCGAAACGATGCTATCGTGGGCACCCGGCCGCCGCGCCACCGATGGCATCTGGGCGAAGCACTGGTACAACGCCGTCGAGCAGTCCACCGGCTTCAAGCCGTATCAGCCGAAGTCCGAGCCCGTGCCCGATCGGCTCCAGCCGCTCCTCGAAACCTGTCAGGAGTACTACCAGCAGTTGTTCGCACACCGGATCCGCTCTGCGTCTTCCGAGGAAGCCGATGCATGAGCATCAGGGATCGGGCAGCGTCGCGGCTGCTTCCAGCACGGCGTCGTAGGCCGGCTTCGGCGTGCCGTCGGGGGCCACGATGCCCAGTGCGCACAGGTAGTCGGCGAGGCGCTGCGCGAGGTCGTCCGGCAGGTCGTCCAGTTCGTCGCCGAAGATGACATCGCGGACGGCGGTGCAGGTCGCCGGGGCGAGGTCCTGGAAGGTGAAGATCGACGCGAAGCGGACGCGCGGCGTAGTCCGAATCACCTCGAAGAGCGCTTCGAAGCAACGCCGCTGCCAGGCGGCGGAGGCGTCCATGGACGCGGCACTCGGGCAGGTGAGCTCCTGGATGAGGATGGGACCGTCGCCATAGGCCTGTAGCACCTCGCGAAAGTCGGGCTGGACGGCCTCAAGGTCCCGAACAAAGAAGTCGGGCTGGATGGGCGCGTGGTTGAAAGCGATGGCGTCGCTCACGCGGCGTAGCGCGCGGAAAGTAGACGACCGGGCGCGGACGGCCGTGCCCGTTAGCGTCACACCGACGGTGAGGCGCGGGGCTTCCGCGTGCACCCGCTCACGGGCCGCCTCCACGAACCGGACGTAAGCGTCGCGCTCGCTCGCAAAGTCGCCATCGAGACGGGCGTCGACCTCATTGCCAACGCCCAGAAAGAAGACGTCGTGGGCGAGCAAAGTCGGAACGATACGGTCGAGCAGGCGGCCGAACCGGTCGAGCACGGCGGAGTCGTCCAGTGCGACGCCCTCCGCGAGGCCGCCAGCGCCGTCGGAGAGCGACGGCGGCAGGTTGTATGCGTCGATGTCGCCCACGGTGAGGTTGACCATGGGCTGTACCCCCAGCGTGCTCAGCGCGCCGAGCGTGGCTTCGAAGGCGCCAAGCGTGTAGCGGCCGGGGGACGGCTCAAGATCCGGCCAGTCCACATAGTACGTGAAGCCTCCCAGCCCGCGTGTGACCATGGAGTCGAGCAGGGCCCGCTCCGGCGTGCCGGTGGGCGGAGGATCGGCACTTCCGTAGAAGGTGGTCCCCAGCGTGAAGCCGGGTGCCAACAGTGGCAACGAGGCGGCCTCCGAAGCAGGCGGCTCGGCCTCCATGGATGAGCAGCTGACGAGGACTACGAGAGCCAGCCCTAGCAGGAAGACGCGGTTGACGGTAGGCATCATGGGACCCCGAAAATGGTGAAACGATTACGCCGGTAGAGCCGCCTGAGGGAGGAGCGGAGTAACGCGGCGGCCCGTTTGAGCGAGCAGGGGGGACAACCACGGCAATTTTTCCGCCGCTACGCTTTGGGGCCACTGTCTCGTATTTTCCCGGTCCCGTTTTCCGCACCGTCTCCGCGCACCGACTCCAATCCACCTCTTCTGATGAAGCAGACGTTTAACGAGCAGAACCGCGACCTCATCGTCAATATCAACGGCGACCTCGTGCACCGCGACGAGGCAGGCGTAAGTCCGTTCGACAGCGTGGTGCAGGGCGGCGACGGCGTGTGGGAGGGGCTGCGGCTCTACGATGGCAAAATCTTCAAGCTCATCCCGCACCTCGACCGCCTGCGCGACTCGGCGAAGGCGCTGGCGTTTGAGGCAATCCCGTCGCACGAAGATATCATCCGCGAGATTCGGCGCACGCTGGAAGCAAACGAAATGACCGACGGCGTGCACATCCGCTTGACGCTCACGCGCGGGGAGAAGATCACCTCCGGGATGGATCCACGCCTCAACCAGTCGGGGCCGACACTCATCGTGCTGCCCGAGTACAAGCCGCCGGTGTACGACAAGCGCGGGCTGTCGTTCATCACGAGCTCAATCCGCCGGTTTGCGCCGGACGGGCTCGACCCCAAGATCCACCACAACAACCTGCTCCCGTCGATCCTCGCCAAGATTGAAGCGAACCACGCGGGGGCGGACGCCGCGCTCATGCTCGACCGACAGGGCTTCATCGCCGAGGCGCACGGCACGCACGTCTTCATCGTGGACGACGGCGTGGTGGCCACGAGCCATCCGCACGCCTGTCCCGAGGGCATCACGCGGCGGACCGTGCTGGCGCTCTGCGCGGCGCACGGCATCGACCACGTCGTGCGCACCATCAGCGTGATGGAGGCCTACCGCGCCGACGAGGTGTTCTGTACGGGCACGATGGGTGAGCTGGCCGCTGTCACCGAACTCGACGGCCGCACGATCGGCGAGGGTACGCGCGGCCCGATGACGGAGCGCCTCGCCACCCTCTACGCCGACGAGACGGCCACGACCGGGTACCCGATTTTGGGTGAGTAGCGAGTGGCGAGTGGAGAATTCGAAACTCGACAATCGAAACTCGACAATCGTCATTCCCCGACCCGGCCGCCAGCGACGAAGAAGTCGTCCTGCCGCCACGCGCAGTCGACCTCGTGGAAGCCGGCGCGCTCCATCGCCTTGAG
>CAYFRX010000350.1:0-3236 GCA_964345515.1 uncultured Rhodothermales bacterium
CTACCGTCTGCAGTCCGTGGTCGCGTTCCACCATGAGCGAAGGGGCACAACCTGAGTGTCCATACCTCAATCCCATGAGCAGGGATGGTATTACTGGAACTCAGAGCGGTTGTCCTGAATGTCCGATTTCTCGCGCAGCGAGGCGATCCACTGCGAGCTGACCTGTTGCCGTTGCTGTTGCAGCAGTTCGTTGCGGATCTGTTCGCGCTGGCTTTCTGCGATAGGAGCCGGCTCGTCGAACGCCGTCACCTGCACCACGAACGCGGCGTTTTCGCCAGCTACCACGCTCGACGTTTCGCCGGCATTCAGGCCAAACACGGTGCCCGCGAAGGCCGGTTCGCGCCCCAGGCCTTCCACGACGTTGGTTTCGAAGGTCACGTCCAACTTGGTGCGCACGGTCGTACCCAGCGCGGCGGCTAGCCCGTCGAGATCGCCGCTGCTCAGGGCTTGCTCCATGCGCCGGGTCAGGATGTCGCGTTTCTTCTGCACGCGAACCCGCGGCTCAATCTCTGCGCGCACGTCCTCAAAAGGACGATAGCCCTCCGGCTGGATGTCGTTCACGTGGAGCACCACGAATCGGTCGCTCAGCTCGATGACGTCGCTCACTTGATCCTCTTCCCCGTTCTCCAAGAATGCGGCGTATCCGGGGCTCTGGCCGAGGCCGGGGATGTTTTGCTGGCCGGCCTCCACCTCAACCCGCTGCACGTTGAGGTTCTGCCGCTGGGCCTCTTCCTGGAAGTCGCCGCTTTCCACAGCATAGTAGGCGAGGTCGTCGAGCGCGTACTCCATGTCATTGAGCGTCGCCTGGCTCGGGCGGAGGCGGTACGCCATATCGGCGATTTTCACCTCTTCATCGGCGCGGGCAATCACCTGAATCACGTGGTACCCAAACTGGGTTTGGACGGGGCCGACAATCGAGCCTGAGGAGGCGCTGAACGCCGCGTCGGCGAACGGGTCGACCATCCGGTCGCGGCCAAACCAACCGAGGTCGCCGCCTTGTGAGGCGCTCCCGGTGTCATCCGAATACTCGCGGGCCAGCGCCGCAAAGTCCTCGCCGGACTCGGCGCGTTGCGTCAGGTCTTGGGCCAACTGGCGCTTCTCCGCATTGGGCTCCTCCGAGCGAATGAGAATGTGGCGGGCGTGGATGACCGGCGCCTCGGCCGGGCGCGTCTCGACCACCTTCACGAGGTGGGCCGCGTTGGCCGCGAACACAGGACCGACAATCTCACCCACTTCTGGGTTGGGATACAGCACGTCGGCAATGGGGCCTTCGAGTTCGTCCGCTGAGGAAAACGAGTCGGAATAGTCGCGAATTGAAGCGTTGTCGGCGAGGAAGAGGGAATCGTTGTCCGCCGCCGCAAACTCCTCGCGCAGTTGATTGAGGTCTTCCGCCACCTGGGCGGTGTCCTCGGACGTCGGCTCCTTCGTGAGGGTGACGTAATTGAGCGAATACGTGCGGTTGCGCTTGAAGTCCTCCTGATTCTCGTTGTAGTACGCCCGGAGGTCTTGCTCGGTCACCTCGATGGAGTCATTGGGAATCGTCGCATACCGCTGGGCCACGTAGCGGACGCTGGCCGTCGTGTTGCGACGCCGGTACCTGTCGAGCACGTCCTCTTCGGAGACGTGCACGGTGGCGCCGATCAGGCTGTTCATTTTTTCGCTGCGCCGCTTGTTGCGCAGGTACTGCTCGATCTGGATCCAGCTCTGCCGCGCTTCCGGATTCTGAGCCAGGTTGCGAATCAACTGGCGGTTGATCTGGCCCGTGGAGTCGCTAAATTGTTGGCGGATGAACGGGTCGGGATTCTCGCCGTACACCATATCCATGACCTCATCATCGGATACGGTGATGCCGAGGCGGTCCATCTCCTGCTGCATGAGTTGGTTGTTGACGAGCGCATCGAACGTCTGCTCGCGGATCATGTCCTGCATGCGCGGAGTGACTTCCCCGTCGGCACGAGAGCGGACTTGCTGCTGCTGCCGTTGCAGTGCGTTCTGGAACTCGTCGTACGGGATCGGCTCACCGTTCACGACGGCGATGTTGCGCGTCTGCGCACCGAGGTTGTCAAACGTCCCGGAGTCTTGCAGCACCCAGACGACGCCGAAGGCAATGACTAGAATCCAAAGTACCACCCCGGTGTTTTCCCGGAGCTTGTTCATCGTGCCCATGGGTGACTTGTACCGCTAGTTCGAAATGGGTATTTATTGGTGACTATCCTGTATCACAGGTAACACGTCGCTTCCTTACCGCACGTGGCACGAAATGTTCTAGCCGATCCCCTCCATGGGGACGCGCCGGGTGAACGCTTCGTGCTCGCGGAAGAATGAATTTGTGCCCATGCGCATCGTTCGTCCCGTTTCCCTGGCGTACACCCTGGCGATGGCGCTCATCCTCGGGGGCGGTGTGGCCGTGGTGGGCGTGCAGGCGACGCCTATCGGCCCGTGGCTGGGCCTCCCGGTGGCGTTGGTGATCGTGGGCTTCGGGGTTCGCCAGCCGCTGCGCCGGTGGCGCGCGACCCGGTCGGCTCTGCCAGCGGCGTGGGGCCGGTGGCTGGAGCGGCACGTGCCGCTGTACCGTACGCTGCCGGCCGACGCGCAAGCCTGCTTCGAGCGCGATGTGCAGATCTTCATCGACGAGCACCACTTTGAAGGCGTGGAAGGCGTGACGGTCAGCGACGACCTGCGGCTCGGTGTAGCGGCCGGGGCCGCGCTGCTGCTTCACGGCCGGCCCGACTGGGAGCTGGAAGGCTCGAACACGGTCCTGTTCTATCCCGATGCGTTTGATGATCAGTACTTCGGCGGCGACTACGCCGACTTCGACGGCATGGCACACGAGCAGGGGCCCGTGCTCCTCTCCGCCCGCGCCGTGCACGAAAGCTGGGCCGACCCGGCCGATGGCAGCAACGTTGTGCTGCACGAGCTGGCGCACCTCTTTGATTTCAAGAATGAGGGCGCCGACGGCATCCCTTCTCTGATGGATCCGTCGTCGGAGGCGGTGTGGCAGGAGCTGGTCCGCCGCGAGATGCGCCGCATCCGTCAGGGCCAATCCATCCTGCGGCGATACGCGGCCACAGCGCCGTCCGAGTTCTTTGCCGTCGCCGTGGAGGTATTCTTCGAGCGGCCTGACGACATGCACGCGCATCATCCTGATCTCTTCGAGGCGCTGCAGGCCTTCTTCGCATTCGATCCGCGCGGGGCTGAGACGGAGACGGAGAAGTGGTGAGACGGCGGGTTGGAGA
>CAYFRX010000351.1:0-3235 GCA_964345515.1 uncultured Rhodothermales bacterium
CAACGCGCAACCCACAACGCGCAACCCACAACGCCTAACCCCGAACGCGGTGTTACCATTTCGCTATCCGAGCCGCTGGGAACGGGGCGCCGGAAACTTGCCCCCAGCGCCCGCCGTGGCAGTCCCCTATGGCACAGCAAGCAACGCAACACGACGTCGACGTTCAGGACGAAGCCGGGTACTGGGAGCTCGTCCGCGGCAACGTCAACTTCCGCCGGCTCTGGACGGGCAACCTCATCTCACTGCTCGGCGACTGGTTCAACACCATCGCCATCTACACGCTCATCGTGGAGCTGACGGGCTCGCCGCTCGCGCTCGGCGCCGTCTTCATCACCAAGATGCTACCATGGGCCGTGGCGGCGCCCCTCGCGGGCGTGATCGTCGACCGCTACAATCGGCGGCGGCTCATGATCGGGACGGACCTCGCGCGGGCCGTCGTCGTGCTTGGCTTTCTGCTCATCGACACGCCGGGCGACGTGCCGTGGCTGTACGCGCTGCTCACCGCGCAGGTCGTCATCGGCGCCGTGTTCCAGCCGGCTAAGAGCGCGTCGCTGCCCAACATCACGACGCCGCGCGAACTGCTCACGGCCAACGCGCTCATGTCGGCCACGTGGTCGACCATGCTGGCCGTGGGCGCGGCGCTCGGGGGGCTGGCCACCGAGGCGTTCGGCACGACAGCCGTCTTCTGGATCGACAGCGCGACGTACATCGTCTCGGCGGTGTTTATCTACGGCACGACCATCCCGCAGGATACGAAGCCGGGCCAGCAGAGCCTGCTGCGCTCGGCGGCACGTGAGATCATCGAAGGGTGGCAGCACCTGCGCGCGCATCCGCGCATCGGCCGCATCGCACTCGCGAAGGCGACGTGGGCCGTCGGCGGCGGGTCGCTCGTGTACATGCTCGCGCTGGTGGGCGACCGGATTGCACCGGGCGCGCTGGCTGCCGGCATCGGCGTGCTCTTCATGGCGCGCGGCATCGGCACCGGCATCGGGCCCATCATCATGCGCGCCGTCTTTACCGATCGCGACCGCTGGCCGGCCGTGCTGGGCGGAGCCATCATCTTCTGCGGCCTATGCTACACCGCCATTAGCTTTGTTCCGTGGGACGCCACCGCGGTCATCATCACGCTAACCTGCGCGCTGGTCGTGGCCGGACACGCCGCGAGCGGCGGCAACTGGGTGCTCAGCACCGTCATGCTGCAAAAGCGCACCGCAGACCGCTACCGCGGCCGCGTCTTCTCCACGGACTGGCTCTTTGTGATGGGCACCGAGTCCGCCTCGATCCTCGCGGCGAGCCTGCTGCTGGAAGCCGGCTGGCTCGACCTGACGATGGCCATCCGCGTGTTCGCCGGGCTCCAGATCGCGTGCGGCCTGCTGTGGTGGATGCTCATCGTCCCCCGCGAACGGGCCGATGAGGAGCGCGAGCGGGCGGCGACATCGGGCGAGGACACCGTGGAGCAAGCGGCGATGGCTGGCGCGGAGTAAGGCGCGCGAATCCTCCCCCGGACCGACGGCGTTAGGTGCAACGTATCAAATTTGTTTACATGATGTCTGGGATATCATGGCTGAACCTGCCACTGCACCACGGCCTGTACAAGAAGCTGCCGCAACGGGGGACGTCCAGTACCGTCGGTTTACGCAAGACGAATACTTCCGGATGGCGGAGTCAGGGATTCTGGGCGCGGAGGATCACACCGAGCTTATCCACGGCTACATCACAGAGATGACCGCACAGAATGCGCCGCACTGAGCCGCTGTTGGCAAGGTGAGCCGGATGTTCAACGTATCGCTTGCTGAAAAGAGATATTGGGTGCAGACGCAGTCGACGCTGCCCCTCGATGATCGCAACGTGCCGGAGCCCGACGTGGCGGTGCTGCCCGGTACCCCCGACGACTTGCTGGAGGGCGAGCCGGACGAGATTCCGCTCGTCATCGAAGTGGCCGATACATCGCTGGAGACGGATCGGACGGCGAAGCTCGCGTGCTACGCCGCAAACGAGATTTCGGAGTACCGGATCGTGAATCTGCACGCCCACGCGCTGGAGGTGTATCGCGACCCGGCCTACAGCGAGTACTGCGAGCGCCGCACGTTCACCCCCGGTGACACCGTGGCGCCGCGCTTCGACCAAACCCTCACGATCGAGGTCGACGAGCTGCTTCCGGGATCAGCGCAATAGGCTCGATCGTGTCTCGCGTCGTTGGGTCATCGGTCACTGGTCGTCAGCCACGGGTGACCGGTCACCCGTTTTCTCGTTCCTCCTCTCCCGCGCGCTGCCCCAGCACGTTCTCCAGCGCCATCCGCGCGTTGCGCCGAAAACCCTTGAACGTGGCGCGCTCGACGGGACTTTCTGCGAAGCGTTGCTCGAATTCCTCTAGGTTCAGCTCCGTCCATGCGCGCAGGTCGGTGTCGGCCACACCCTCGCGCGGCCGGTACGCCGGCTCGTCGGTCGCGTACTTAAACTTGTTCCAGGGACACACGTCCTGGCAGATGTCGCAGCCGAAGATCCAGTTCTTCATGTTCGACTGGAGGGCGTCGGGAATGTCGTCCTCCTTGTGCTCGATCGTGAGATACGAGATGCAGCGGTTGGCATCGACCGCGTACGGCTCGTAGATGGCGTCGGTGGGACAGGCGTCGATGCAGCGCGTGCACGAGCCGCAGTAGTCGGGCATGGGGTCGTCGGTGGCGAGCGGGACGTCGACGATCAGCTCGCCGATAAAAAAGAACGAGCCCATCTCGCGGTTCAGCAGGTTCGAGTGTTTGCCCTGCCAGCCGATACCGCTTCGCTTGGCCCACGCCTTGTCGAGCACCGGCGCCGAGTCGACGAACACGCGCCCGTGCACGTCGCCCACCTGCTCCTCCAGCCAGTGGTACAGCAGGTACAGCTTGTCCTTCATCACGTCATGGTAGTCGTCGCCCCACGCGTAGCGGCTAATTTTGCCGATGCGCGGGTCGTCCGGATGCTCGACGGGCTGGTAGTAGTTGTGCAACACAGAGATGACCGACTCCGCGCCGTGGACGAGCTCGGTCGGATCGATGCGCTCGTCGAAATGACGCTCCATCCAGTCCATGGTGCCGTGGCGCCCGTTGAGCAGCCACTGCTCTAGGCGGATGGCTTCCTCATCGAGCTGCTCGGCCTTCGAGATACCGCACGCGTCGAAGCCGAGTCGCGTGGCTTCTGCTTTCACGTCTTGCGCGAGGCGTTCTTGCGCCTGGTGGTCGAAGCCGGGCATGGAAGA
>CAYFRX010000352.1:0-3234 GCA_964345515.1 uncultured Rhodothermales bacterium
ACCTGACCTACATCGACGAGCACGACGAGCGCCAGCGGCCGGTGATGATCCACCGCGCCCCGTTTGGCTCGCTGGAGCGCTTCATCGGCGTCCTGATCGAGCACACGGGCGGCGACTTCCCGACGTGGCTCGCCCCGGTGCAGGCGAAGGTCCTACCGATCGGCGACGACTTCAACGACTACGCCCAGGAGGTCGCGAGCCGGCTCCGCGCCGAGGATCTCCGCGTGAAGGTCGACGACAGCGACGAGACGGTCGGCTACAAAATCCGTCAGGCCGAGACGGCGAAGGTGCCGTACATGCTCGTCGTCGGCGGCCGCGAAGAGGAAGCGGGCACCGTCGCCGTCCGCGCGCACGGGGAGGGCCAGCAGGACGTCGTGCCTGTCGACGCTTTCATCGCGCAGATTCGGGAGGAGATCGACGCCGCACTCCGCTAGGAAGTCCTGCGCGCTCGCGCACCGGGCCGTACGTTACTTGTAATTATCATCCCAACGTTCAGGCGTCTCCCCATCACGTCACGCTCTCGGGAAACCTGCCCCCGCATCCCTGCGTGATATTTTGTACAACGCTTTCGTTAAAACGCTATAACAAGACATTTACACAACTATCGCTAACAAAGCCGAAAAAGTTCGCGTCAACCGAGAGATCAGAGCTGACGAGGTCCGGGTCGTTGAGCCGGACGGCGACCACGCCGTGCTGGCCATCGACGACGCGCTCGACCGTGCGCGCGATCACGAGCTCGATCTCGTTGAGATTGCCCCGGATGCCGATCCACCGGTCTGCAAGATCATCGACTACGGCAAGTACCGCTACGAGCAGCAGAAGAAAGAGAAGCGCCGCCGGAAGAAGTCGAAGTCGATGGAGATGAAAGAGCTCCGCTTCCGGCCGCGCACGGACGACCACGACTTCAACTTTAAGAAGAACCACGCGCGCCGCTTCCTCGAAAACGGCAACAAGGTGAAAGCCTACGTCCAGTTTCGCGGGCGCGACATCATGTATAAGGACCAGGGCATGGACCTCCTGCGGCGCCTCATCGAGGAGGTGCAAGACCTTGCGCGCATCGAGCAGGCCCCCCAAATGGAAGGCCGCCGGATGATCACGATCATCGCGCCGCACAAGAAGAAAGGGGGGAGCTGACGGGTGAAGGGGGGAAGAATTTTGGCGTGCCTCCTCCCAATCCTCTTGCGTGTGCCTGGCGCTTCGGGAACGCGGCTCCCGTACCGCTCATACACACGCATCCCCTTTTAAGTGCCGAGATCCTTCGAATCACAACCCCACGAGGTGGTTCTCTATGCCAAAGATGAAGTCACACAGCGGCGCAAAGAAGCGCTTTAAGAAAACTGCCAACGGAAAGGTCAAGCGCCGCAAGGCCGGCAAGAGTCACATCCTGACGAAGAAGACGACCAAGAAAAAACGTCACCTTCGGAAGGAAGCAAGCGTCGACAAAACGGACGAGAAGCGCATCAAGCGCATGCTGAACAGCAAAAGCTGAGCGTTCCTGCGGTCGCGAAAAGCTTTACTTCGCTCTGCGTCAAGAGGCCCGCTGGCGCTCGTCGCCATGAATGGTCATGGAGGGCAACGCATGACGCGAGCACAGCGAACACATGACCACACATGCCGGCCGAGCCGGAGGCCCATGTGACGTGGACGCCCTCCGCAAACGATTACCTTCTGACCCAAACACACCATGCCACGCGCAACCAACAAGCCGCAGACCCGTCGGCGCCGCAAGAAAATCTTGAACATGGCCAAAGGCTACTGGGGCCGCCGCAGCAAACTGTATCGCACGGCGAAACACTCCGTCGAGAAGGCGCTCCAGTACGCCTACCGGGATCGCCGCCAGCGCAAGCGCCAGTTCCGCCGCCTGTGGATCACGCGCATCAACGCGGCCGCGCGTCAGCACGACGTGAGCTACTCCCAGTTCATGGGCAACTACCGCAAGGCTGGCCTGGAGATGAACCGCAAGGTCCTCGCCGACCTGGCCCTGAACGACCCCGACGCGTTCGAGCAGGTCGTCGACCACGTGCAGAACGCATAGTTGCTCCCCCTTGCGAAACGATTGACGATGACGTTTTTTGCCACCATAACGTTTAGCGGGCAATCGCACCGTTTGCAGGGCAACTGAGCGGCTCATCGTCACGGCATCTTCCCTCCCGCCGCCTGCCCTGCAGGTCTGGCGGGATTTTTTATTGCCGATGTTCCGCGACGCATCCTCTGACGCGCTTTCCCGACCCCTATGCTCGACCAGCAGACTGACAAAATCGACGCGCTCCGCGAGGAGATCGAGAACGCCACGATTGAATCGGCCGACGACGCCGAGGCGTTCCGCATCCGGTTCCTCGGCCGGAAACAGGGCGCGATCACGGCGCTGTTTGACCAGATCAGCGACCTGCCACCCGAGGAGCGCCCCGCGTTCGGCCAGCGCGTAAACCAGCTCAAGAACCGAGCAGAGCAGAAGCTGGACGCCGCCCAGGCCCGCCTGGAGCGCGCGCAGCACGCCGGCGCGGCCGACATCGACCTGACGCTGCCGGGCCGCCGCGGCTTCGACGGCTCACTCCACCCGCTCACGCAGACGCTGAACGACATCAAGCGGACGTTCGCGCGGCTCGGCTTCAACGTGGCCGAGGGGCCAGAGATTGAGGACGACTGGCACAACTTCACGGCGCTCAACTTCCCCCCCGACCACCCGGCGCGGGACATGCAGGATACGTTCTTCCTGAAGCCGCCGGACGACGCCGAGCAACCCGTCGTGCTCCGTACCCATACCTCGCCGGTGCAGATCCGCGTTATGCAGCAGACGGAGCCGCCCGTACGCGTGATGGTGCCGGGCCGCGTCTATCGCAACGAGGCCATCTCGTACAAGTCGTACTGCCTCTTCCACCAGGTCGAGCTCCTGTACGTGGACGAGGGCGTCACGATGGCGCAGCTCAAGCACGTGCTGCAAGCTTTTGCGGAGGCCCTGTTCGGCGACGACGTACGGCTGCGCTTCCGCCCCAGCTACTTCCCCTTCACCGAGCCAAGCGCGGAGGTCGACATCTGGTGGGACGACCCCAATGACCCCGAGGGCGGCGAGTGGATGGAGATTCTGGGTTGTGGCATGGTGCACCCGAACGTGCTCGACGCCGTGGGCTACGACACGGAGCGCTACACGGGCTACGCGGCCGGTATGGGCATCGAACGCATCGCCATGCTGCGCCACGGCATCGACGACATCCGCGTCTTCTACGAGAACGACGT
>CAYFRX010000353.1:0-3233 GCA_964345515.1 uncultured Rhodothermales bacterium
TCAGATCGCGGTTCTGCAAGTCGGACGGCAGCTTCTCGTGATACCAGGCGGCGGCCGTGTAGTAGGGCAGCTTGAGCGCCTCCGAGCGGGGATGCGGGCCCGGTGGCTCCATACCCAGGCCCGTGGGCGAAACCAGGATGACCCCGTTCAGATACATCCAGTGCCGGTTCTGCAGCGCCCCCGCCAGGCCGGCGACGCGCGTGGTGCCGTAGCTCTCGCCGATCAGATACTTCGGCGAGCGCCACCGCTCCTGGTGCGACACGAAGGTATCGATCCAGTCGGCCAGGTACGTCACGTCCTCATTCACGCCGAAGAACTGCTCGCGCTCGACGTCTTCGCCCACGATGCGCGAGAAGCCGGTGTTGACGGGATTCACGTACACAATGTCGGCCACGTCGAGGATCGAGTGGGGATTGTCTTCCACGCCGTAGGGCTGAACCGGGTAGCCCTCGTCGCTGATGCGGAGGTGTTTGGGGTTTGTGTAGCCCAGGTGCATCCAGAGCGCCCCCGACCCTGGCCCGCCGTTGAACGAGATGAAGAGCGGGCGGCGCGTCCGGTCCTCGACGTCGGTGCGTTCGTAGTACGTGTACTGCAGCGAAGCCGCCACCTGGTCGTCATCGCCGTACACGGGCTGGGTGCCGACGGTCGCGCGATACGGGACCTCTTCGCCCTGGATGGTCACCGCGTGGGTGGTGGTGATGGTCGTGTCGACCGGGAGCGCGCGCTGATGCTCGGCCGGCTGAGACGCAGCGGGTGCCAGCGAAACGGTCCACAGGACAACCAGCGCGGTGAGCGCGCGAAGAGGCGATGACAGCAACTGGAGCATGGAACGAGAAAAGGTCGGAAGATCCCGAGGGGAAGAACGACGGATGCGATCCTAAGGTAGTGGCGCCGGACGCGAAGTGCAACGGACGAGGGCGGTGTCGTGGGAGCAGAAACCGGCCGGATGATCCCCAGAGCACGGGACGGGGTATTGACTGGATGCACCCCAGCCCAAAATAAACAGCCGGTACAGCCAGGCGCTGTACCGGCTGCCCCACCATAAACGGATCCCAGGATATGCGACTGATAAAGATCCGCAAGAGTTGTTCATTTATGTACACGCAAAAAACGGCGAAAACCGGACATCAGGCCCCGTGGTTTTCACGCAGGGTAAAAAAATAACAGCCGGCGCAGCAAGGCATCGCGCTGCGCCGGCTGTTCCACCAAAGCGAGACCCGTGAGATATGACCGGAGAAAGGTCTCGGAGAAGTGGCACCCATGTGTTGATCTATTGAGCACACACTATGCCAAACCATTCCCAATCATCAAGAAAGCCCCGCTCCTGGCAGGAACGGGGCTTTCGCGTAGAATCCAACAGGGGCGCACTGGGCCTCAAGGCTTGGTGAGCGCCGTAACGAACGAACTCGGCTGGTTGCCTTGCATGCGCACCACGCGGAGGAGGAAGTTTTCGCCGGACGAAATGTCGCCGTAGACGGACATAAACTCCTGACGGTCGCGCACGCGCTGGCGATCCACTTCCACGATGATGTCGCGCTGGCGCAGGCCGGCGTCCTGGTAGGCCTCACTGCCGCGGTTGATGTTCGCGATCATCAGGCCTTGGTACTGATCGGCGCTCTCGATGCCGAGCTGCTCCAGCATGCGCGGCGTCACCGTCTGGAGCGTAAGACCGAGCGACTCCATGCTGCCTTCCTCTTCAGAACCGCCCCCCGGGCTCTGATTCTGGGCAATCATGTCGTCGTCCCGCGTGCCGAGCTCGACCGACACGGTGCGCTCGTCGCCGTCCTGGTTCACCACGCGGAGCGAGATTGAGTCGCCCGGTCGCTTGTTGCTGATGATGGTGCGCAGCTGGTTGAAGTTGTTGAGCTGCTGGCCATCCACGGCCACGATGATCTCGCCCTGCTGCAGGCCGGCCTCTGCGGCGGGGGGGTCGTCTTGCACCTGCGTGATCTGGGCGGAGCCGCGCGGCACGTCGAGGGCCTGCGCCAGTGTCTCGGTCACGCGGTCAAACCCGACACCCAGATAGCCGCGTTGGACCTCGCCCTGTTCGACGAGCTGGCTCGTCACGTTGCGCACCACGTCCACCGGAATGGCGAAGCCAATGCCCTGGTTGCCGCCAGATCGGGAATATATGGCCGAGTTGATGCCAATGAGTTCGCCCTGCAGGTTGACGAGCGGCCCGCCGGAGTTGCCCGGGTTGATCGCCGCGTCGGTCTGGATCAGCTCAGACGCCGCGTTAATCCGCGTCGTGGAGCTGCTGATGCGGCCCACGGCGCTGACGATGCCGGCCGTCACCGTGTTCTCCAGGTCTTCCGACAGCGGGGATCCGAAGGCGAGCACCCACTGGCCGGGTTTCACGTTTTCGCCCGTGCCGAAGCTGACCGACGGGAGCCCCGTCTGGTCGATCTTGATCACGGCCAGGTCGCTGAAGGCATCCGTCCCCACGACCTCCGCGTCATATTCTTGGTTGCCCTGCATCACCACGCTGAGCTCGTCGGCGCCTTGCACCACGTGGTTGTTTGTGACGATATAGCCATCCGACTGAATCACGACGCCCGAGCCGAGCCCCTGCCGGCGGAACTGACGCTCATCGTCTCCGCCGCCGGGGGGGCGGAAGAAGTCTTCGAACGGCGTGCCCTCGAACGGCGTCCGCATCTCACGCTCTACCACACGCTGCGCGCGAATCTGGATGACGGTAGGGTTCACGGACTCCGCCACCTGAGTAAATGCCGTCTCAAACTCGGCCACCGCGGGAGGGGCCGGATTGGAGATGGCCGTGGTGCCGGTGTACGTCGCTTTCGCCTGGGAGGACGCCGGCACGGTGCCGTTCGACCCAAACAGGTTGGCACCCGCCGTCGCGAAGAGGATGCCGGCGACGAAGGCCGCCGTGACAAAGACTGCAACGGAAATCTTTTTTCTAACGCTCATGAATGCATTGGGAAGCAATGGAAAGACTAACTCAGTGCCGGGCAGAACTACTGCTGGATGATACGCGGTCCCCGCGCTCCATCAGACGGGGACAGGAATTCAAGGACCGCCGGAGTGAGGTCCATGTCGCTATCATGTGCCGTGTATAACGCGCACTACGTCACGTTTCGTATACAGAAGGATTGTTACATCGCCACTTGTCGAGAAGATCACAAAGGTGGGGAAAGCGTGAACGAGCAAATGAGAAAGTGAGAGTGAGCAAGAGGGGGAGTGGGTGAGCGTTATCCAATTCCCCGTCTCCCCGA
>CAYFRX010000354.1:0-3175 GCA_964345515.1 uncultured Rhodothermales bacterium
CCGGCGGCAACCGGACGGCCGCCGCCGAGCTCCTGGGCATCAGCCGCGCAACGCTCTATCGGCGACTGGATGAGTATGACATCGATTGACGGCTTACGCCTCAGCGCCAGAGGCCGCCGCGCGCTCGGCCCACCACCAGCGGATTGCGGCGGCCTGCGCGCCCACGAGCATGATGCCGAGCACGAGCAGGAACGCGCCCCAGCCGGCCCGCTCATACGCGAAACCCGGCACGTAGGCCCCGAGCACCCCGCCGGCGTAGTAGACCGCCACGTAGAGGCCGTTGATCAGGCTCCCGCGCGATCCGCCTGCGCGGTTGATCCACCCCGCGGCGATGCTGTGCGTCATGAACATCGCGATGCACATAAGCACGACGCTGGCAAAGAGCACCCACGTCGCCGCCGCCGCGGCCGTCAGCAGCGCCCCCACGCCGATCGCCGTGCCGATCCACGCCGCCTGGGCCTCGCCGCCCATCCAGTGGGCGAGTGCCGGCGCGCGCAGCGAGGCACCGATGCCCGCCACATATCCCACGTACAAGAGGCCGGTGAGCAGTTCGGAGGCCCCCGGCTGCACGGCCTGCAGCCGGAACGGCAGGAAGTTCATAAACGCCGAGAAGCTGAAGTACAGACAAAAGATGAGCGCATAGAGGCGGAGGTATCGCGGCACCCGGAGGACGTCGCGAAAGCGTGCGCGCTCCGCGTCATCAGGCCGGGCCTGGGCGGGCGGCTCGTGCTCCAACCGGAAGAGGGTGAGGCTCCCTCCAACGATGGCCCCGCTGAGCGCAATAGAGAAGACCGGCCAAGAGGCGTACGCGACCGCCACACCAGCCAGCACGCGCCCCAGGAAGCCGCCGAGGATGGTCGCGGCCACGTACCACGCCATGATGCGCGGCATCGTGCCGCCCTGCGCGAAGGTGGCGATGTGCGTCATGATCGCCGTCAGGACAGCCGCCACGGCAATCCCCTGCCCCAGGCGGATCCCGATCAGCGCGGCGAACGACGGATCAGTGGCCTGAGCGGCCACGAGTGCGGCCAGCACGATCATGCTACCCTGGAGCACACGGGCGGACGGCAGGCGCTGCAGCAAGGCGCCGAACGAGAGCGGCGCCACGCTCAACGGCAGCAGCACGACGGCCACGATCAGCGCGGCCCGCGTCTCTGTGATGCCGTACGTCTGCGCAAACCGCGGGAGCAGCGGCTGCGGCGCATAGAGCACCGCGATCGCCAGAAACGCAGCCAGAACGAGGGGAAACGCAGTGCCCTTTCTCAATGGACGGGCGATAGGTCGTGAGCAGGGCTAGCTGCGGTTGTCCAGAGCCGATTCTGTGTGGCCGGCAAGACGTGCGATCATCTTGCGGAGCACAAACTCCCCGCCCATAAGCAGAACCAGGCCGTAAGCTGCCGCTGCTCCAACGAAGAGGCTGAGCACGGCCGAAGCAGGCGCATATACAGCCACGAGGAGGCTCAGAATGGTGATGACCGCACCGGTACAGCGAAGTGCTCCAGACAAAGTCATCGGTGAGAAATGGGTTGATTCAAAATGGGCACGGCTCACCTCCTATATGCGGCAGGCCATGAACCGATCCTCTCACCGCTCCAGCGAAAGCCCCACCCGAACGGGAAGGATGTGCAGCCAATCCGGCCGAGCCCGGATGATTTCGTAGCTCGGCGCGGCGAAAAGGCGCACGCCATGTCCCAGTCGCACCCCGACCTGGAACGACGCGCTCCCGCCCCAGGTCAACGTCGCCCGCTCGCGGAATGGGTTCTGGTCGGAGGATACGGTGTTCGCCACGAGCGTATGGTACATGCCGCCGTCCACCGCCGCCACAAACGCCAGAAAGCGACTGCGGAACAGCGTCAGATCCAGCCCGAGCGCCCCCGTCAACAGCGACAGGTCGCGCCCGCGCATGTCGACGTCGCGGAGCCGCGGGATGAGCGGTCCCCCTGCGCCCCGGCCGAACTGACGGTACGACATCCGGGCGGTGAGCCCGAGGGCTCCGCGAAGCGGAAAGCTCAAGCGGGCCCCCATGCTCACCCCGGGCCGATACCCGTCGGCGAACGAAGCGGATCGATACGGGACGGCGACGCCACCGAGCACGTCGAACCGGGCGCCGACGAAACGCAGCTCGCGACGCACCGCCTCGGGCATCGCCTCGGCCTGCAACGGGCGGTTGGCCGACTGAAGGTGGGTGCTCAGCACGTACCCCTGCGCGCCGCCCTCTGGATGCACCACCCGGTAGAACGACCCCACCTGTGCTAGGGCCAGGAGCCGCTCGTTCCATGCGAGCGTGCGGACCGCCTCGGCATTCCAGCGTGGCACGGCATACATCGGAGCGTGGGCCACCCGGATGCGCATCGCAATGACCTGGTTGAACTCGACGGCAGGCTGCGACGATTGTGCGGCGGCGGACGGGTGCAGCGCGTACCCACCACCAATTAGCAACGCAATCAGAAAGGGCATCCGATACATGGCATTTCGACTCGATCCGAGGAGGACGGCAATACGCGTCTTTTTAGCTTCGGAGCCCGTATCGAATCGAACTGACGTGTTTGCTACCTGGAGGGGTCATCCATTCCTCGTGTCGTAGCCCGGGGATAGCCTGCTCCCACGGGCGGAGAAAGAAAGCTTACGGGTTCTCCTGTTGCAAGTCGTCTTACTGCAGGTCGCCTTGCTCGCCCAGGCGCTTGAGATAAGCTTTCATCTCCGAGCGAAAGCGCTCGAAGGCCCGGCGGGCGCCTTCGATGCCGGGGCGCATGCGCGCGTAGTCGAGGTCGCGCTCGTACCCATGGTGGATGACGTGGCGAAAGCGGCGGTAGGCATCCATGCGCGCTACCTGCTCGCCCTCGAAAAGCACCGGCAGGGTCTTCTCCTCTGGCGGCTTCTCTCCCCCCGGCTCTTCCCTCGGCGCGCAGAAGCGCTCGAAGAGCTCGACGTGCCAACGCTCCGAGCGTGGAAGCTCCAGGCCGTGGTAGCGCACGATGCGCTTTAAGACGTTTTCGACACCCATGTAGAAAGAGGCCAGAAAGGAGCTGGCCGCTGCGCGATCTCGCAGAGAACCCAGCCCTGCGCCGACGTCTTCGGTGATTGCCTCAAGCTCCTCAACGACGATCTCCAACTGATCAAGCTCATTGCCGACCTCTTCGCGCAGCGCCTCCAGGTCCTTGCATGTCGAGGAGTT
>CAYFRX010000355.1:0-3172 GCA_964345515.1 uncultured Rhodothermales bacterium
CGGGCTCAATGGCTGCGCGAGATGCCGCCCGGTTTTAACGCTTGATGAAAGATGCTACTGGCCACGCCGGCTGCTTTACGATCTAGATAATATGTTGTACGTTTTCAATCCTTCCGTGCCACGTCCTGAACGTCATTGCGTGCGCGCAAGCATGACCTCAACCTGGACACTCCCTGCGTCACCATCCGGCCCCGTTTCCATGCGATTCCGTGCTGTTGTAATTCTCCTCGCCTTCCTCGTTGCGTCGTGTACCACGGTCAACGTAAACCCCGGCGGGACGGCTCCGGACGAGACCCCGTCGGCCCCGGAGCAGACCGCTTCACAACAAGACGGCGAGGATGACGATGAGGACGAGGATGATCCGTTCGCGCCGTGGGACAAGACGCTCGAAGACACCGAGACAATCGACGGCTTCATCCCGATGCACCTCAAGGAGGAGGACCGCACCCTCTATGCCGAGGTCCATCCCGACCGGCTCGGTGAGGACTTCGGGCTCATCATGCACATCAGTCAGGGGACGGGCGTCTTCAACCTGCACGATGGGCTGCCGCTCAGCGGAACGCGGCTCATGCGCTTCACGCGGGTGGGCAACAAGATCCACCTCGTCCACCGCAACGTGCGCTTTACGGCCGACGAAGGCTCGGCGATGCAGACCTCGCTCGACGGCAACACAGGCCACTCCATCGTCGAGGCCTTCGACATCAAGAGTCAGAACGACTCGACGAACGCCTTGCTCATCGATGTGACGAGCTTCTTCGCCTCCGACTACGCCAACATCGGGGAGCAACTCAAATGGTACTTCAACCAGACGCCAGCCCGGTTCCGGAAGGACAAGAGCTACGTCGAGCAGGTCATGGGCTTTCCGGAGAACGTCGAGATCGACGCGGCCCTGACGTACCAGGGCTCCGGGACGCCCATGTTCGGCGGCGAGGCCATCCCGGATGTCCGCGCCATCCCCGTCGGCGTGCGCTACTCGCTGTTCGCGCTGCCCGAGGAGCCCATGACGCCGCGCTTTGCGGACGACCGCGTCGGGCACTTCACGAGCGCCGTCAAGGACTTTTCGCGCGACCAGCAGGACAGTCCGTACCGCGTGTACGTCAACCGCTGGCGGCTGACGCCGAAGGATACGACAGCGCGGGCGCGCGGCGAACTTGCCGAGCCCGAGGAGCCGATCGTCTTCTATGTCGATCGCAGCGTGCCGGAGCGGTACCGGCCGTACGTGCGGCAGGGCATCGAGGCGTGGAATAAGGCCTTCGAGGCGGCCGGCTACACGAACGCCATCGTCGCGAAAGAGGCGCCGGACGATTCGACCTGGAGCGCCGAGGACGTCCGCTACTCCACGGTGCGTTGGACGGCGGCCCATCAGATGGGGTACGCCATCGGCCCGTCGCAGACGGACCCGCGGACCGGCGAGATTCTGAACGCCGACGTGCTCATCTCGTCGGGCTTCGTGCGCGGGTGGATGCGCGACTACGAGCAGCTCACGCCCGAGGCGATGGCGCAGGCGCTCCGCCCCGACTCGACGCTGCACCGGATGATGCCGGACCACCTGGCCGGGCGCCTCTGCTGGGCCGAGCGCGGAAAGGCGCATCAGCTCGGCCTGCAGCACGCGCTGCTCGTGGGCCGCGGCGTGATTGACGGAAAGGCCGCGCTGCCCGAGGAGTACCTTGGCGACGCCATCCGCGACCTTGTCATGCACGAGGTGGGGCACACGATCGGCCTGCGGCACAACTTCAAAGCATCGAGCGGCATCCCGTACGACCGGCTCAACGACGAGGCGTACACGCGCGAAAACGGACTGAGCCTGTCGGTGATGGACTACGCGCCCGTCAACATCGCGCTCGACGCCGAGGAGCAGGGCCACTACTGGAACAAGACGGTCGGCACGTACGACGAGTGGGCCATCAACTACGCGTATCGGCCCATCGTGAACGACGGCGAACTCGTGGCGGACCCCGCCGCCGAGCAGGATGCACTGGACGCCATCGCGCGGCAGGCCAGCGATCCGAAGCATACCTACGGCACTGACGAGGACACCTGGCTCGGCCCCTTCGCCGTGGATCCGCTCTCCAACGGGTGGGAGCTTGGCTCCGACCCGCTCCAGTTTGCCGACGATCGGGCCGAGCTCGTGCGCACCGTGGCGCCGAAGCTCGACGAGCGGCTCGTCCAAGAGGGTGACGCCTACGTGCGCCTGCGCAGCGCGATGACGTCGCTCCTCTTCGAGCGCTACCGCGCGCTCCTGCCTGCGACGAAGATGGTGGGCGGCTCGTATGTGGCGCGCGATCACAAGGGCGATCCGAGCGGGCGACCGCCGTTTACGCCCGTCCCGGCCGAGCGGCAGCACGGCGCCGTGCAGCTGCTCGTCGATGAGGTCTTCGCGCCGGATGCGTTCTCGTTCGCTCCCGAGCGGCTCAACAAGCTCGCGCCGAACCGCGAAGCGCACTGGGGCACGTCCTGGTCGTTGCAGATCGACTACCCTGTGCACGATTACGTAGAGGTCGTGCAGCGGGGGTTGCTCAGTGATCTGCTGCATCCGGCACGCCTGAAGCGCATGATGGACACCGAGCTGCGCGTGCCGGAGGGTGAGAGGGCCTACCGGCCCAGCGAGCTCATGGCCACGCTCACCGACGCCATCTGGAGCGAGGTGGACGAGGGCGCGTCCATCCACTCGTTCCGCCGCAACCTGCAGCGCATGTACACCACGCAGCTCGTCAACTTCATGCTTGACGCGCAGAGCTGGATCGTGATCACCATCGCCGGCGGGGAGCAGCTGTTCGTCCCCGAGCACATCCGCTCGCTCGCGCGCCTGGAGCTGACTGAGCTGTCTGACCGGATCGGCCGCACGCTCGACCAGGGTGATGTCGACCGCGACACGCAGGCGCACCTGCACGAGACAAAGGTCCGCATCGACCGCGCGCTCGACGCCGCCCTCACCGAAAGCTTCAGCCGGTAACCCGGCGGGGAGTCTGGGAAACGGGGATACGGGGAGTCGAAGCGTCGGGGAGTCGAGAAGTGCATCGTCTCTCCGTCTCCTCGATTCACCGATTCACCCCCAAACCCCCACGCCCTCACCCCTCCGCGGGGCGGGGCTGGCCGTGCAGGTGGACCGGTTCCTCCGCCTCGTCGCGGTGGGCGCGCAGGTTGAGCGCCTCCACGAACAGCGAAAACGCCA
>CAYFRX010000356.1:0-3126 GCA_964345515.1 uncultured Rhodothermales bacterium
TGATATGTCGCCTCCTTCCATGCGCGCATCTGCCGGTACAGCTCGGCGAGCCGGAGATGCAGCGTGCGCGATGGGGTGATCGCCAGCGCACGCGCGTACGCAGCTTCGGCCGCCGCGAGCCGGCCGAGGGCTTCGTAGCTTTGGCCCAGAGCGTGTAGGATGCGCACGGACAGCGAGTCCAACGCCCGCGCCCGACGGAGCGCATTCAGCGCGGCGTCGTGCTGCAAGAGCGCTTGATGGCTGCGGCCCAGCAGATACAGCGCGCTCGCTGACGAATCGGTCCCGGTGTACTGGCGAAGCTGGGCGATCGCCGTCTCGTAGCGGCCCTCCGTGTACGCGGCTTGGGGAGCCGCAAGCGAATCGGTGGGCTGCGCGCGAACGGGCAGGGGGTCCCAGCATCCAGCCAGCACGAGAAGACCCGCAGCGAGCGACCGGAGAGAGCGTGTCATGGCACGTACCGTGGGATCAGTTTTCGATGGTTTCTAGATACTACAACAATAGTATAAAAGAAACATGTTCCGTCAGCGTCCGACGCATCCGGTGGTGGATCGTTTGACGGCGCGGGTCGTAGCGGATTCTGCGCCCGCGAATGCGAAGTCCTAACTACACATGGCCGACGCCCCCGACACGCACGTCGTCACCTGCTTTTTGCGGCACCACGGCGAGGTGCTTTTGCTTCGCCGGAGCGAGGATGTGGGCTCCTATCCCGGGCAGTGGGGCGCTGTGGCCGGGCACGCCGAGGGCGACCCCGAACGGACAGCGCACATGGAGATCGAGGAGGAGACCGGGCTGGGCGACGCCGTCACGCTGGTGCGGGCTGGCACGCCGTTCCCGGTAGACGACGAGGCGCTCGGCATGCGCTGGGCGGTTCATCCCTTCCTCTTCGACTGTGCGCATCGGGACGTTGCGCTGAACTGGGAGTCGCAGACGGCCGAGTGGGCGATGCCGACCGAGGTCCTGCGTCGCGACACGGTGCCGCAGCTCTGGACGTCGTACGAGCGGGTGGCGCCCACCGTGGACACGGTTGCATCGGATCACACGCACGGCTCGGCGTACATCGCGACCCGAGCGCTGGAGGTGCTGCGCGACCGGGCGGGTGTGCTGCGTGAGCGGAACGACACAGGCTCAGACGGCTCGGTGCCCCAGCGGGCTCGGGACTTGCTGGAGGCTCGGCCCTCGATGGCTGCCCTTGCGAACCGCGTTCACCGCGTCATGCACGCCACGCGCCCGACTTTCGACCCGATCGCAGTGGAGACGGAGGCGCATGCGGCCATTGCACGCGCCATCGAAGCCGACGCTGGAACGGCCCGCCATGCCGCACAGCAAATCGCCGGAAAGCGAGTGCTCACCCTCTCGCGATCGGGCACCGTCTTGCAGGCGCTCATGCAGGCTGACCCGTCGCCCGAGGTGTTCGTGGCCGAGTCGCGGCCCGATCGGGAGGGCGTTTACGTCGCGGAGACCTTAGCTCGTCACGGGGGCTCCACGACCCTGATGACGGATGCCGCCATCGCCTCCGTCCTCGCGGAGGCCGCCATCGACGCAGTCCTTGTGGGGGCCGACACCGTGCTAGGATCCGGGGACGTCGTGAACAAGACCGGCACGCGCGGTGCTGCCCTGGCGGCGCGACAGGAGGGGATTCCTGTGCTCGTGGCGGCGTCCACAGACAAGATTGTGCCCGAGGATACGCCGTGTCCTGAAGCGGGACCGTCATCGGCGGTGTACGATGGCGATGCGGACGTAGCGGTTCGTAATCCGACATTTGACATCACGCCGGCCGCGTGGGTGACGCACTGGATTACAGAGGAGGGTGCGCTGCAGCAGGGGGCCGTCCGCGACCGCGCGGAGGAGCGTCGGCAGTGGCGGCGGTGGATGGACCACCCGAGCAGCTGAGAAGCTTCTGGTGCTGCGCCGCGGGAGACGATCCAGCGCGCATCGCGTGCGCTTTGCTTTCGGCGGGTTTTCCGCTATATTGGCGAATCGGGGATCTTCTTACTCACAGGTCGAGAGCAAAACCATGCAAGCTTTAAAATTGATTGGACGCGCCGTACTGCTCACTACGCTGACGTGGGCGTGCTCGTCGCAGGCCCAGGTGCCGCCGGCGGATCAGCAGGTGGCTGCGGCGGTGAAGCCGCTCCCGGAGGAAAAGCAGGAGGGCGCCACGGTGAAGGGATACGACGAGACGGGCGATCTCGTTACGCTGCGCGAGGGGAGCAGCGAGCTCATCTGCCTGGCGGACGATCCGGCGGACGACCGCTTCCACGTGGCCTGCTACCACGAGTCGCTGGAACCCTTCATGGAGCGCGGACGCGAGTTGCGCGCAGAGGGGCGGGGGGAAGCTGCCGACAGCATCCGGCAGGCCGAGATCGAGTCCGGTGCGCTGTCGATGCCCGATCATCCGGTGTCACTCTACTCACTCACGGGTCCAGCTGACGCGTACAACGCCGAGGCCGATAGCGTGGCGGGCGCCTCGCCGCTCTACGTCATCTACACGCCGTTTGCCACAGCTGAGGAGGTCGGGCTGCCGACGCGACCGAGCGGCAACATGCCCTGGCTGATGGAGCCTGGCAAGCCGTGGGCACACATCATGATCACATCTGGCAACTAGTGGGGAGAGCGAAGTGGCGCTGGCAGGAGAGCACGATGGCGCTGGCGCCGGTCTGCGTTGGGGTCGGGCTGTGCCGGTACGGCGTGCAGCATGGCGCGATGCGACGCGGGAAGGTCGTGCTCACGAGCGCCCGCGATCACGAGCGCCTTGTACCACGCATACGGCCGAAGGGATATGTCGAGGTGGTCGGGGCGCGCCTGGTAGGTGAAGGCGCGCCGAGGCCTGTGCGTGGTGTGCACGGGCACGGTGCGAGCCGCGTAGCCGATGCCCAGGCCCTCAGCTTGGTTCAACAGAGGCCGCTCGGCCGGATCGATCGTGAAGAGTACGCCGAATACCGTCGCTACGGCGTCAGCGGCCGGCTGGAGGGTGCATTTCCCCGATCCGTCCTTATTGCTGCGCTTGTGAAAGCAAAGCGTGTGGCGCGGAAGGCGCGCCGTGCCGACGGGATGCGCAGACGGCACGCGCGCTTGCAGCCGTGCCGTGAGCATGTTGGAGCCGTACGCAAAGTAATGCACGGGGGG
>CAYFRX010000357.1:0-3111 GCA_964345515.1 uncultured Rhodothermales bacterium
TCCTCCGCTTGCAGTTGGCAGCCACAAGCCCACGATCTTTAGTTGTGGGTAGTTGACCCAAGACATGCCGACCCGGCACGGTGTTGAGAACACCGTTGCAGTCGCGGCAAGGAGGCAAGCCAAACTGCATGCCAGGGCGGGGCGATGGATGTGTTAATCCACGCAGCGGGGTAAATAGCCTACCGATCGCTCGCTCAAGCCGGAAACGTGCGCAGAGCAGGACAGCCCCGTGTGCGTGAGTATACACGCCGGGCACGACGGCGGCCCACAGGGTGCGGCCGGCGCAGCCCGAGTCGGAGCAACAAGCGCAGCGGCAAGCCGTCCGTTCGGGCAGGGGCGGATCAGGTGGCCGACGTGGTGAGCTCGGCGGGGCCGAATTGCTCCTCCAAGAAATCGACCGTGAGCGCGTTGAAGTGGTTCGGGTGCTCGATCATCGGGGCGTGCCCACACTTGTTGATGAAGCGCAGTTGGACGTCAGGCAGGCGGTCCCGGAATTCCTCGGCCACGTCCGGCGGCGTGATGACGTCGTCACGCCCCCAGATGAGGAGGGTCGGCATTTTGAGCTCGTGGAGGCGCTCGGTCACCGTCTCTTCCTCGGCCGAGCGCGCGATCTTAATCAGGCGCACGGCACGCGGCCGATCGTTTACGATCTCAAACATCTCATCGACGAGGTCGTCGGTCGCGTGCACCGGGTCGTAGAACGTCAGTTCGGTGCGCTCCCGGATGAAGTCTCGATCCTGGCGGCGGAACATGGAATTGCCCATGGTAACCTCATAGATGCCCGACGCGCCGGAGAGGATGAGGGCCGCCACGTCGTCGGGGTGGCGAAGCGCGTAGATGATGGCGATGTGACCCCCGAGCGAGTTGCCCACGAGAACGCCGGGATCAGGGCTGAGGGTTTCCATGAACTCGCGCACGTAGCGAACCAGCCCCGGCACACTGGTGCGGCGGAGCGGCAGGTGAAAGATGGGGAGGATGGGAGCGAGTACGCGACAGTCGTTTGCGACGAGTTCCTCGATCGTGTCTGTCCAGTTGCTCAGGTCGCCAAGCAGGCCATGCAGAAGTACAACCGGAGGCTGATCCGTATCCTGGGGGCCTTCATCGATGAAGCGGAAGCCGTTGGCTTCGTGAATAGCATAGGGGGTCTCGTGCATGGGCGCAATTAGATCAGTAAACAGTCAGGGACAAGCTCTGGAAGGATCGAGTACAGATGGGGGAATGCATCGATTGCTTGCCCCCTCCGGAAACAGCAAACGCGAGGGATCGATCCGGAAGCAGCATCAAGATGCTGGCATGTAAACGATACAGGCACGAACGATCAGGCACGAACGCGCCGCACGCAAGCAGTTGCGTATGCTTCTTGCAAGAAACATAGGAAGTAGATAACATTCAAAGGCAAGGACACCACCGGGGGCTGCTAACCGAGCCGTGTGTGCCCCAATTACAGGCTGATGAGCCCACAATGAAAAGGGCGGCCGTCTGCACCACGGTCTAGATCCTGTAAACTTATGGGCTCCTCGTACTGAACCAGCGATAATCGAACGCTTTTTCGTTGTATAACATCTTTTTTCCATGAATAAGTCAACCGGTAGCCGTACGACTCGCGCTGCTGTTCTAAGTGCTCTCGCAGGAGGTGCAGCGGGTTTCGCGTTGGGGTTGCTTCTTGCCCCGGAGCGGGGGCAGCAAGCCCGCCGTCGCCTCGCCTATCAACTGGAAACCCTGTCCGAGCAGACCAGCCGGCTCGCACAAGGGCTCTTCGGCTCCGAGGCCACGAGCGAAGCGCGCCGCACCGGCGATGCGCTCGTCGCCGACGCCCAGGCCCGGGCCGATCACATTCGAAGCGACATCGAAACGCTACTCAACGAGATCCACACCCAAGAGTCGGCCTCCCGCACGCCCTGACGGAGCAGCCCTCCGGTGCACGGCCGACGCGGCCCCTGCACAGCCGGCCCGGCCCCTGCACAGCCGGCCCACTAATCGGCCGGCTCATGCACTTCCTTTCATTCTCTTGCTCCCACCGACAAGCTCCTACGCCTTCGCATGCCCAATCTCGCGATTCTACTCGCACCCGCCGAAGGGAAACAGCCCGGCGGCAACCCCTTCGCCCCCGACATGTTTGACTACCGCACCTCGGGCACGTTCAATTACTTCGAAGACCTCAACCCGGACCGCCGTGAACTAATCGACACGCTGCAAGATATCATTGAGGAGGCCGACGAGGACGACCTGGCCGGCGTGCTTGGCCTGGAAGGGCCTGAGCTGGAGGAGGCCATCCGCGTCAATACCGAGATCTACGATGCCCCGCTGATGTCGGCCCTCGATCGGTACAGTCCCGGCGTGATGTACGCCGCTATGGACTTTGCGAACCTGCCTACCGGCGCGCAGCGTCGGCTCCTGGAGAACGGGATCATCTTCTCCGGACTTTTTGGATTGCTCCGTCCGGACGATCTGATCCCGAACTACCGGCTCACCATGGATGCCGAGTTGCCGGAGGTCGGGAAGGTGGTGGACTATTGGCGGTCCCGCATTAGTCCAGTCCTCACTGATACGCTCGACGGGCGTTTCGTGTGGGATCTGCTCCCCGACCTGCACCATACGGCGTGGGACGACGAGCAGACCTATGACGCGCGGGTGGAGGTCGAGTTTATTGATGCGTCGGGCGATCATCCGGGCGAGGAAGATCTGGAGGTGCTCCGCGGTCAACTCGTCAACTTCATCGTGCGCGAGACGGCCGAAGAGGTCGATGAGCTCATCGAGTGGGAGCATCCGGAGAGATATGAGTACGACGAAAGTGCCTCGACCTTCGACGAGGACACGAAGACGTGGTCGGTCGTGATGGAGCAGCAGTGACGTCCTGCGTCCAGCGCGCATTCCAGAGAGGGCAACGGTACGTATGCATCATCCCGTCGTCATCGGCATCGCGGGGGGATCCGGGTCGGGGAAGACGACGGTGCTGGAGCGCATCGTCGGCGCGTGCGGCCCGGAAGGCATTGCCGTGCTCGACCACGACGCGTACTACCGCGACCTCTCGCACGTCCCGCCCGAGGAGCGCACCACGTTCAACTTCGACCACCCGGACGCGCTGGAAACCGAGCTGATGCGCGAGCACCT
>CAYFRX010000358.1:0-3108 GCA_964345515.1 uncultured Rhodothermales bacterium
CCTTATGCTTTTACGCCCGTGCCCAGCATTCGCCGTTTGCCCATTGGTGCGCCGACTTTTCGTGGCGGTATGCCTCTGCTTGATGCTCGGGGCGCTACGCACGGCCCCGGCGCAGACGCCCGACACCACCGCTGACGATGGGTGGACCTTCGTCAGCTTCCCTGACTTCTTCAACTTTGACGTACCCGACCCGAATCCCAAGTGGGACCGGGCCATCGACTTCTTTCTGGATAGCGTGTCGGCGGAGGATCCCGCGTTCGCCCTCGTGGCGGGTGACCTCGTCGATGGGCGGTGGTGGAGCGGGCCGCAGCAGGTGGAGCAGCTTGGCAACGTGTATTACGCGGGGTGGATGCGACGCATGCGCCGGCACAACCTCATTCCGTACACGGCCATCGGCGACCACGAGCTGGGCGATGACCCGTGGCCGGCGTCGAAGACCGCGCTGGTGCCGCACTTTTACGACGCCTTCGAGCAGCACATGCAGCATCCGCAGAACGGGCCGGAGGGCTACCTGGAGCGGACCTATGCCGTAAGGCACCGTAACCTGCTCGTCATTACGCTCCAGACGTTCGAGCAGCAGGACACCACCGTGGTGCCCACCGTGGGGCCGGAGCAAATCGCTTGGTTGGAGCGCACCTTGGAGCGGCACGACGATGCGACGTGGGTCGTGGTGCAGGGTCACGTTCCCATCCTGCCCGACGTCAAGAGCTATTCGTCCAGCCAGATCATGCTAGAGGGTGAGCACCGGTCCGCGCTGTGGCAGACGATGGCCGAGTACGACGTGGATCTGTACTTCGCCGGCGAGCACCACGCCATCACGTGCCGCGAGCACCAAGGCGTGTGGCAGGTGGTCCACGGCACGCTGTGGGGCCGCGGCGGGCATGCGAACTATCTGGTCGGTGCGGTGGACGATTCGACGCTCCACCTGACCCTGAAGCAGATTCCGATGACCTCGAAGGGTGGCGACATCTGGAACGCGCACAAACCGCGCGGGCCGAGCGAGTACGTCGTCATCGAGCCGGAAGCCCGCCGGCGCGGCTTTGAGACCGTGGGCACCCTGCTGATCGAGAAAGACGGCGACGAAACCCGCTTCACCGAGCGGACCGGCACGTTCACCGAAACCTTCCCGCCGTTGAACTAAATCGGGCTCCTCCGCTCCGAACGTGCGGATCTCCTGGCGCGGCTTCATCCGGTCCGTGACTGTTGCCGGGGGCAACGTAGGAGGCCGTCGTTTGATGTCTCATTCTGTTGTATGAGGTAGGGAGCATTGATCCCAACCAGGCGTACTTGAGCCAAAAGGAAGGCAAAGAGACATCACCCTCGCCGCGAACGCCATCGTTATTTCATCACACGCTGAATGCCCATGCTTCGACTGATTCGTTTTGGCGTCCTCATTTTGACACTCACCGCGCTTCCCACACTTGCGCCCGCCCAGGACACGGAGTCTTCCGGTTTCCCTGACGAGCTGGAGACGCTCGACTACACCTTGAATGTCGATGTTTTCGTGGACGGGCTGGAGAACCCCTGGGCGATCGACTTCGTGGATGCCCAGAATGCGCTCGTTACCGAGCAGCCGGGCGATGTTCACTGGGTCGAAAACGGTCGCCTCCGCGCTGAACCAGTGGCCGGCATCCCCGAAGCGCTTCACGCCGGCCAGGGCGGCATGCTCGACGTGGCGGTCGATCCGAACTACGAAGACAACGGCTGGATCTATCTGGCGTACAGCCACGCCCTCGACGAAAGCAGCGACCAGCCCGCTATGACGCGCGTCGTCCGCGGACGCATCCAAAACAACACGTGGACGGATCAGCAGGTGCTTTTCGAAGCGCCCCACGACACGTATCGCACCACCCGCCATCACTACGGCACCCGCATCGTGTTTGACCCGGACGGCCGGCTCTACTTCTCGATCGGCGACCGGGGGGCCAAGAGTCAGGCGCAGGACCTCAGCCGGCCGAACGGGAAGGTCCACCGCATCCACCGGGACGGCTCAATCCCGAATGACAATCCGTTTGTGGACCGCGACGATGCGCTCCCGTCCATTTTCTCGTATGGACACCGCAATCCGCAAGGGCTGGCCATCCACCCCGAGACCGGTGAACTCTGGGGCGTGGAACACGGCCCCCGGGGCGGCGACGAGCTCAACCGGATCGTGGCGGGGCGCAACTACGGATGGCCGGTGATCACGTATGGCATCAATTACGACGGCACCATCATCACCGAAGAGCGAGATCGGGTGGGGATGGAGCAGCCCGTGCTATACTGGCGCCCGTCGATCGCGGTCTCGGGCCTCGACGTCTACGATGGGGAGGCGTTTCCGTACTGGCGCAACCATCTTCTCGTCGGGGCGCTCAAACACCAGGAGGTGCGGCTCCTCAACCTCGCCGGAAACCACGTGCAGCACCAGGAGGTCATCCTCGATGACGCCGGGCGCGTGCGGGAAGCCATCACCGGGCCCGACGGGGCGATTTACGTGGTTGTCAACGCCCCTGGTGCGGTCCTGCGGCTCAGCCACAGGCAGGATGCGACGGCCCGCACCGAGTAGGGCCTTCCCCCCGGATCTACACCGGCCGATGAGAGCGCATCTAGTTTGCTTTATTGCCCGTTGACGCATACTTTACATTGCGGAATACATCTTTCTTGATCATCCAACGAAGCCATCAAGTAATGAGTAAGAAGATCAAGAACAACGAGCTCCGGAAGCAAGGGTCGGACGCGCGAAAGCAGGGCTTGGCGTTGCAGAGCAATCCGTATCGCGACCCGAGCACGGAAATCGTCTCCCAGTCGATGCGTGAGCATCGGGCCAAGCAGTGGGAGATGGGATGGAAGAAGGAGGACGTTATTCAGAACTTCGGGGAGTCGTGACGCCGCGACGCGTCCTCCGTTCAAAATCCCAGAGCCGCTGCACGATCGGCGGCTCACACTGCGCAGGTGTTGGGAATGAATCGCATGAAACGCCTTTCCTTGATTCTCAGGGAAAGGCGTTTCGCCTTCGTGGAGGCCCGAAAGGAGGCCACCGTGAGGAGATTGATCCATGGGAGCATGTGCCTTTGATCCGACATCTCGTACCACCCAGGGATTGCGGAATTACCTTCAGATACCTATCTA
>CAYFRX010000359.1:0-3088 GCA_964345515.1 uncultured Rhodothermales bacterium
ATGGGCAGACGATCTCGCAGCCGTTCATCGTGGCGACCATGACGGCGCTCGTCGACCCCGACCCGTCCGATCGCACGCTGGAGGTGGGGACCGGCTCCGGCTACCAGGCCGCCGTGCTCGCTGAGGTGGTGGACTCCGTATACACCATCGAGATCGTGCCCGAGCTGGCGCAGACCGCGCGGCAGCGACTCGCGCGCATGGGGTACAACAACGTTCGCGTCCGCACGGGCGACGGCTACGCGGGCTGGCCCGAGCGTGCGCCGTTCGACATCATCGTGGTGACGGCTGCGCCCGAACAGATTCCTCCGCCCCTCATCGACCAGCTCGCTGACGGCGGGCGGATGATCATCCCGGTCGGCCCCGAGGGGCGAACCCAGCAACTTATGCTCATCACCAAAAAGGACGGCGAGGTCAACCGGCGGCGAATTACGCCCGTCCGCTTCGTCCCCTTCCAGCGGAAGTGATCCCGACGACTCGCGTCGTCGGGGTGTGGACGGGTGAACGTACGAGGGTCCGGACGTTCCCTCTTCACACGTCCTCACCCAATCCGCCCTGCGGATGTGGCTCACTCCACAGGCTCCAGGCGGTAGAGGCTGCCTTCGGGCGCATCCGTCAGCGCGTAGAGGTAGCCGTCCGGGCCGGTGCGCACGTCACGGATGCGGCCGATCTCGTTGCGCAGTAGCTCCTCCTGCGCCACCACCTCGGTACCGTCAAGCACGACGCGGCGGATGTGCTGGTGCGCGAGCGCGCCAAGGAAGATCTGGTTCTGCCACTCCGGGAATTGGTCGCCGGTGTAAAATGCCATACCCGATGGGGCGATCGACGGATCCCAGTACGTGACGGGCTGCTCCATGCCGGGCGCTTCCGTGCCACCGATGGGCGACTGGTCGGAGTAGGTATCGCCCCACGTGATGGCGGGCCAGCCGTAGTTGTTGCCGGGCTCCAAGAAGTTGATTTCATCGCCGCCGTGCGGGCCGTGTTCGTGCTGCCAGACGACGCCCGTCTGCGGATGGATGGCCATGCCCTGCTGATTGCGGTGGCCGTACGTGTACACTTCGGGCCGGGCCTCGTCATCGCCTACAAAGGGGTTATCGTCCGGCACGGTCCCGTCAGGGTTGAGGCGCACCGTCGTACCCACCGACGCGGTCGGGGTGGGGATGTCCACGGTGCGCTCGCGGCGCTGGCCGCGCTCGCCCATCGTGACGTAGAGGGTGCCGTCCTCGTGGAAGCGGATGCGCGAGCCGAAGTGGTAATCCGGGGCCAGGAACGGCTGCTGCTCGTACACCACCTCCCGGTCGGTCAGCGCTGTTTCGTCGTCGGACAAGCGGGCGCGCGTCAGGACGGTGCCCATGTTATCATCCGCGTCGTAGGTCGAGTACGTAAAGTAAATCCAGCCATTACGCTCGTAATTGGGGTGCACAGCCACGTCCAGCAGGCCGCCCTGGTTCTCGGCGGCAATCTCGGGCAGGCCGTCCAGCGACGTAACCGACCCGTCATCGACGAGGTTGAGGCGGCCGGGTCGCTCGGTGACGAGCATGCGCCCGTCGGGCAGCCAGGTGACGGCCCACGGGTGCTCCAGGTCGCGGATCACCTCCACCACGCGGAAGGTAGCCGCTTCGGTTTCGACCCGTTCGAGGACGACATTGTCGCTCGACGTGGCGGCCGTTTCGGGGTCGACCGTGTCGGGGCCGAGCGTGCAGGCGCCCAGCATGAGGCTGAGCAGAACGAGGAGAGTACGCATGACCGGTTCGATTCGTGACGAAGAACGTGCGTTTCTGTCCGCTGGGGACACGCCTCTGCACGCGCGGTGCCGAGGGCGCGTTCCCAAACAGGACCGTGCGGGCTCCTCACTCCGCCGCATCGGCGGGTATCGCCTCGGAGAGCACCTGGGTGCGGTAGGGATCCGGCGTCTGCTCGGCGGGCTCCAGTGCGCCGAACGTGTTGTACGCGTAGGTCAGCCCCAGCATAAAGCCCGCCGCGGCAATGCCGAGCAGCACGTTGACGTACACGGGCGCCGCGAGCGCGATGCGGAGCATGACCGTGGCTAGCGCGAAGCCGGAGTTGCGGAAAACGACGTGGTAGGTGGCCGTGTAGCGCAGGGAGAGCAACACGATGAGCACGTCGCTGAAGATCAGCACCGTGTAAAACGTCTTGAAGAAGGGATACACGGGCTGCCCCGTTGTGAAACGCCACAGGTCGTTGAGGCCAATAAAGACGAACGCGGCCAGGAGCAGCAGCGCGATCGCCTTCTTCGCCGTCACGAAGCGCGTCTGCTCCTCGGCGTCAGTCGTGATGGGACGGTGCAGCTGCGCCCGGTAGTAGAAGCTGATGAGCACGAAGACGACGAGCGCCCCGCCTGCGTCGGCCAGCATGTGCAGCACCGGCTCCTGGATCTCGGCCCACACGATGGGCTCGCCGAAGTACTGAAACTCCTTGAACGCCTCACGCAGTAGGATGAGCGAAAAGATCTCGAACTGCTTGCCGGCCGCGTTGGCGACCGACTGTGCCAAGGCAAACACGAGTCCGATGATCTCGATGATCAGGAAGAACGTGAATGCCAGGCTCACCGCCGCGAAGTGGGAAGCCGACACCGGCCCGGCGAGGGCGTCCGGCAGCAGCCCCTGTCGCTTCATCTCGATGACGACGAGCGTCGCGAGGAAGACGAAGATGAGCAAGTTCGCCGCGCTGCGCCGGCCCGAGTCGCTCTCCCACCGGGCTTCGAGATTGTCAAAGAGGCGGTCGGTAAGCCGAAAGACAGTGTGCATCGGGATAGGCTTGGGACGCGCCGGCCATCCGGGGAGCCTAGCGCGCAGCATTCAAAAGGTATCGGCACGCATAACGCTTTCTTGATTATTCCAAAACCGTGCAATGTTCGCGTCCCAGGAGGCTCTCAACGAACTAATCACTGGATCGTAGCGGTTCTGTGCGATGCCTGCCCTCTCCGGACGGATATCGAGTTGCATCTGCCCTTCAGGCTCAGAGGCAGTAATCCCTCCATTCGATGACGGGATCTTGCGCGTTTTCTCGTTGCGCTTGGGCCCGAGTCCACACGTTGTTGACTAAAGACCATCCCATTCAGAGCGGCGGG
>CAYFRX010000360.1:0-3087 GCA_964345515.1 uncultured Rhodothermales bacterium
GAGGAACGATAGCGGCGGGCACGGTTATGAGCTATCCCCTGTCTCCTTTCTGCCCCATCCGTCTGGGTCAAGCTGATGGCTACCTCGGTGGGATCGCATTTCTCCTCGTCGCGCACCGCGAAAACGGCGCCCTGTTCATGGGAGCACGTAGCCCAATTGGCCTGTCGCACCTTCGATGTGCCCGTTGCCTGGGTCATGATGGGGGATGCAATCACCGCCATTGCGACGCCCGACGCCACGCCGCCGACCCTCGCCGCGTTCGCCCCCGACGTGCTCCACGCGTTGTATGAGGTGCTGTCGCCGGTCGATAGCCCTCAGGGCATCGGGAACCTGACGTGCGCGGAGGCGGCGGCGCCCGAGGGGACCACGCTCCAGTCGCTTGCCGCCACGCCCGTTCAGAACGCCGATGGAGAACAGGTGGGGGTGCTCTGCATCGCGGATGGCCAGCCGCGGGCCTTCGACGCGTGCGAGTTGCACCACCTCGAAACCCTGGGCACGCTGGCCGGCTCCCGCTCCCGTTCGGCCGATGCCTTTCGGCCGGTCCGGCACCTGCATCGGGTCGTGCGGCAAACCGATCACGGCGTGGTGGTGACGGATCCCGATGGCCGGATCACCGGGGTGAACGAGGGATTCGTGCAGCTCTGCGGATACGCGCCCGACGAACTGCGCAGGAAGAACCCCGGCACGATCCTCCAGGGGCCGAAGACCGACGAAGACGTCGTCGCGGCCATCCGGCGCCACATGCAGCGGGGTGAGGGGTTCTCGGCCGAACTCGTCAACTACCGGAAGTCCGGCGAGTCCTACTGGGTGCACATCCAGGCCGAGCCCATCTTCGATCAAGATGGCACGGTCGTCGGGTTTGTTGCGCTCGAAACGGACGTGAGTGAGCGGAAGGCGTTGGAGGAGACGCTGCACCTGGAGCGTGACCTGCTGGCCACCACCATCGACACGGTGGAGGCACTGATCGTCATCATTGATCCGGACGGGCGCATCGTGCGGTTCAACGAGGCGTGCCGCCGCGTCACGGGCTACGACAGCCCCGAGGTCATCGGCGAGCCCGTCCGTGAGATGCTAATCCCCGAGGACGAGCAGTCGAAGATCGAGGCCGCCATGGAGGCACACCGATCTGGGCATCAGCAGAGCTCGTTCGAGTGCCACTGGCGCACCAAGTCTGGGGAGCGGCGGCTGATCGAGTGGTCGAACACGGTGATCACCGACGAGCACGGTGGCATGCAGTACCTGCTGGGAACCGGCATCGACATCACCGAGCGGCGCCAGTTGGAAAAGCAGATTCTCCAGATAAGTGAAGAGGAGCGCCGCCGCATTGGGCAGGACCTGCACGACATCCTGGCCTCCCATCTGGCCGGCACGGCGATGATGGCCAAGAGCCTGCGCCAGCAGCTCAGCCGCGGCCGAGACGTGACGGCAGACGATCTGGCGGTCATCGCCGAGCAGATCCAGAAGGCGTCGCAGCAGGCGCGGGCCCTCTCGCACTCCCTCATGCCGGCCCGCATTGAGGGCAACAGTCTGGGCGAGGCGCTTCGCCAGCTGGCCAGCAACAAGCAGGAGCTGATGGGCTTCCCGCACGCGGTGGAGATCGGCGCCGACCTTCCCCCGATCAACGAGACGACCGCGATGCATCTGTACCGTATTGCCTACGAGGCCATCAACAACGCGGCCAAGCACGCGGAGCCCAGTCACGTGTGGGCGCGCCTACACCGCGATGGCGACTGCGTGGCGCTCGAAGTGCGCGATGACGGTATCGGCATCCCGCCGGAGGTGGACCCGGTGAACGGGCTGGGCATCCACATGATGCACCACCGCGCGGAGGTGATGGGCGCAACCCTGCACGTAGCCCCTGCTGATGGGGCGGGCACGGTGGTGCGGTGTGAGGTTCCGCTGGAGACGGCGGCGGTCTCCTGACGCTTCGGCATGGCCGGAGAGGTCGGACCCTCACAGTGTCACGTTGGTCCGCACCTTCTGGATCTGGTTGAGCAGCGATTCGCAGCTCAGCAGCGGCTTGACGACGTACCCATCGACCCCCGCCTCGCGCGCCCGCTCCAGGTGCTCTTTGCGGTCTTTGGCCGTCTGCATGATGATGGGGGTGTCACAGAACGAGTCGCTCTCACGCAGCACACGCACGAATTCGAGCCCGCTCACGCCGGGCAGCATCCAGTCGATGATGATTAGGTCGTAGCCGCGGTCGTCCTTGAGGCAGTCCAACGCCTCCTCGGAGCTGCTCACGAACGTGAAGTCATCAAAGCCGCCTGTTTGGAGACAGCGCTCCACGATGCGAGCCTGGATCCGGTTGTCCTCGATGACAAGAATGCGCATAGACGGAGAGAAAAAAGCGGAAGTTGGTACAGCGCGGAGAAAAAGGCCCGGGCTCCCCAGGGCGGACCTCAGCGTTCAGCTTCTAGGTTGGATTGGTGGATGCGGAGTTCAGCTTCGGCGGCGTCGAACTGTGCGGCCGCCTTCGGCACGTGACGCATCGCCTCCTCCAGCTTGCCGTCGTGCGCCAACGTCTCGATGGTGCGGCACACCGCGGCAAGGGCCCGGGCCCCCACGGTTTCACTTGTCGACTTCAGCGAGTGCGCCGTGCGTTCGAGCTGCTCGACCTGGCCCTTCGAAGCGGCCTGCTGCAGCGTTTCCACGTGTTCTTGGGCGTCCTCAAGGTAGTCGGTGACGAGTTCGGCGAGGAAGGCGGCATCGTCGCTCACGGAAGCGCGGAGGGTCTCGAAGGCGGAGGGGTCAAACGTGGGGTGGGTCACTACGTATGCACGGAGGTTGATTCGTGAGGGCACGTGGCATTTACGGCAGAGCGCACGTGCCGATGTTTTCGGCCGCTCTGAGCGTGCCTTAAACGGAGCCACTGGCTGCCTCTGGCGCCGTTTGCTGGTCGGAGCGCCTCCGATGCGAGCGAGTAGGGAACTCGGCCGATAGGCAATATCTCAGGTCGAGCATGGAGCAATCTTCTTGCCAAGAGTCCATCATGGAATTGCTGTCAACGAGGCGCAATGCATGTATCCATCACATCGAGCTCCGGCTCAGTGACGCCGGGCTAGTGGCCATCCTGGGCGTGCCGCA
>CAYFRX010000361.1:0-3083 GCA_964345515.1 uncultured Rhodothermales bacterium
GGCCTCATGCTGGCGCTCTTTGCGACAGCGGCTGTCGTACAGTACAACGATCCGGATCCGGCGCTTTGGGTCGGGTTGTACGGCGTCGCGGCCCTGGCCTGCGCGCTGTTTATGGCTAATCGGCTGCCCACCTGGCTGGCAGGTGCCTTCACGGGCGGGTATGTTCTCGGCGGCCTGTACCTGCTGCTCCCCATCCTGGGCGCGGAGGCCTTCTACGACGCGACGGGTCGTGAGATGATGGGAATTCGAGAGGAGGGGCGCGAGATGATGGGGCTGTTGATTATGGCCGCGTGGACGGGTTTCTTGACGTGGCGCCTCCACCGGCGCGGCCCGGCCACGACCCACTCGGCGTCGGAGCAGCCGGAGGCCTCAAACGCATAACTCCTTCTATGCAGTAAGCCCGCGACGCCTGTGCGCATCGGTCCGGACGACGCATTCCACCTCACGTACTGCACGAACATCCATCCGGGCGAAGACTGGCCCGCTGTGGCATCCAATCTGAGGCAGTACCTTCCTCCGCTCAAGGCCCAACTGGCACCGAACAAGCCGTTCGGGGTGGGCCTCCGCCTCTCCGACCAGGCCGCCCGTACGCTGCTGGAGGGCGATCGCCTCGCAGCGTTCCGGGCGTGGCTCGACGACGAAGGGCTCTACGTGTTCACGCTCAACGGCTTCCCGTACGGAAGCTTCCACGGGACCGTCGTCAAAGACCGGGTGTACGCGCCGGATTGGCGCACGCGCGAACGGGTCGATTATACGATTCGCCTCGCTGAGATCTTGTCGGCCCTCGTGCCGGAGGGCATGACCGGCAGCATCTCGACGTCGCCGCTCTCGTACAAACCCTGGCTCGACGAATCGGAGCGCGAGGCGGCCTTCCGCGCCGGCAGCCAGCACCTCGCCGAGGTGGCTGCCGCGCTCGCCCGCATCAAGGACGAAACGGGGACCCCCCTGCACGTCGACCTGGAGCCCGAGCCCGACTGTCTGATCGAGAACACGGCCGAGTCGATCGCCTTCTTCGAGGAGTGGTTGTGGCCGGAAGGAGGGACTCATCTCGCAGACACACTGGGCGTCGGCGCCGGTGACGCGCGAGCGCTCCTGCGCCGCCACATCCAGCTCTGCTACGACACGTGCCACTTCGCCGTCGAGTACGAGACGCCCGCCGCCGTCTTCGAGCAGCTCGCCGCAGCCGGCGTTCCGGTCGGCAAGATCCAGCTGAGCGCCGCACTCCAGGTCCCGCTGCCGGATGAAGGCCGCGAGGCGCTGGCGAAGCGCTTGCAGCCGTTTGCTGAAGCGACCTATCTGCACCAGGTCGTCGAGCGGCGGCCGAACGGGGCGCTCCACCGCTACCGTGATCTGCCCGATGCGCTCCCGCACCTCCCTGACACGCCGGGCGAGGAGTGGCGCATCCATTACCACGTTCCGCTCTTCACCGAGGCGTACGGCGAGCTGCATTCCACGCAGTGCGACATCACCCGCACGCTGGACGCACTCCGCGACGATCCGGTATGCACCCATTTGGAGATTGAGACGTACACATGGGACGTGCTACCTGACGGGTTAAAGACCGACCTGCAGACGTCGCTGCAGCGCGAGTTCGAGTGGGTCCTCTCCGAAATGCATTGAGCCGGAGTCGCTATGGAAAAGACGGTCGTACTGAACGTCGTGGGACTAACGCCGGGCCTCATCGGCGAGCACACGCCCTTCCTGGCGCGCTGGATGGAGGAGGGGCAGCAGGCGAGCGTGGAGCCCGTGCTGCCGGCTGTGACGTGCCCCGTGCAGGCGACCTACCTCACCGGCACCCGGCCGAGCGAGCATGGCATCGTGGCCAACGGGTGGTACTTCCGCGACACGAGCGAAATCCGCTTCTGGATGCGCTCGGGGCAGCTCATCCAGGGGCGCAAGATCTGGGACGTGGCGCGCGACGAGGATCCGAGCTTCACCTGCGCGAACCTGTTCTGGCGATACGCCGCCTACTCGAGCGCCGACTATCAGGTCGTCGAGCGGCCCATGTACCCAGCTGACGGCCGCAAGCTGCCCGACATCTACACGCAGCCGCCGGACTTGCGGGATGAGCTGCAGGGCGAGCTGGGCCAATTTCCGCTCTTCAACTTTTGGGGCCCGACGGCGTCCATCGAATCCAGCCAGTGGATTGCCGACGCGGCCCAGCTGACCGACAAGCGGTACGACCCGACGCTGACGCTTGTCTACCTCCCGCATCTCGACTACAACCTCCAGCGCCTCGGGCCGGACGATCCGGACGTGGCAGCCGATCTTCGAGCCGTCGACGACGTCTGCCGCGATCTGATCTCCTTCTACGAGGACCGCGGCGCGCAGGTGATTGTGCTGTCCGAGTACGGCATCACGCCCGTCGAGCGGCCCGTCGCGCTCAACCGCGTGCTGCGGCGCAAGGGCTATCTCGCCATCCGCGAGGAGCTGGGGCGCGAGCTGCTCGATCCCGGCGCGTGCGATGCCTTCGCCGTGGCCGATCACCAGCTCGCCCACATCTACGTGCAAAATGCCGAACAGCTCGATGCCGTGCGCGAGCTCATCGCCGCGACGCCCGGCGTGGACCGCGTGCTGGATGCTGCCACCAAGCCGAAGTTTGGCCTCGATCATCCCCGATCGGGGGACCTCGTCGCCGTGGCCGAGCCGGACGCCTGGTTCACGTACTACTACTGGCTCGACGACGACCGCGCGCCCGACTTTGCCCCGACAGTGGAAATCCATCGGAAGCCGGGCTACGACCCTGCCGAGCTCTTCATGGATCCGGACTTGGCCGCGCCGAAGCTGCGGGCGGCCGGTCGGCTTGTGCAGAAGAAGCTGGGCTTTCGCTATCTGATGGACGTCATCCCGACCCGCAGCGACCTGGTGTCCGGCTCGCACGGGCGACTGCCGGACGACCCGGCCGATGGTCCGCTAATTGCCACCCGGCAGCCGGATCGGTTGCCGGCCGCATCCGTGTATGCTACGGACGTGTACGACATCATCCTGGCGCATCTGCGCGGCGAAGCGCCTGAGAGGAGCCAACGAGTCGGAGAACGAGGGCGCCAAGGAGACGGGTCAACGGGAGAACGCTGAACGCCAAA
>CAYFRX010000362.1:0-3075 GCA_964345515.1 uncultured Rhodothermales bacterium
AGAGGCGCGGGCGCTCCGCGCCGCCCAGCGTGCCCGCGCGCTTTCATCGCCAGGCGCCCCCCGCGACGTAGCCCCATCGTCCTTCGCCATAGCACCTCGAACGGCCCGAGTCCCTTCCCCAGTCCGCTCTCCGCCCAACGAGGATCCCTCAGAAGGACCAGGCAGCTCAGCTCTTCGCGCCGAATCCATCGATGCGGCGGAGGCATTTCTCGATTATTCTTCGTACATTTAGACTGCTGGTCCCTCACAAAATTACCCCTGCCTCACTTCGGCTCAGCATGACGTCTCGACCTGCCTTTTGGACCGTTCTCGCCACATTTGTTGTGATGACCACGTCGGCCTGTAGCGGGCCGGGCGCCACCCGGACGGAGACGCCCTCTTCGGCGTCCTCCACACCAACTGCTGAGTTGGAAGCCCTCTACTGGACGCGGCAGGACAGCGCGCGTACCGACTACACCGACGCCGACGTCCGCTTCATGACGATGATGATCAAACACCACGCGCAAGCCCTGGTGATGTCGCGCCTCGCCCCGAAGAACGGGGCCAGCCCGCAGGTGAAGACCCTCGCAGCCCGGATCATCAATGCGCAGCAGGACGAGATTGCGACGATGCAGCGGTGGCTCCGCGCTCGCGATCAGCCCGTGCCAGAGATCACCATCGAGGGCACGGCGCTTACCGTGGACGGGATGAGCGTGCACGGCATGGACATGGCCGGTGTGCTCACGCAGGCGCAGATCGATGCGCTCACCGCCGCGCGCGGTACGGCCTTCGATCGCCTCTTCCTGAGGTACATGATCGAGCACCACCGCGGCGCCACCGCCATGGTCGAGACGCTCTTCAGCACCGATGGCGCGGCGCAGGACGAGGCGGCCTTCAAGCTGGCCTCCGACATCAACGTAGACCAAACTACCGAAATCGCCCGGATGGAGCGCATGCTCGATGCGCTGCCCGAACCGGCTCCCACCCGCTAACCCGCCCGTTCGCCGCCCGATCGGGCCCTTTTTCACGTTAAACCTCTGCTATCATGACCATCGCCCCCTGGGTCCGTCGCCTCCGCTGGCGGACCGTTGTCCGTACCGCCTGGCCCTTCCTACTCATCGCCGGACTGATTGGCCTCTCGGCCTGTGCCCCCCAACCTGTCACGTCGGAGGCCGAAGAAGAGGAGGCGCCCGCCCCCTCGCTGCAAGCGGCCGCAGCCGCCATGACGCCCACGCCCGATCCTCGAGTCGGGCTGGAGGCGGGCCTCTTCGACGCCGAAGACGCCGTGTGGAACCTGGACGTGCTCTCCACGACGCCCCCGCCGGAAGCGTTCGTCGGCGTTACCAACTCCGATCTGGCCTTCAAGGGCGATTATGCCATCCAGGGCAACTACAACGGCATCATGGTGTGGGATCTCTCCACACCCACCGCGCCGGAACTCGTCACCGAGTACGTCTGCCCCGCCTCACAGAGCGACGTGTCCGTCTACGGCGATCTGCTCTTCGTCTCGGGCGAAGGGCTCGGCGGTCGGCTCGACTGCGGCACGGAGGGCGTTGACGCCGTGGCGAGCCCGGAGCGGCTGCGCGGGGTCCGCATCTTCGACATCACAGACATCCGGAGCCCGGAGTACATCGCGAACGTGCAGACGTGCCGCGGCTCCCACACGCATTCCGTCCTGAAAGACCCCGAAGACGACGAGAACGTGTACGTGTACGTCTCCGGCTCGGCCCCCGTGCGGCCTGAAGAAGAACTCGCCGGGTGCTCCGATGCGATGCCGGAGGAGGATCCCAACTCGGCGCTGTTTCGGATCGAGGTCATCAAGGTGCCGCTCGACCGGCCCGGGGAGGCGGCCATTGTGAGCTCACCCCGGATCTTCGAAGACCTCGCTGCCCCGCCGCGCCATGGCTTGGCTCCGGCTGATCTCGCCGAAGTACAGCGCGCCCGCCAAGAAGGCGGCTTTATTCTGGAGATTGAGGGCCGGCCCCGCGTGCTGGGTCCGCAGACGGTAGGCCGGCTGCTCGACGGCCTCGTCCGGGAGCGCGGCGGGAGCGGGCCGCCCACGGCAGCTGACAGCAGCCGGCTCCGCGACATGCTTCCGATGATCGCCGCTCGGTACAACGATCAGAACGAGGGCGATCGCGGCCCCACGCAATGCCACGATATCACGCTCTATCCGGAGATCGGGCTCGCCGGCGGTGCCTGCGAAGGCTACGGCCTGCTGCTCGACATCACCGATCCCGTCGCCCCGCGCCGCATCGACGCTGTGGCCGACTCCAACTTTGCCTACTGGCACTCGGCAACCTTCAACAACGACGGCTCCAAGGTCCTGTTTACCGACGAGTGGGGCGGCGGCAGCCAGCCCAAGTGCCGCACCTCGGATCCGATGGAATGGGGCGCGAACGCCATCTTCACCGTTGAGGATGCCACGATGGCGTTTCAGAGCTACTACAAAATCTCAGCGCCGCAGACCCCGCAGGAGAACTGCGTGGCGCACAACGGCTCGCTGATTCCCATCCCCGGGCGCGACGTGATGGTGCAAGCGTGGTACCAGGGCGGCATCTCCGTCTTCGACTGGACCGATCCGGCGAACCCCGTCGAAATCGCGTTCCACGACCGCGGCCCCGTCGATGCCGACCAGATGCAGATGGGCGGCAGTTGGTCGGTCTACTGGTACAACGGGCTGATCGTGAGCTCGGAGATCGCCCGCGGGCTCGACGTCTTTGAGCTGGCCCCGAGCGCGTTCCTGACGGAAAACGAGATCGCGGCCGCGAATACGGTGCAGCTCGATTATCTCAACGCCCAGGGCCAGCCGACGTACTCGTGGCCAGCCAGCTTCGCTTTGGCGCATGCCTACCTCGATCAGCTGGAGCGCTCGGACGGGCTCTCGGCGGAGCGGCTCGCTACCACGCGCCAGGCGCTTCGCACGTCCGAGCAGGCAGACGGGTCGGAACGGCAGGGGATGCTGACGGCCCTCGCCACGACGATCGACCGGGCGGCTGCCTCATCCCGCGACGCGGCGAAAGTGCAGCTTCTGGCCGGCACCGTGCGCGACCTGGCGGCTCGGTAAACGCACCGGCCTGATCTCCGCTGCCTGAC
>CAYFRX010000363.1:0-3071 GCA_964345515.1 uncultured Rhodothermales bacterium
ACATGCCCCCTTACGTTGACCAGAAAATAGTTCCGCCTCATTTTTCCGCCTGCACGCCCGAGGCCCTCGCGGGGGCGTGCGGACATGCGCCGGGCGCCTGGAGGCCGGGTGGCAGAAAGCTCGACGTCCTCAGCGTTCCTCGCGGTTGATGAAACGCACCGCGCCCTGATCGTCCACCCGGTAGGTCCACGCCTCGCGGTGGATGCATCCGGCAGGACAGCCGCCCCCTCCACGGCTGTACGAGAGCATGATGGCGTTCTCCATGAGGCGCGCCTGGATGTCGTTCCCGCCGCCCGCATAGCCGTTCTGCTCGGCGTCCTCCTAATACTGCTGGCGCACGCTGTCCGGCAAGGCCGAATCGTCGGGGGCAGCGATGCGATCGAGGAGCGTACTGGTCGAGATGGCGTCGCAAGCGACCAGGCCGAGCATGATTCCAGCAGCATCGTCCGTCGTACTGGCATCCGAAAGACAGACGATGCCGCCGCATTATTTCATACCCTGCGGCCCGATCTGTCATTCTCATGGGTCTTTCCCACGCGCTGCCCCCTTCCTGCAACTGCTCGCCATGCGGACAGGTCGCGGTCGATCATCGACGCGAGCCGCTGGACGTGCGGGTCATACCGCCGCCGGAGCTGCCGTTCGAGGACGGGATCCAGCGCCGGGCGGTCCGTCTCGCTGCCAGTGCTCCGCCGCCGGATAAACTGCTCGATGCCAAGCCGAATGGACTCCGGGATCCACCCGCGCGCCGTCTCCAACAGCCCATCCGGCACCCAGGCTAGCAGCCGGCCGATGCGGCGACTTTGCCGTTCGCCCGTTTGGTTGAGCCGCTTGCCCGTGTCAACCGTGACCGCCGGATCTACGTCGAGAAAGCGAAAGATCCGCCGGAGCACACCGTCCGGATTCGCCGCAAGATTACAGGACAGGAGGATCAGAAAGCGCTCGCGGGGAAAGGCGTCGAACCACGTGGCCAGCGTGTCGGCGTATACCCCATCGGCAAAGTAGCCCTTCCAAGCCCGCCATTTGGATGCAGGCTGCGCCTGTTCGGCCCGGAGGGCTTCCGCGAAAGCGAGCGGCTCCCGTCCCTCCGAGACGTTGTGCAGGTAGTGCGAGTATGCCCGTTCCACGGGATCGCGGAGGAGCAGGAGAAAGCGTGGCGGCTGGCTCTCGTAGAGCTGGCGCATACGGGCGGGCACCACATCCGTCCGGCGAAAATAGGACGGGGTGGCCTCGCCAGCCTGCCGATGCCCTGCGTCCGTGAAATACGCCCGGTACCGATCGAGTCCGGCCGCGAACCGCTCGGCGTCGGCGTCAAAAAAGTTGAGCTCTTTCACGTAGGGCAGGAACAGCTCGGGATGCTGCCGGAGGTAATCGTGCAGCGAGGTCGTGCCGCACTTTGCCGCGCCCAGCAGAAAAAAGTCGGGGAGCCGGCCGGATGGGTCGGACATGATGGGGACCTGCGATGAAAGCGAAAAGGACGAGGCGGCGCGCTCCGAGCAGTAGCCGGACCCGCCCCCCGGGAGGCTGGGCCGATGCGGCTACAATATGGAAGCCTGCGCCCGCGCTGAGGCGGAGTCCGCTCGCGGGCGCCCCAGCAGATCATCGTGGTGGTCGACGAGCTGGGCCAGGACGGCGCTCCAGGTAAATTCCTGCGCGCGCTTCACGGCCGCTATGCCCATCTGACGGCGACGTGCCACATCCGCGATGAGGCGGCGGGTGGTCTCCGCAAAATCGGCCGCATCTCCCGGCCGGCAGAGCCGCCCCGTGGTACCATCCCGCACGAGGTCTTTGCTCCCCGCCGCGTCGGCGCCAATGACCGGCAGCCCGGATGCCATCGCCTCGATCGTGACCTTCCCGAACGTCTCCGTGTCGCTTGGAAAGAGGAACAGATCGGAGGAAGCATACGCCGTGGCAAGCTCGGCGCCGTCCAGAAAACCCGTGAACACCGTCTGAGACAGGCGGGTCTCCAGTTCCTCGCGAGCCGGTCCATCCCCCACCACGAGACTGCGATGCGGGACGTTCTGGCGCTCCAGGTGCTCGATGACATGTGCAAAGACCTCCAGTCCTTTTTCCCACACGAGGCGACTGACGAAGGCCACGACGATCTCGCTTTCGCCGATGCCATGCGCGCGGCGCCAATCCAGCGATTGGCGCGCGGGCGCAAACCGCTCCACGTCCACGCCACGCCGCCAGAGCTTCAGGCCGCGGATGATCCCCTGTTGCCGGAGAATCTCGGCCATCGCCGTCGTCGGCACGTAGACGTGATCGCACTGCTGGTAGAAGCGCCGCAGGTACGCCCAGACGGCCGGCTTCAGCCAGTGCAGGTGATAGTATTTGAGGTAGGATGCAAAGTGCGTGTGATACGTCCCTGCAACCGGGATGTCATGCAGGCGCGCGTACCGAAGCGCGTGCCAGCCCAGCAGGTCGGGCGTCGAGATCTGGATGAGCGTCGGATCGAAGGCCTCCAGCGCGGTTCGGACCGAGGGCGTGATGCCAAGGGAGCACTGGTACTCGGAGCGGCCGGGAAAGGACACGGAGGGCACCGGCACGAGCGTTCCGTTGTGATCGAGCGCCGGGTTCCCGACCGTGGGCGCGAAGACCCGTACCGGGGTTCCGCGGCGCTCGAAGTCATCGACGACCTGGTTCAGCGTCAGGGCCACGCCGTCCGCGATGTGGTTGTAAGCGCCAGAAAATAGCGCGACCCGCTTCGGCGGCCGCGACCCAGACGTATCGGAGGAAGCAGAGGTAGGCATTCGTCTACGGGGTCGAACGCAACGAGTGGGGCTGAAACAGACGATTCGGGAAGTACCACATTCTATCCAGAGATGCGCTCGCCGCCCTCTTATTGCGCAATTACGCACGCGGAGCGCGGCCGAAGCGCTTCCTGGTCCAAACGCACCGCCTCGGCCCACTGGGGCTACCACCGCCTGCGGCATCACGACCGCACGCGCACGCCCTGACGAGCATCTGCGTTGCAACTATAAAGTACGCACCCGCACGCTTTGTTTCTTAACCATTTCGGGGAAACGCATCGCTTCCAGCGGACGGATCGATATGGGAACGCCCCGAGTCGA
>CAYFRX010000364.1:0-3065 GCA_964345515.1 uncultured Rhodothermales bacterium
CCATGCTTTCCGACGATACCATTGCCACCTTGGACCGGCATGCCGCCGCCTGCGACGAGGCGCGGGCGGCGCTCGAAGCCGCACTCGGCGACGCCGCGCAGGCCGGTACGCTGGACGAGGAGACGCTCCGCCCCGTGGCCCACGCGCTGGCCGACTGGCGCGACGCGCAGCAGGCGTTCATGGACGCCGTCGCCCAGTCCGAGGCGCCCGACGTGCCGATGGCCGCCCTCCTGCTGAAGCAGACGGCCGACGTGGACGCCTCGAATGCCCGGCGCGGCCTGCCCGGCGCCTCCGTCGACAACGCGGATCAGCCGTTCGACATCGACATGACAGGCATGCGCGGCCAGGCGCTCACCACCGCCGCGATGGATGTGCTGCCCACGCTGGACCGGTGAGGCGCTGGAGCTCCCTCTACGCCGGACGGCTGCAGGCGTAGAGCGCTGCCGACGGGAGCCTGCGACCGCGCTGCACGACGCGGATGCGTAACGTCTGGCCCGTGCGTTCCCACCGGTTGAGCATGAGCGGCCGCGTGTCGTAATTTAGGCTCGACGCTATCTACCCACACCCATGCTCTCCTGTGCCATGCCGTACCGCTGGACTGTTGCGCTGCTCGCCGCACTGATGGCCGGGGTCGGATGCGGAGGCGGCAGCGAGGCGCCGAGCCCGATCCGGCAGTCGCCCCAGGGCGTTGCCACAGCGGAGAGCCGGTTCGATGTCGCGACCACCGTGCGCCGGCTCGACTCGCTGCTGAACGTGAAGCCAGCCGTCGAGATAACCGCGCGCATCGACCACGCGGCGAACGCGGCGTCCGTGGGCGACACGCTGCGCCCCACGACCCTCTTCCTGTTCGGCAGCCCGTACCTCGCCGCGCCGCTCCTGCAGGCGAATCCCCGGGCGGCGCTCGACCTGCCTCACAAAGCGCTCGTGTACCAGACGCCCGACGGCCGCGCCCTGCTCGTGTACACCAACACGGACTACCTGGCGTGGCGGCACGGCCTGGAGGGCGAAGACACGGTACCGACTACGCGCGTCGCCCTGCTCGACCTCGCCGAAACGGTCGCCGCGCGCAGCGTGTCTCTCGCCGACACGCTGACGCTGGAGGCCCCCGGTATCATTGAGCAGCAGAGCGACGCGTCCGTCGAGGCGACGGTGCGCCGGCTGCGCTCCGCCATCGAGCAGAACGAGGCGCTCTCGGTGATGGCGGTGGTGGACCACGCCGCTCGTGCTGCCCGCGCGGACATCGACCTGTCCCCCACGCAACTGCTCGTCTTCGGCAATCCCGCCCTCGGGACGCCCCTCATGCAGGGCGCACCCACCATGGCGCTCGACCTGCCGCAGAAGATGCTCGTGTACGAAGCCAAGGACGGCACCGTCCGCATCGCGTACAACGACCCGCGCTTCCTCGCCAACCGCCATGCGCTCGCCGGCCAGGACCAGCGCCTGCAAACCATCGCCGACGCCCTCGCCGGCCTCGCCGATCAGGCCGCCGCCGGCGGGGGCTGACCCCACAGCGTAACGCCCGATTCATGGCGTACCGGCGCAGCGCGCGGCGTCACCTCCCCCATTCCCCCACTCGCCCCATGCTCCTCCTTGCCGACGCGCCCGATGCCGATCGCATCTGGTGGAAAGAAAGCATCGTCTACGAAATCTACCCCCGCAGCTTCCAGGACACGAACAGCGACGGCATCGGCGACCTGCCCGGCATCATCGAGCGGCTCGACTACCTGGACGGGCTCGGCGTCGACGTGATCTGGCTCGGGCCGATGTACGACTCGCCCAACGCCGACAACGGCTACGACATCCGCGACTACCGCGCTGTCATGGACGCGTTCGGCACGATGGACGACTTCGACCGGCTCCTCAACGGCCTCCACGAGCGCGGCATGCGGCTCGTTCTCGACCTCGTCGTCAACCACACCTCCGACGAGCACCGCTGGTTTCAGGCATCACGCGCGTCGCTCGACAACCCCCACCGCGACTACTACTTCTGGGAAGACCCGGCCGAGGACGGCGGGCCGCCCAACGGCTGGGAGTCGCTCTTCGGCGGGCCGGCCTGGTCGTTTGACGAAGCCACGGGCCAGTACTACCTGCACCTCTTCGATCCGAAGCAGCCCGACCTCAACTGGGAGAACCCGGATGTCCGCGCCGAGGTGTACGACCTCTTGCGCTTCTGGCTGGACAAAGGCGTGGACGGCTTCCGGATGGACGTCATCCCCTTCATCTCGAAGGATCTCCCGTTCGAGCCGCTGCCCAACGACTTCGACGGCGACTTCGCTTCGCTCTATGCGAACGGCCCGCGCATCCACGAATTTCTCCAGGAGATGCACGACGAGGTGCTCCGTGACTACGACATCATGACGATCGGCGAAGGCGTGGGCGTCCGGCCCGAGCAGGCGAACGACTATGTGGGCCGCGACCGCGACGAGCTCGACCTGCTCTTTCACTTCGATCACGCCTGGATCGACCGCGCGGAGGACGACCTGTTCACCCCGCGCGCCTGGACGCTGCCCGAGTTGAAGCACACCGTCTCCCGGTGGGACGAGGCCGTCGGCCCACGTGGGTGGCTGGCGAGCTACCTCGGCAATCACGATCTGCCCCGGATGGTGTCCCGTTTCGGGAATGACGAGCAGTACCGCCGCCCCGCCGCCAAGCTGCTGGCCACGCTCGTGTGTACGCTCCGCGGCACGCCGACGCTCTACCAGGGCGACGAGCTGGGCATGACGAACGCGCCCTTCCGCTCCATTGACGACTACCGCGACGTGCAGAGCACAAACTACTACCGCACCGCCGTGGCCGAAGGGCGCGCGCCACAGCAGGCGCTCGACGGGCTCGCCCGCATGAGCCGCGACCACGCCCGCACGCCCATGCAGTGGTCCGACGACGAGCACGCCGGCTTCACAACGGGCACGCCGTGGATCATGGTCAACCCCAACTACCGGCAGATCAATGCGGCCGACCAGCGCGACGACGAGCACTCCGTCCTCCGCTACCACCGAGACCTCATTCAGCTGCGCCACGACCACCGAGCGCTGACGTACGGGGCCTACGAGCCGTTCGCCCTCGAC
>CAYFRX010000365.1:0-3047 GCA_964345515.1 uncultured Rhodothermales bacterium
AGGGACCTCTCGCGTGTGAGGCGAGCGCTCTAAACCGCTGAGCTAAGGGCCCATGTCCGGGCGACGGCGCGGTCCGCTAGTGTACCGCACCGTCGCCCGAAAGTCAAGGTCGGATGGTGGCCGGGCTCCACGACGATGCACTCGACATGGAGTCGGACGTGTACGGCATACCCATGTTGCGATCCATCAACGGATGTAAAGAGGTGGACGGCCCCGCGTTGGGGACGGGCACGGGCGTTTGCATGGGCCGAAACGCCGGCAACAGGCGCTCGCGTTGCAGCGTGCGCTCGTAGGCCGGCGCGGTGCCCGCCTGCGAGCCTTGCGTCGCTTGCATCGGCATCACCTCTGGAGCAAACAGCGTCGCCCCCGTGAACATGCCGACAACGAGCGCCACGACCAAGGTGGACGCGAACGCTGCGACCGGCCGCTCACGCACGGCCTCTTCCAACGAGCGCGGCGAGCGGAGCATGTCACACTCCACCTTCTCCTGCACCCGCGCGCACACATCGTCCGGTGCCTCTTGCCGCGGGCCCTGACTGCACGCGCACAGCAGTTCGCGCGTGCGGCGCAAGCGCTCCACGTGGGCCTTCAGCTCGGGGTTGGCCTGCACGTATTTCTCGAAGACGCGGCGGAGGGATGGGTCCATCGTGCCGTCCACATACTCACACAGCCACTCATTCAGCCACGAGTACGGACAGTTGCTATTTCCCAGCGGGCGTTCTTCCTCGTTCATAATGAACTCACCGACTTACGGATGCTCAACGACGTGCACATGAGAATCTCAGGCTGTATGCAATTACTGTGAATCGCGCTAATCGATATGGCCTGGCAGCGAGAAAGTTTCAGTGTCCGACGGGCCATGGATCGATTTTGCACAGCGTAAATCATGGTCTAGGCCGCGGCCGACCGGGCCGATTGTGGCGGCATCAGTTGGCGTAATAGGAGTGTAAGAATGAGACGCGGAGCCCGCCGCGATCCGCCTTTCAGTTCGTAGTCGGCGGCCAGGAGCGCGGTGACGGCCTGCTCGATGGATCCGCGATCGTAGCGGCGGGCGGCGAACACGTACTCCTTGGCGAAGTACGGCGAAACGCCGATGCGCCGGGCCACCTCTTGGTTCGACATGCGCCCAGCGCCCTCGACCTGCAGCTTCCAGATCTTGTCGAAGTACGCGTTGAGCACCGCCACCATCATGATGGCCTCGCTCTGCGGATTGGACGCTTGCTGAAGCAGCCGCTCAGCGATGCGATGTGCATCCATGGCGCGCCCCTCGCCGATGGCACTCTGTAGCTCGAATACGTTGAACTCGCGCGTCTGCCCGCTGGCGGCCAGTACGTCATCCGCCGTGAGGGCGTTGCGCTGCCCGGCAAAGGTGATCAGCTTCTGCACCTCGCTGGCGGCCGTCTGCAGGTCGGTGCCCACGTAATCGGCCAGCATCTTCACGGCCTGCGGCTCGATCGTGTAGCCCTTCGACTGCACGTGCTCTTTAATCCAGCCCGGTATCTCGTTGTCGTAGAGCGGCTTGAAGTGCGACCACGCCGCGTGCTTTTTGAGCGCCCGGTATGGGTGCGCCGACAGGTTCGGCTTCGTGGTGCACGCCAGAAACACGACGGCCTGCGGGTTGGGCTGCTGCGCGTAGGTCTTGAACTCGCGGTTGTTGTCCAGCTTCTCGAACTCGCGCACGATGACGACGCGCCGCTCGGCCATCACGGGATAGCCCTGGCAGATCCCGAGCACCTGCGAGGCCTCCGCTTCCGAACCGTACACGCGGTCCAGGTTGAAGTCGTGCTGCTCGGGCGTCAGCGCGTGCTCGATGAGCAGCTCCTGCAACTGGTCGATCAGAAAGCCCTCTTCCCCAAACAGAAAGTACAGCGGCTTGAAGTTCTGATGCCGAAAGGCCGTAGCCAGCTGCTTATACGAAAGTCCGGTATCTTTGGCCATGTCGAATTGCGATGGTCGAACAGCGAATGGGCGCACTCGCCACTCGAGATGAGCGAAGCGACTCACGCAAGTAAATTCTTCGCCCGGGATTTCTCACTTGGGCAGGTCGCGCTCGCGATCGGTCAGATTGGCCGCGTGCAGGCGGTGCCCCAGATCGCGGAGGCGGTCGGCGTCCTCCCGAGTGATGCGGTGCACGGCTTCGAAGAGGGTGCGCACCTCGCCGTCGAATCGGCCTGTGCGGTGCCAGGCGTCCACCGGGATGGCGTCGAGCTGCGCCACGAGCGCCTGTCGGGCCGACTGCACGCGGTCGAGGATGTCGGGCAACGCCTCGGCGTTCCAGTCTTCTTCGCCCACGAGCTCCTCCTCATCTACCGGCTCGAAGGCGGGCGCCCCGTCGTCGTCGGCGACCTGCTGCAGACGCGGCTGGTGCACCTGTTCGTCCCGGAGCGCGATGGCGCCGTAGATCTCCTTCATCGTCAGCGCATCGGGAGTGGGCCGGCCCTCCTGGACGGTAACGGGGACGCGGTCGACCAGCGGCTTGAGGGCTTTCACCTCGTCGATCAGGTAGCGCAGTTGCGTAAGCAGTACGGCACGGGCCTGGGTCGGGTTTTCGTCAATGGCTTCAGCGAGGTCGGCGGGCTCAGCCATGGTGGTGTGAGGGGGTATGGGGGTTTGGGCGTCCGGAGGAAAGACCAGTGCGTTCAGGAGATCGAAGCATCGAGGAATTGAAAACCATTACTCATCCTCGATGCGTCTCCTCATCGGCTCTCCGTCTTCCTCTCTCCCACACGCCCAAACGCACAAACGTCACTCGGCGGCGTGGTGGGACGGGGCCGGCTCGTTGCGATCGGCACCCCAGTCCTGCGTGCCAGGCGTCGCCTTGGCCTCGTCGCGCAGGTGGGTGCTCTCCAGATCATCCATGCCCTCTTCGGCCAGCCAGTCGAGGAAGCGCTGGTCCTTCACGCTGTGGAGGTTGTTATCGTGCTGAAACGCCCACTGCTGCCCGAATTGCGGGTTCTTGTACTGGTCGAGGTACTCCAGCCGGTCTTGCAGTTGCTCCTTCGGCTGCAGGAGGCGCTCCAGCCCAAAGATGGCTTCGTCGCGGCTCT
>CAYFRX010000366.1:0-3040 GCA_964345515.1 uncultured Rhodothermales bacterium
AATAAGAGTACAACGTTATGATTGATCGACGGGAGTTTATCAAGCGGTCGATGGTCTCATCGCTACTCGCGTACCCGCCGCTCTCCGCGGAGGCCATTGACACCGTCGACGTGCTCGCGGAGCAGTCCGCATCGGACGACGCCGTGCAGCAGATCGGATTCGATCCGATGAACTGGGAAAGCCTGAATCCAGGTTACTGGAGCCGCACCAAGGAGGGACTCCGGCGGAACCTTAATACGGTCGGTCACGAAGCGCGACGGACCGGTTTTCCCTTCCATTACGAAACCCACCTCGTGGAGGACGCAGATACCCCCGAAGGCGTGATGGACGTCACGTACGACCCGTCCTTGCCGCTCGGCATGATGTGGAACCGGCAGTGGACGATGACGGGCAGCTACGCGCTGACTCTACGCGGGAGGGTCCGCGGCACGACGCCTCCGCCCGGAGCAGACGAACGCGCTGAGTGGAAGAAGTTTCAGCCGGGGCATGGGCTGATTGGGGTGGCCCTTGGTGGCCAGTCGCAGTTCGACAGCTACCACCCCCACGAGAATGCACCGTGGATGGCAGTGTGGGACAATAGCGCTGCGTTCAGGCTCTGTAGGCACACAGACTGGGCGTTAGAAACGGTGGGGGCGAACGGGACAACCGGCACGCCCCGCATTCAGGACGGCGATACGTTCGAGATCCGCGTTGCCGTCGAGACGATGGGGGACGACCGAGCCGACGTGCGCGCCGTGCTTGTGGTGAACGGGCAAGAGCGGCATGCCGTGCACGCCATATCGGACCGTCCCGCGGTGGAGACTGAGGGCTACTTTGGACTGGTGAGCCGCGGCGCTCTGGATGTCGAGTTGCAGGCGGTAACGATAGAGCCGGGCGAGAACGAGGCCGCCCACGCGCCGCAGAATGCGTGCCATTCGTGCTATCCGCTGGGCGATACGCTCCGGCGCGTCGATGGGACGTGGACCGTCACCTTCGTCGCACTGTTTCGCAGCGACGGCGATGAGGCTGTCATCAAGATCAGCGAGGACCCCGATCCAAGCGCAGGGTGGGCGTCGCTTCCTGCGGTCGGAGGCGGTGCGATCGTAAGCAACGACTTTCGCGACCACACGGCGATTATCGAGGCTACGCTGCCCTTCGATCCCTCAGAGCGGACGATGTACTTCACCGTCTGGAAAGACGACGAGAACGTCACGGGCGATCCGCGGATGGGAACCGAGGCGTGCGGGCCAGGGACGGGATTGGTGGGCGACGTGCCCGCTGATGGCAACTACGTGGGCCGGCTGCCTCGCTTGGCTGCCCCGTATCGGCTCTGCGGGCTGAGCTGCCACGCGATTCACGAAAATAATACGTCACTTCCCCATAGCGAGCAGGGCGAAGGGTTTTATGTCCACGACCAACCGTGCTACGGGGCCTTCGAGCACATCGAGGATTATGACTTTCAGATCCTTTTGTGGGAGGATGACGTCTGGTACTTAGAGCTTCTCTTGTATCCGCCGAGCACACAGGACGCGTATAAAATCATTACGACGACCCTTTGCGGGCCCACCACCCGGTGGAAAATGATGCGGCACTGGAACGTGTTGAATCCGGGAGACCACGATCATGGGATGGACGACGTGAAGGGGCCCGAACAAATCATCATTCGCAATGAGGACGACGTCGGTCAGGACCCCGAGTATATGGCCCGCAACTTCCAGATTGTGAGCCATCTCATGACGGGGGCGGAAAACCCCTCGGGGACGGACAATCCAAAGCGCTGGCGGCGTTGGAAGATGCCGAATCGAGATTTTACGCTGCTTATCATCGATTCGCGGCTGTGGCGCTCCTCGCAGGACACGCGCATCTGGGACGATCAGGGGTGGGGGCACAAGGACGATGTGTATGCCCGCACCGATCCGACGCGAGCCCTTCTCGGCGAAGAGCAGTTCGCCTGGCTGCAGGAAACGATCCGCACCGACTCGGCCAACCTAATCTGCCTGACTGGGCTAAATGGGTTGCATACGGTGTGGAAAGGGCAGCCCTACGGCCGGCCAAAACCCTGGCCCGACTTTGCGCCGTGGGACCGGGTGGCTGCCGACTATGCCGGGTGGGTGGCCGCCGGTGCCGACCGCGTACTGAACCTCTTGGGCGGTCGCACCGGCGTCGCGACCGTATATGGTGACGTCCACAACGGCTCCATCCTGAAGAGCAAAGAGCATGGCGTCTACGAATGCTCGTTCGGGCCCATCGGCCGGCATGGCGGTCGTATGGTGGTAGACGGCTTCGGGCCCGACATGGAAGACTACGATGGCCGCCCGGTGCAGGCTATCGCGCTATACCACGAGGACTATGGGGACGTTCAGCTCGCACCCCGCGAAGGCCCTCCGTACTGGAACTTCTTGGAGATGGAATTTCACCCTATGAAACGAGTCCCCTCGATCCGGTTCTCCATCCGAAATATCGTGGATGCCCCCGAAGATCCCATCCGTGGCGGCGCGGCCGTGACGACCGATGTGCGCAGCACCGGTCGGCCGGGCCGAAGTACGCTGCCCCCCATACAGACGCTCCCCGATGCCGATGTTCAGTTCCTGCGCTCTTCGGGCGAGCCCATCCGGGGATGTCACAGCCTTCCAGATGGCCGCCTGCCACTGATGGTCTTTCCGGACATCTCCCCCGGCGATGATATCCTGATGGTCGCCTACAAAGAGGGGGAGACGGAGTCGAAATTCTTCACCACGACGCCTGTTTAGAACGACGCCTATTGGGGGTGCGGTAGCATTTTTCCGATGGACAAAAGGCGACGCTAGCGCGCGTTTGCTGAATTGAGGGAAGCGCGAAGCGGCTCTGATCGGCAGGAAAGGAGGGTTGTATCATGGACAGACCCGCTACAGAAGACAACTCATGGATGGGCGGCTGGCACCAAGAATCGGCCCGGGCGCTTCCGAATCGCACGTTCTCACGGGTTAGCGCCGGAAATTGTCCATTTGCTGCCGCAACCCCACCATTGAGAGCTCCCGGAGCGTGTTCAGGTTGCGCTGCACGGTGCGCTCCGTGACGTCGG
>CAYFRX010000367.1:0-1620 GCA_964345515.1 uncultured Rhodothermales bacterium
CGTGTACTATGTCTTCAACCCGTAAGTCGTCCTCCAATGCCGCCGAGCCCTCGATCAAAGGCATCACGAACGACCGGCGCGATTTTGTGAAGAAGATGGGACTGGGCGGAATCAGCCTGGCGGGGATGACCCTCGCTCCCATGGACGACCAGATCGCCCACGCCACGCAAAGCGTGAATCGGTACTCCACCCCGTCGGACCTGGAGATCACCGACCTGCGCGTGGCGGTCATCGACGGCATTCCGTTTCGGGTCCCGCTCATCCGCATCGACACGAACCAGGGCATCTCGGGCTACGGCGAGGTGCGCGACGGGGGGCCGAAAGAGTACGCGCTCATGCTCAAGAGCCGGATCCTGGGGGAGAACCCGTGCAACGTGGAGCGGCTGTTCAAGATCATCCGCCAGTTCGGCCATCACGGGCGGCAGGGCGGCGGCGTCTCGGGCGTGGAGACGGCGCTGTGGGATTTGGCCGGCAAGGCCTACGGCGTGCCCGTCTACCAGATGCTGGGCGGCAAGTACCGCGACCGGGTGCGCCTCTACGCCGACACGAGCAGCTCGCCGGATCCCCACGAGTTTGCCCGGCGGATGAAGACGACGCGCATCGACCGCGGCTACACGGCGGTGAAGATGGACATCGGGATCGAGATGATTGCGGACATCCCCGGCGCTTTGGTGAATTCGCGCGGTCATGTTCCGGTGGGTGAGCGTGAGCTTCAAAGCCAGTACTCAGGGACGCACGGCGAGTACGGGCAGATTGACCACCCGTTCACGCGGATCCAGATCACGCCGAAGGGGCTCGACGCGCTGGAAGAATACGTGCGCGTCATGCGGGAGACAATCGGCTACGAGATTCCGCTGGGGATCGACCACACCGGCCACTTCGATGTCGACGAGGCGATCAAGCTCGCGCGCCGCTTCGAGCCATATACGCTGTCGTACATGGAAGACATGGTCGCCTGGAAGTGGGTCGACAAGTGGAAGCGCATCACCGAGTCGACGACGACGCCGACGGTGACCGGCGAAGACATCTTTGGCCTGGAAGGCGGCTTCAAAGAGCTGATCGACAAGCAGGCCGTGAACCTGGTGCATCCCGATCTCGGCTCCGCCGGGGGCATCCTGGAGACGAAGCGAATCGGCGACTACGCCGAAGATCACGGGATCGCGATGATGCTGCACTATGCGGGCTCACCCGTCGGGTACTTTGCGTCGGTGCACGCGGCGGCAGCCACCGAGAATTTTACGTGGCTGGAGCATCACTCGGTGGAAAACGACGACTGGTACAATCTCATCGCCGGCGACACGGTGGCCTTCGACGAGGGATACGTGCCCGTGCCGGAAGAGCCCGGTCTCGGCGTGGAGCTCGACGAAGACGTCATCGAGGAGCTTTTGATCGAGGGCGAGGAGCTGTTTGCCCCGACGCCGGAGTGGGACGAGATGCGCTCCTGGGATCGCCTCTGGAGCTAAGCCCGACGACACGTTGCACGCCCTCTTCTCCATAAAGCCGATCGAACGGATGGCGCACAGCCCAAAAGGGTGGCGGACGACGGGAGCGGGCCTCCTGCTCGTGGTGCTGGTCCTCAGCGTATCGGCCTGCTCCTCCGATGGGGCGGACCCGGAGGCC
>CAYFRX010000367.1:1720-3028 GCA_964345515.1 uncultured Rhodothermales bacterium
GCCATTGCGAGCGAGATGGAAGACGTGCTGCGAGGGCAGGTACTGGACCCGTGGTATCCGCGGGCCCTCGACGAAGCACACGGTGGGTTTCTCAGCGACTTCAACCACCAGTGGGAGGCCGACGGGCCGCAGGACAAGTTTATCGTCACCCAGGCCCGCCACACCTGGACGACGGCCCGGGCCGCCCGCTTCTTCCCGAAGGCAGATACCCAGTACCTGCCGATGGCCGCGCACGGTTTTTCGTTTCTGCGCGATGTCATGTGGGACGCCACGCACGGCGGATTCGTGGAAATGGTCTCGCGCGATGGCGCCGTGCAGGCCAATGCCGCCGGAGAGCGCATCAAGCGCGCGTACGGCAACGCGTTTGCCATCTACGGCTTGGCCGCGTACTACGAGGCGTCCGAGGATGAGGAGGCGCTCCAGCTCGCGCAAGATGCATTCCGCTGGCTCGATGCGCACGCGCACGACCCGGTCCACGGCGGCTACTTCCAGTTCATGGCCGAAGACGGAACGCCGTTTCGCGACGGATACGGAGGCACGCCGCCCAAGGACCAGAACAGCTCCATCCACCTCCTCGAAGCGTTCATCGAGTTGTATCACGTCTGGCCCGATCCTTCGGTTGAGGCGCGGTTGCGCGAGATGCTCCACGTCGTCCGCGACACGCTGGTCACCGACAAGGGCTACCTCACGCTGTTCACCCGTGCGGACTGGACGCCGATCTCGTACCGCGACTCGTTGCAGGCCGTGCGCGAGGCGAACTACCGACTGGATCACGTCTCCTTCGGCCACGACGTGGAGACTGCGTTCCTCATCCTGGAGGCGTCTGAGGCGCTCGGCATCGAGCGCGATACCACGCTGCGCGTTGCCCAATCGATGGTCGACCACGCGATCCGCAACGGGTGGGACGCGGCCACCGGCGGGTTGTACGACGGCGGCTATTACCCGAGCGAAGACGCGCCGATCGACATCGTGAGGGCGTCGAAGGCGTGGTGGGCGCAGGTCGAGGCGATGAACGCGTTCTTGCTCATGGCCCACCTCTTCCCGGATGCCGAGATTCCATATGACGACTATTTCCAGCAGCAGTGGGCCTACGTCAAAGAATACCTCGTTGATTGGGAGCACGGCGGGTTGTATCGCGGTGGGATCGATGAGGAGCCGGAAGCCGAGACGGCCGACAAGGGCGGCATCTGGAAGGGGGCCTACCACGAGACCCGCTCGCTGATGCATTGCATCGAGCGTCTCCGCGCCAGCGAAGCGGAGTCCTCTACAGCGCACGCATTTACTCAGACCAACGACAGCTAATCTGTG
>CAYFRX010000368.1:0-2979 GCA_964345515.1 uncultured Rhodothermales bacterium
CCCGCCGCCGCACTACCTCCCATTCTACTGTGCCTGGAAGCGCTTGCACCCCCCTCTGCCCCCTCTTTTGCACAGACTGTTCTGCACTCCGATGAAGAACCGAACTGTAGTGTTGTTGCTCGCCGCGATGGGCCTGTTGATTGGCATTGGTCCGGTGCCGGCCCACGCCCAAAACACCGCCACGCTCACCGGCACCGTCGTGGCCGATGACGACGGGTCGCCGCTGTCGGGCGCCAACGTAGCGCTCCGCGAAGAAGGCTCGCTGGACCTGGTCGACGGCACGGCCACCGGGCCCGACGGCACGTTCTCGATCGAGGGCATCGCACCGGGCGATTACATCGTCGACGTGCGCTTTATCGGCCACCGCTCGCGCGAGCTGCCGGTGCGGCTGGCGGCGGGCGCGACGCGCGAGCTGGACATCCGCCTCGCCATTGAGACGTCGAGCCTGGAGACGGTCATCATCTCGGCCTCGCGCCGGCAGGAGAAGGTGCTCAACGCGCCCGCCTCCATCTCGGTGCTGGGCCCGGAGGAGCTCGAAGGGCAGGTGGCGACCTCGACCGTCGAGGTCCTGCGCGCCACGCCCGGCGTCGACATGGCGCAGACGGGCATCGACCGGCGCGAGGTGGTGTTGCGCGGCTTCAACGAGGCGTTCTCGGGCGCCACGTACGTGCTGACCGACTATCGGGAGGCCGCCGTGCCCTCGCTCGGCGTCAACCTCCACAGCATCATGCCCAACATGGCCGTCGACGTGGAGCGCGTGGAGGTGGTGCGCGGCCCGGGCTCGGCGCTCTACGGCCCGGGCGTCGACAGCGGCGTGATCCACTACTTCACGAAGGGCCCGTTCGACGATCCGGGCACGACGGTCAGCGTGGCCGGCGGGCAACAGAGCTTCCTGAGCGTGCAGGGGCGGCACGCGGGCACGCTCACCGAGCGGCTCGGCTACAAGATCACGGGCCAGTTCGCACGCGCCGACGAGTGGGCGCTCAACCCCAACAACGCGCAGGACGCCCGGGAGCAGGCCCGGTACCGCGTCTACGAAACGCAGGGCGCCATCCCGGGAGGCCGCAACGCCACGGAGGGCGATTTTGACGACGACGGCGAGCAAGAATTCCAGCTGCGCCGTGAGGACGAGTACCGCAAGCTGAACGTGAACGGCCTGCTGAAGTACCGCGCCGGCAACGCCACAACGATCTCGCTGAACGGCGGCTACTCGGAGGTCAAGGGCGTCGTGCAGTCGGGCATTGGCACGCTCCAGGCCGACGGCTTCGGGTACGCCTACGGGCAGCTGCGCCTGCAATCCGGCGGCCTCTTCGCACAGGCCTACCTCAACGTCAACGATTCTGGCGACGACACCTACGTGTACGGCACGGGCAACACCGTCATCGACAAGGGCTTGCAGTGGAACGGGCAGCTGCAGTACGACTTCGGCCTTCCCGCGCTCAGCACGCAGGTAATTGCGGGCGCCGATGCGGATATCACCGTGCCGCGCACGGAGGGCGAGATCCTGGGCCGCAACGAGGACGAGGACCGCATCGAAGAGTACGGCACCTACGTCCAGACGTCGTCGTCGCTGTCGTCGGCGCTCGAGCTGACGCTCGCCGGCCGGCTCGACTATAACAATGCGGTGGACGAACTGCAGGTCTCGCCGCGTGCTGCCCTTGTCTACAAGCTGAACCCGGTGAACACGGTGCGGGCCAGCTACAACCGCTCGTTCTCGTCGCCCGGCACGAACTCACTCTTCCTCGATGTCGGGGCCCGCGAGCAGTTGCTCCCCGGCGGCAACGCGCTCATCTTCCGGGGCCTCGGCGCGGCCGATGGGTTCACGTTCAACGACTTCCGGCAGAGCGGGGCGGCGAGCAGCCTGCTGCCGGTCAACTTCAAGGGGCCGATGCCAGTGGACCAGGTGCCGCTGCAGCCGCTCTTTGGCACGGTCGTGGGCGGCCTGGCGCAGGCCGTGCAGAGCGGCAACCTCGACCAGCTGCCGATGGAGCTGCAGGGCCTGTCCCAACCGCAGCTGTCGTTCCTGCTCGACCAGCTGCAGCAGGTCGCGGGCGCGCTGGGCCAGCTCGGCGCCACGACGCCCGGCCAGCTCGGCATCCCGAACAACAGCGAGCTCGGCTTCGCCCCGGGCGGGCCGGTCGACATCCCGGCGCTGAAGCAGACGACGACGCAGACGTTCGAGGTCGGCTACAAGGGCGTGATCTCCGACCGTGTCATCGTCAACGTAGACGGCTATTACGAGCGCAAGGAAGACTTCATCGGCCCGCTCGTCGTGGAGTCGCCGCTGCTCTACGTCGATCCGGAGGACGTGACCACCGACCTGCAGGGGGCGCTCACGCCGATCTTGCAGCAGGCGGCCGCGTCCGACCCGCAGGTGGCGGGGCTGCTCCAGCAGTTCGGCGGCGCGGCGCAGGCGGCCGGCTTCTTGGCGGGCGTCACGGGCCAGCAGATCGAGCAGGGGCCGGTGGGCGTGGTGCAGCCCGACCAGCCCGTCCTCCTGGGCTCCAACCCGGACGCGGTGGGCGGCTTCCTGAGCTATCGCAACTTTGGGCAGGTGGAGTACTGGGGCTTGGACGCCTCGGTGCAGGTGCAGGCCACCGATCAGCTCAGCGCGTTCACCAACGTCTCTATCGTGAGCGACGACTTCTTCGACAACGAGGAGCTCGATACGGAGAACGCGGCGCTGAGCCTGGCGCTCAACGCGCCGTCGTTCAAGATGAAGGGCGGATTCAACTACCGCCTCCAGAACGGCCTGTCGTTCGGCGCCACGGGCAACTACGTGGAGGGCTTTCGGGTGGAGACAGGGCCCTACGTCGGCGACGTCGACAGCTACTTCCTGCTCGACCTGAGCGCGGGCTACGACTTCCCGACCGTGCCGGGGCTGCGCCTCGACGTGACGGCGAAGAACGTGCTCGACAACGAGCACCGCGAGTTCGTGGGCGCCCCGGCGATTGGCCTGCTCGTGCTCGGCCGGATGAC
>CAYFRX010000369.1:0-2967 GCA_964345515.1 uncultured Rhodothermales bacterium
CTATTTGGGAGCGCCAGGCGTTTTGTCGAACGCTCTTGAATGTTCAATTCAGTCCTGCATGCCCTTTCATGATTCCCTCCTTTCCTTTGTCGCAATCCACCCTCCTCCGCGCGCTGGCGATGTTTCTCGCGATCATTCTGTTGGGCGCTCCTCCCGTGCGGGCGCAGGCGCCGAGCGGGCCGGCGGTTCAGCCCCAAGGCAGCGTCAGTTTTCTGCTGGGCGTGCCGCAGGGCGAGTTCCGGGACAACGTGGACAACCTTGGTTTTGGGATCGACGTGTTCGGCGGGCTCGGACTGGGCCAATCACCCGTCGTGCTCGGCCTTGACATCGGCTTTCTCATCTACGGCCGCGAGCGGCGCAGCGAGCCGTTCAGCAACACGATTCCCGACGTGACGGTCGATGTTGAGACGACGAACAACATCTTCCAGTCTCACCTCGTGCTGCGGCTCCAGCCGCCCAGCGGCGCGGTGCGTCCTTACCTGGACGGCCTCTTCGGCTTCAAGTATCTGTTCACGCAAACCCAAATCGAGAGCGAGCGGTTTGAAGACAACGAGCCCATCGCCAGCTCGACGAACTTCGATGACTTCGCGCTAAGCTACGGCGTTGGAGGCGGTGTCCAGATCGAGGTGTACCGTCCGCAGGGCGAAGAGGTGGAGGTCGCGTCGGTGGCCCTCAAGCTGGGCGCGCAGTACCTGCTGGGCAACGAGGCGGAGTACTTGCAGGAAGGATCGATCCGTCGTGTGGACGGGTCGATCGAGTTTGACGTCGATCGATCGCGCACGACGTTTCTGGAACCGTACCTGGGTGTTGCCCTCCAGTTCTGAACCCATCGCAGCAGAGCACGCGCACCATCGGAGTCGACCCATGCCTGACTTCAGCCAGCGCACGCAGGCCGAGGAGATGATGGACGATTTTGCCATCACCGACGACCGCCTCACGCGGGCGCTGAGCGACCTGCGGTGGGTTAACCGGTGGCTCGGGGGGCACCGCGCCGCGCAGTCGGTCCTCGCCCCGCTCATGCGCCGCACGGGCCGGCTCCGCATCATCGATCTCGGGTCGGGCGGAGCCGACTATCCGGAGCACGTCGTCCGATGGGCGCATCGGCAGGGGCATCAGGCCGAGGCGGTGGCCGTCGATGCCAATCCGCAGACGGTATCGCACGCGCAGTCCGCGTTGGATCACCGCTTGCCGGCGCTGCTCCGCGATCGCGTGGAGGTCGTGTGTGCCGATGCGCTCGATCTGCCGTACGACGACAACGCGTTCGACGTGGCCGTCGCGGCGCTTTTTCTGCACCACTTCCACGGCGACGAGGCCGTCGCCCTCCTCCGCGAGATGGACCGTGTAGCGCGGCGCGGCATCCTCGTAAACGACCTCCACCGGCACCCCGTGGCGTATTACGGCGTTCGGGCGCTGGGCGCGGTGATGCAGGCGTCTGAGATGTTTCGGCACGACGGTCCGCTGTCCGTGCTGCGCGGTTTCCGGCGCGCGGAGCTGGAGGAGCTCGCCGCAGCGGCTGGGCTGGATGGCGCGCGCGTCCACTGGCGGTGGGCGTTCCGGTGGGGGCTCACCACGATCCCGCGCTCCGCTACGGATGCTGCAGAACCGCCGGCAGCGTGAAGCGCTCGTGCGAGTTGATCTCGGTGGCGCCGCGCGTCCGCGAGCCGGCGGCGATGTAGAGGTGGCCCTCATGGACGATGGCCTGCGTGCCGTGGCGGCCCGTGTTCATCGGCGCCAGCGACTGCCAGGTGCCCGTCTCCGGATTGAACGCCTCGACCTCGGCGTGGGCAGGCTCTTGGCTGCTGCTCTCACCGCCCAGCACGAGGATATGTCCGTTCACCGACACCGTCGTCGTCCCGGCCCGCTCGGTGGGCAGATCGCTGGAGGGCGGCAGCGGCGTCCACGTGTCGGTCGCAAAGTCGTAGACGTCGACCTCGGGGATGGTCAGCTCGAAGACTTCGCCGGTGGCCTGCGACGTCCGGCGCCCGCCTGCCGCGTACAGCTTACCGTCGGCGACGGCGACCTGGAAGTGGTCGCGGAAGCGGGGCGCGTCCGCCAGTTGCTCCCACGTTCCCGTTTCGGGGTCGAACGCGTCCAGCCAGCGCACCTGCCCGTCGATGTGTCCGTTTTGGATCCCGCCCACCAGGTAGATGGCGCCCTCATACGCGACGGCGCCCGCGGCTCCACGGCGGCGGTCTTCCGGAACGGCCGGGCCTTCCGTCCACGTGTCAGTCTCCGGATCGTAGATGTAGACGTTCGGAATCGGCGTCTCGTCAGGATAACCGCCGTTCAGCGCTCCGAGCACGTAGATCTTGCCGTCGTACGGCACAGCCTGGAAGTGGTGCATGTTGACCGGTGGGGTAGCGCCCGTCGTCCAAACGCCCGTCTCGGGGTCGTAGATTTGCACGGGGCGTTCGCCGCGTCCGCCGAGAAGATAGAAGCGATCGCCCACCTTGGCGTAGGCATTCTCGTGGCGCTCCATCGGCGCGCCGTCCGCCGGGGCAAGCGTCTCCCACACGCCAGGGCCCTCCGCGGCATCCTGCGCGTGGCTGGCAGGCGCGGCGAGCAGCGCGAACAGAAGAAAAGATGAGGCGACGTAGGAACTGCAGCGATGGAGGGTCATGGCGAAGACGGGAATACGTTCGAGGGAATCAACCGGAGACGACCCCGGGCGATGGCGCGCGTTCAACGTACCACCGACGCGGAAAAGCTGAAAGGCCCCCGGGGCCGTCCAACCGATAAAGGTGCACCCTGGAGGTCCGCCAGAAGCTAGGCGGCGTCCACCCAGATGGGGCTCCGACCAGGCGAACTGCCGGTTGGCCTGGTCGACGCGCACATAGTAGAAGTCGTCGGTCTGGCCCGAGCCGGTATCGCGCACCGTGAACGAGGGGCGGTGGCGTTCAGGGAAGACCACGCGGTGAAGCATGGCCGACTCCATCGGAAAGGGGGCCGTGAAGAACATCTCGTTAC
>CAYFRX010000370.1:0-2967 GCA_964345515.1 uncultured Rhodothermales bacterium
CGGCATCAAGGTGAAACGCCTCGGCCCGCGGCTGCTGCCGGCCCTCATCGAGCGAGCGCACCAGCACGGGCTCGCCGTCACAGGCCACCTCGGCTCCGGGTACGGCAACACGGTGAATCCGCGCGATGCCATCACGATGGGGATCGACCGGATCGAGCACTTCCTCGGCGGCGATCAGCTGCCCGACTCGGTATCGGCCTACGACTCGCTCGTCGATGCTCAGCCCGGCACGCCCGCGTTCCGCCGCATCACGCAGCGCTTCATCGACCACGGCGTCTACTTCGACGCGACGATCACGGCGTATGGCTACTACGGCGCGCAAGAGCCGGTCGTGTTCGAGGACTTTGCCGACGCCACGCAGTACTTCACGCCGTACATGCAGCAGGTGATCGCTGAGCGGCCGCCGCGGGAGCCGTACGACCGCTTCGAAACGATCTACCGGCTCAAGCACCGCCGCATCAAGGCGTTCTACGAGGCAGGCGCGGGGCACCTGATCACGCTCGGCACGAACCATCCGAGTTGGGGGCAGTTTCTGGCGCCGTTCAGTGTCTATCGCGAGCTGCACGCCTTCGTCCGGGCCGGTCTCCCGCCGGTAGCGGCGCTGCGCATCGCCACGATCAACGGGGCACAGGCGCTTGGGGAGGGTGACCGGCTCGGCCGCATTGCACCGGGCACGTGGGCCGACCTCGTCGTGGTGCAGGGCAACCCGCTGGCGGACATCCGCAACACGCGCAACGTGCAGTGGACGATGAAGGCGGGCCAGATCTACGACGCCCAAACGCTCAAGGACGCTGCCACCGGGCGGATTGGCTCGGCGGGCCCCGATGAGGAAGCCGCGTGGAAGCCGCAAGCACGCCAAAGCGAGTAACGGGTGCGGCGCGGTCTCTCCACAGCTCCAAGCGACACAGCCGCCATCAACAGAAAAAGCCCGGCCGTTTGCCGGCCAGGCTTTCTCATCGGAGGAGCACAAACCGTGGGTTACAGCATGTGCTCGTTCTCGACGCGCTCCACGTTGAGGGCGCTCAGACCCTTCGGGGTGCGCTCGACTTCAAATTCGACTTCCTCGCCGTCGCGGAGTCCTTCTTCCCACTCCAGGCCGGCGACGTTGTTACGATGGACGAAAACGTCCTGGCTCCCGTCGCTGGGCTCGATGAATCCATAGCCCTTCTCGACGTCGAACCACTTCACTTTACCGTGTTGCATGTTGTTCTTTGTGTAGCTGCCTCGCGGCGCCGGGGCCGTCGACAGAGGCGCATGCCGTTAACAGGCGGGCCTCCTGCGGGTCGCAGCGTGCGAAGCATATTGAGATAACCAGTTAGGTAGGTGTCAACCGCGTGCCCCGCGGGAAGTTCGCCGCGTCGTCAGGTGGCAGGCACTGCGCTCGCGCTGCGCCGCCGATCCGCACGCCCAACCGGTCCCGAGCGCCGTCAGATGTCGATACGGCAGGTTGGCGAATTTTCGGCGTGGGGTCGCCAGCTCGCCACGGGGTCATGAGGTGTCGCCTGGTGCTGGCGGCCGGGCGCACGCTTACGGCAGTCGCTCGTAAACATTGCTGTGCCGGCGCAGACCCGTCACGGTGCCGTCGGAGTCCACCTCGAAGATCACCGCTTCGCCCAGCTCCTCATTATCACGGACGCGGCGGAAGGTGTGTCCCTCCACGTGCTGGAGCTTGTCGAGCTCCTCCAGCGGATTCTCGCTGGGGAGCGACACCATGGCCAGCCCACCGTCCCAGGGGAGCACCTCAAGCTCCCCCCACCAGGGCGACTGGTCGTACGTCCCCGTGTACCGGTCGAAGTCCGGCGAGGACGCAGACGGCGTCGTCGAATCGGAGTCGGCGCGGGCCGTTTCGATCGCCGGCCCGAGGATCGTGAACGCCTGAGCCGCGATGGCGCCGACGTCCACCCCGTTGGCATTGGCCATCACGACCGCGCCCAGTTTGCGGTCTGGCTGCATGGCAAACTCCGTGCGGTAGCCCGGACAGCTGCCGCCGTGCCGCACGACGGTGCGATCGTCGCTGCGCCGCACGGCAAAGCCCAGTCCCCACGCGACGTCCCAGTCCGGATCCATCCAGTGCACGCGGTGCATCTCGCGCAGCGTGTTGGCGGCCAGCACCTCTGTGCCGCCGGCCTCCAGGAGCCGGAACTGCCACGACGTAAACCGGGCCAGGTCCTCGACGGTCGACGAAAAGCCCGCCGCGGGCGTGATGCCGCGCGCGTCGAAGAGCGGCACCCGGTCGCGCCCGCCCTGCCGCGTCATGGCACTGTAGCCCGCGGCCATTCGGGTGTCGGGGCCCACATCGGGAATCCGCGGCGCCGTATCTGCCAGGTCGAGCGGGCCAAGGATGTGCTCCTGAACGTAGTCGGTGTAGGATTGCCCGGACACCTCCGCCACGATCTCGCCGGCCAGCGTGAGGCCGAGGTTCGAGTACTGGAAGTATCGCGCCGCCGGATAGAGGGTCTCCTGCTCCGCCAGCTCTTGGATGATGGCGGCCCGCTCCGGAAACGGAAAGCCCGCTGCTGTCCAGTACGGGTAGTCAGACTCTCGGGGCAGCCCCGCCGAGTGGGTCAGCAGCCCCTCGACGGTGATGGCGGGGCTCTCCAGGTGGGCCTGTTGGATGTCGAACCAGGGCAGGAGCGTGCCCACCGCGTCGTTCAGCTCGAAGTGCCCGGCGTCGCGCAGCTGCATCACGCTGATGCTCGTGAAGAGTTTGGAGACCGAGCAGATGCTGTAGCGGGTGTGCGGCGTCGCGGGCGTCTGCTGCTCGCGGTGGGCATGTCCAAAGCCGCCGCTCCAGACCAGCTCCTGGTCGGCGACTACGGCCATCGAGACGCCCGGGATCTCGTTGTACGCGCGCTCCGCGTCGACCCACGTCTCCAGCAGGTGCAGCGCCTCGGCGACGTGCGGGTCCTCCGCGAGCGGCTGGGCGGGGAGGGCGCTCGGGACGGCGAGCCAGAAGGCCGTGAGGAG
>CAYFRX010000371.1:0-2964 GCA_964345515.1 uncultured Rhodothermales bacterium
ACAAGTTCACATTGAGGCCGGGGAGGAGGCGAAGCCAGCGCGGGTTGTTGCCGGCGTAGTTGAGCACGCCGAGTTGCGCGCCCTGCAGCACGCGCGCGTAGTTGAAGAGGCCGATGGTGAGGCCCCGCTGCGTGCCCTTGACGTGGTTGAACGCGCTCACCGATCCGCCCCGAAGCCGCCCGCCGTCGGTGATCCGGAAGTACGCAGGCGCCAGGGCCATGCCGGTGTAGTGCTCGCTGCCGATGGCCGCACCAGCCGTGAGGCCCACGATGGACGGCGCGGCCGCTCCCACGCCAGCGGCGAACACGCCCTGCATCCGGTTGCCTGCGCCGAGGCCCACGCCGCTCACGGCCACGCCGGTGATGGTTTCGCCCGCGCCGACGCCGACGAGCGCTACGCTGAGGCCTGTGACGTTCTCCCCGGCCCCGACGCCAAGGCCGCCGGCCATGATCCCCCGGACGTCTTCGCCCGCGCCCACGCCCAAGCCGCCCACAACCAGGCCTGTCAGGGTTTCGCCCGCGCCGACGCCCAGCCCGCCGGCCATGACTCCATGGATGTCCTCGCCGGCGCCGACGCCGAGGCCGCCTACCGCCACGCCGCGCAGGTTCTCGCCGCTACCCACGCCCAGGCCGCCCACGCCAATCCCGGTGAAGTCTTCGCCGACGCCAGCGCCCAGCCCGCCGATGGCCAGGCCCCGCAGCGACGCATCGGCTTCCACGCCAAAGAGCCCCACCCCCAGGCCGTGAATGCTGCCCGCGCCTGTCAGCGGGAGCCCGACGGCCAGGCCGTTCACGATGCCTGTTGGATCGTGGGCCTCCGTATCGTAGGGCCGCCAGAGCGTCAGGTTGAGGCCGTTCACGCGTTCCAGGCCGCGGTCGCGGTAGTTGAACCGCAGGCCGTTGATGCGGGGCGCATTCCCGAAGCTCAGGCCGTAGTTCCGAATGGTCAGGTCCAGGCTGCGATGGTCCTGCGCTGGGGCGAGGGGGGCGAGTGGCGCCAGGCCGGCCGCCATGGCAAGCAGCGCGATGAGGAGGCGGTACGATCGCATAGCAGTCATCCAATCAAACGTGTGCGAGGGACGGGATGCACAGAGAGCCCCTGCAGGCGGGCCGCTCCCGAGGCCCGCGCAGCAGCCCGCTCGTGCAGTCGCTCATTCGGACGGTGGCTCGTTCGACCTAAAGCTCTTCCGAGCTGGGAAAGTCCGGCACGTAGTTTTCGTCCTCCCCGCGCGCGCCCGAGGGCATCTCTTCTTCGTCCTGTGCGGCAATGAGGTAGTAGGCCACGAGGCCGCCACCGGCCGCCAAGAACATCAGTCCGTAGGCTAGCGGCTCATCAACGTCGATCGAGAGCATCTCGATGAACACGAGCGCGCCGCCCAGACCGAGCACAATCAGGCCCCACTTTAACGCGCCGAGGGCACTGGGCTTCGAGACATTCTTCGCCAGAATGGCCTCAGCGAGATCATCTGACACGCGCTGGTCCAGCACCTTGCGCCGAATGCGGTTGTCCGAGATAATCTTCACAATCCACACGATCGCAGCGAAAAAGCCGAGGGGTACTAAGATTTCAACATCCATGGGTTTGCGTTAGGATCATTTGCAGTTGGTGTCACTCGCTATCTGCGAGCTTCATCCACAGCAGACAGGGCCATCCGACGAACGGTTGCACCGGGTCCTCGTCTTCGTTTGCACTGCACATTATGGTGGACGCCTCGAAATTACGGGATATCTTTCTTTTTATTAAGAGCCGTCTCCATCCGCCCTCATTCGCGTTCACGGCATCTTCGTTTTTTCCGCGCGGCGCGGTGCAACCGATCCCGCGATGGGACTGTCTACTTCGATTGCCATGGACACAGACACCGATACGGACGTACAGCGGCTCGTCGAGCAGGTGGTGGCGGGCGACCGGCAGGCCTTCCTCGAACTGATCGAACGGTACGAGCGCCTCGTCAAGCACGTCGTCTTTCGGATGGTGAAGGACGACCGCGACCGCGAGGAGCTCTGCCAGGACGTGTTCGTGAAGGTGTACCGCAACCTCGACGGCTTTCGCTTCGAGTCGAAGCTGTCGACCTGGATCGCGCGGATCGCCCGCAACACGTGCCTGAACCACCTGGAAAAGAAGGACCTCCTGCTCTATGCGGATCACGCCCCCTCGCCTGACGACGAGGAGCCGGACATGCGCGAGGCCATGGCCCGCGTGCCCAGCGAGGACGACAGCCCGCGCGAGCAGACCCAAGACCTGGAGGTGCGCGACTTCCTCCACGAAGAAATTCAGCACCTGCCCGAACATTATCGCACGGCCCTGACGTTATATCACCTGGAGGGTATGAGTGTGAAAGAGATTGCGGATGTGATGGATAACCCCGAGGGCACGGTGAAGAGTCACCTGTACCGTGCCCGCAAGAAACTGAAAGACCGGCTCCTAGCCACCTACAGCGAAGAGGAGTTGCAATTATGACCGACCAAGAACTTCAAGACGTGCTGGACCGGCTCGGCACGCAGCACGGCGACGCCAATAAGGCGGCCGTGCCCGACGACCAGGAACGCGACCTCAGGGCGTACCGCATGGTATTCGCCGCGCTGGAGGACGAGCCCGAGGGCACACTGCCCCGCAACTTTGCCCAGCAGGTGGCCGACCGCGTGATGCCGGCCGAGGCGCTGAGCACGGCGGCCGAGCGGTTCCCGTGGCTCGAATGGGTATTGCCGCCCCTGCTCCTCGTCGCGGCTTTCGTTGCCACCCTCCTGCTGATGCCCACCGTGTCGCAGTCGGGCGCGGAGGCCATGCGGCTTCTGCTCGACCCGCTGGCCTCGCTCTGGGTCCAGCTCCGGCTCGACATTGCCCTCGTGGCCGGCAGCGCGCTGCTCATCATCAGCTTCGTCGACCGGTTCGTGCTGCGCACCTGGTTCCGACGCGGCCTCCTGGCGACGTAGCCTCTCGCGGCGCGGGGTCGCTGTTGGTGGCTGA
>CAYFRX010000372.1:0-2957 GCA_964345515.1 uncultured Rhodothermales bacterium
GCGTGGTGATGGACGAGCTGGAGTACCGCGCGCAGCCGCGCCACCGCGAGGAGGTCCTGGAAAGCATCACCGATGCCTTCTATGCCGTCGACGACGAATGGCGGTTCACCTATGTCAACGAGCGCGCCGAGGCGCTTCTGCAGCGGCCGCGCGAGGAGCTGATCGGGCAGAACCTGTGGGAGGCGTTCCCCGAGGCGAAAGACCTCGCGATCTACGAGCACTATCAGCGGGCCATACGCACCCGGCAGCCCGCCGCGTTCGAGATTTATTTTCCGCCGCTGCAGGGGTGGTTTCAGGTGCGCGCGTACCCGATCGAAGATGGCGGGCTCTCGGTCTACTTCAACGACATCACCGAACGTAAGGAGCGCGAGGAGCGACTTCGGCTCATGAGCCGCGCCGTCGAGGACGCTACCGAAGCCGTGCTCGTCACCGGGCCCGAGGTCGATGCTCCAGGGCCACGCATCGAGTACGTGAACCCAGCGTTCGAAGAGATGACGGGCTACACGGCGGAGGAGGCCATCGGGCGGACGCCGCGCCTCCTGCAGGGGCCGGAGACCGACCGCGCCGTGCTCGACGTGGTGCGCTCACACCTCGAAGCCGGCAGGCCGCTGAAGAACACGACCACCGTAAACTACCGCAAAGACGGCACGCCGTTTTGGGTGGAGTGGAACATCGCGCCGGTGCGCGGCGAGGACGGGCAGGTGCAGCACTGGGTCTCCGTCCAGCGTGACGTGACCGAGCAGCGCGCGTTACAGGCCGCCCTGCGCGAGCGTGAGGAATACCTGTCGGTCACGCTCAACTCGATCGGCGACGCCGTCATTGCTACCGACCCGGAGGGCCACGTCACGGAAATGAACGACGTGGCCGAAGAGCTGACGGGGTGGGCCTACCCCGAGGCCGAAGGGCGCCCCTTGGACGAGCTCATTCGCATTCGCAACGCGAAGACGGGCGAGCCCGTCGAGAGCCCGGTGGCGAAGGTGCTGCGCAAGGGCCGGATCGTGGGGATGGCCAATCACACGGTGCTCACCGCCCGCGACGGCACCGAGCGGCAGATCGCCGACAGCGCCGCGCCCATCCGCACCGACACGGGGGAGCTGCTCGGGGTGGTGCTGACGTTCCGGGACGTGACCGCGCAGTACCGGCGGCGCGAGGCGCTCCGGCGCCAGCGCGACCTCCTGGAGAACATCTTTGAGGCCAGCCCCGCAGCCATCATCACGCTGACCGCCGAGGGGGAGCTCACCGCCGCGAACGCGCAAGCCCAGGAGGTGCTGGGACTGGAGCCCTCGTCTGTGACGGAGTGGACCCTCAACGACCTCGCGTGGCGCATCAGGGATGCCGCTGGCGATCCGATCCCGGAGGAGGAGCTTCCGTTCACTCGCGTTGTGGCGACGGGCGAGTCTGTCCAGGGCGTCGAGCTGTCGATCGAGCAGCCCGATGGCACGCGCCGCCTGCTCTCGGTAAGCGGTGCACCGCTTACCGATCCAGAAGGGCGACTCGATGGCGCCGTCTTCGTACTGCATGACATCACCAAGCGTCGGCGCCAAGAGGCCGCTGAGCAGCGGTTCGGCCGGCTCCTCGATGGCGCCCCGAGCGAGATCTACGTCTTCGACGCCGAGACGCTTCGGTTTATGCAGACTAGCCGCGGCGCTCAAGAGAACCTTGGCTACGCGGGCGAGGAGCTGGCCGAGATGACTCCACTGGACCTGAAGCCCTACGAGCGCGCAGCATTCGAAGAGCTTCTTGCGCCGCTGCGTTCCGATGAGAAAGAGCTTGTCACCTTCGAGACGACCCACCGCCGCCGAGACGGCACGACGTACCCAGTGCAGGTGCGTCTGCAGATGAGCCGCCAGGAGACGCCTCCGGTGTTCATCGCCATCGCGCTCGACATCACCGAGCAGAAGCGCCGCGAGCGCGAACTCCTCTTCGCCAAGGAGCGTGCTGAGGAGATGAGCCGCCTCAAGTCGGCGTTTCTGGCGAACATGAGCCACGAGATCCGCACGCCGCTCACGTCCATCATTGGGTTCGCCGACTTGTTGCAGGGACAGGCCGAAGGCGAGGCGCGGGAGCTTCTGGAGATGATTCGTGGAAGTGGAAAGCGCCTTGAGGAGACGCTGACCTCCGTCCTGGATCTGGCCAAGATCGAAGGCGAGTCGATGCACGTTCAGCCTGAACCGGTCGACCTCGCGGCCGAGGGGCGCACGGCGGCGGGCCTCTTCCGCCCGCGCGCCGAGGCGAAAGGCATCGACCTGAGCGTCGACGTGCCGCGCGGGGAAGCCAAGATGATGGTTGATCCGCGGCTGCTGCGGCGCGTGTTCTCGAATCTCATCTCCAACGCGGTCAAGTTTACCGAGGAGGGGCAGGTTACCGTGCGCCTCCGCGTCAGCGCGGAAACCGCCGTCATCGAGGTCGAGGATACGGGCATCGGGATCGCTGACGAGCAGATGGAGCGTATCTTCGAGGAGTTCGCTCAGGAGTCGGAAGGCATCACGCGCGATTACGAAGGCGTCGGGCTGGGCCTCTCGATTACGCGGCGGCTCGTGGACCTGCTCGGGGGCCAGATTGAGGTAGAGAGTGAGAAAGGCGTGGGCAGCCTTTTTCGCGTGACGCTTCCGAGAGAGCGCTTGCCAACGACGGGACCCCCCGACGAACGGGAGGAGTCCGAGGAAGCGGCCGCTCCGCCGGCCCGCCCGGGCCAGCGGTCTGCCCCCGACGCGCCGCCAGATCCTGACGCGCCGCCAGAGCCGGGTGAACCGCCGATGGCATCTGCAGCGGACGGCAAGGGTCACCCCGTCGAAGAGCCTCCGCCTGACGAAGAGCGCCCCGCCGCGCAGGAGGACACAGTGCGCGTGCTGCACGTCGAGGATAATGAGCTTACGCGCCGGGTGCTTCCGATGCTGCTGCGCCGGCTCGACGAGCGGTATGCCGTAGAGGCCACGGCGAGCGCCGAGGAGGCCCTT
>CAYFRX010000373.1:0-2956 GCA_964345515.1 uncultured Rhodothermales bacterium
CTCAATCTTGAGAACCTGGAACCTGAAATCTGGAACCTGCTAACTTGCAATTTTCTCTGCCCAGTGCGGCCAGAGCTGCTGCGCCAGCTCCCAGTCGTCCGGGGTGGTAATCTTGAAGTTGCGCGTGCTCCCTCTCACCACGTGCACCTCGCGGCCAAGGTGCTGGACGAGTTTCACATCGTCGGTGGCCACGAGGCCATCGCGGACGGCTTGTCGGTGCGCTGCCTCAAACATCGTTCGACGGCAGCCCTGCGGCGTCTGCATCCGGAAAAGATGGGAGCGGGGCACCGTGTCGCCAAACACGTCATCGGCAGCCTTTCGCAGCGTGTCGGCGACCGGTGTAGCCAGGGCCGCGGCGCCATGCGTCCGAACCGCTTCCACGACGGCTGCGATAGCGTCCGATGCGATGAAGGGCCGCACGGCGTCGTGCACCAGGACCACTTCAACAGCAGCCGGAACCGCGCGGAGCGCGAGCCGCACCGAGTCTTGCCGCGAGGCGCCGCCACTCACGACGGCCGTCAGCTTTGTCAGGCCGGCCTCCTGGAGCGCATCGCTCGTTTCGCGCACGTGATCGGAGGGCGCGGCCACCACGAGGTGATCCACGACGGGATGGCGCTCGAACGCGAGGAGCGTCTGGACGAGCAGCGGCTGGCCGCCCAGCGTGCGAAACTGTTTGCGGCGTCCCCCAAGCCGCGTTCCTTGCCCCGCAGCAGGCACGAGCACAGCCACGTTGCCAGCGGCCGCGGGCTCGTGATTGGAGGACGAAAGACCAGCCATGAAAGCAGCTCGTCGGGAAACTTCTTGCGAAAGGGAGCGGGGCCGTCGCCCAATTAGAGCAGCAGCACCGCGTCGCCGAACGAGAAGAGCCGGTATTCTTCCTCGATGGCCTCTTCGTACATCTCAAACGTGAAGTCGTACCCGGCAAACGCGGCCACCATCATCATCAGCGTACTCTCGGGTCGGTGGAAGTTGGTCACCAACCGCTCGGTGATTTTGAAGTCGTACGGCGGATAGATGAACAGGTCCGTCCAACTGGAATCGGCCTTCAGCGTCTCCGACGCCGACAGGCTCGACTCAATGGCTCGCACGACGGTCGTGCCGATGGCAGTGACCGTGTTCTCCTCGGACAGGAGCGCGCGATTCACTTTTTCAGCCGTCTCCTCAGGGATGTGATACTGCTCGGAGTCCATCCGGTGCTTCGTCAGGTCCTCCACACCCACGGGCCGGAACGTGCCGCGGCCCACGTGCAGAGTGATGGGCACCACGTCTACGCCCTTCGCTTCCAAGCGCTCCACGAGATCTTCGGTGAAGTGCAACCCAGCGGTGGGCGCCGCGACGGCCCCCCGGTGCTCGGCGAAAATCGTCTGGTACCGCTTTTGATCCTCCTCTTCCACCTCCCGCTTGATGTACGGCGGAAGCGGCGTCTCACCAATGGTTCTGATCTTCTCGTAGAGTTCCTCGTTTCGCCCATCGAAACTAAACCGGATCGTCCGCCCCCGTGAGGTCGTGTTGTCGATGACCTCCGCGGAGAGGTCGTCATCGAAGTAGAGCTTGTTACCGATTCGGATCTTTCGCGCGGGATCGACCATCACGTCCCAAAGCCGACTCTCGGGATTCAGCTCGCGGAGCAAAAACACCTCAATGTCGGCCCCGGTCTTTTTCTTCTTGCCGTACAGGCGCGCGGGATACACCTTCGTGTTGTTGACGACGATGACGTCGCCCTCGGTGAAATAATCCGGGAGATCCTGAAACGTCTTGTGCTCGATGGTCTGCGTCTTCGTGTCGACGACCATGAGCCGGCAGCTATCGCGCGGCTCAGCGGGGTACTCCGCAATCAATTCTTTCGGATAATCGTAACCGAACTCCGAACGCTTCATAAACTGCTACCTTCTCTGAAATGTGGTGACGTGTACGTGTGGGGCCAGCGTCGGGTCAACGGTTTCGTCTGCAGGCACGCCGGCCAGGAATAGAGGGATAACGGTTTCGTTACCGCTCTCACAAACAACGCGGGAAAAGAAGATGATCCCGCATTGCGCCGCTGACGAGCAAAGCACCTGCAAAGATATGTCGGAAGCAGTACGCTGCGCTCACGACAAGGCCCTGACGCCCTCCCATTGTTGCCGCTCCCATGGCTTGATCGATAACGCCTCGGCGTCGAGCACATCCGGATGGAGCGCCTCGGCCAGCAGTTCGATGGAGCGGTAGAGCCGCGGGCCGGGCCGATTGAAGTACGCGTTGCCGTCGAGCAGCACGACGCGATCGTTTTGCACAGCCTGCAGCTCGCCCCAGCCGTCGCGCTCGGTGAGGTAGTGCAGATCGCGCCGCGTCTCCTCCAGCGTGAAGCCGCACGGCAGGATGGCGAGTACGTCCGGGTCGGTCGCGCGCAGGGCCTCCCATTCGACGACGCGCGAAGGTTCGCCCTTTTCGGCGAGGACGGCGCGCCCACCGGCCATCTCGGTGACGTCCGGCATCCAGTGGCCCGCCGTCATGAGCGGCTCCATCCACTCGATGCAGGCAACGGTGGGCAGCGTCTCCGGATCAGTACGGCGGCCGAGGCCCATCCGGTTGCGGAGCCGTTTCAACGCGCGCTCCTTCGCGGCAATCACCTGCATCGCCATCTCGGCCCGCCCGATGGTGCGCCCGATGCGCAGCGCGACGTCGAGCACCTCCTTCAGCGTCATCGGCTCCATCGATAGGATCTCCGGCTCGCGGCTCGACCAGTCGGCGAGCGCGTCTTCGAGTTGCGGGAGCGACACGGCGCACACCTCGCACTGCGCTTGCGTGAGAATCAGATCGGGCTCCAGGTCGCGCAGCCGCTCCAGGTCGACCGCGTACAGGCTGAGTCCCTGCTGCAGCTGATTCTGCACGGCTGCATCGATAGCCGCCGAGTCGCCGCCGCTCTCGTACGTCGGCGTCGTCACCACGGGTACGTCCTGCACGGAGGCCGGCGTGTCGC
>CAYFRX010000374.1:0-2945 GCA_964345515.1 uncultured Rhodothermales bacterium
GGCTGGACGAGCACGGCCCAGTCCGCGTCAGGCGCTTCCGGCGGGCGGCCGAGCGACGCCATGCCGGGCCCTCTGACGCGCTCGGTCGAGCCCGTCTGCAGCGCGCCGCCGTTGCGCGGATCGTACCAGCGCACCGTGTACATCTGGCCGTTCGTGCCGAGGTCGAGCTGCGCTGGGCCCCCCTCGGGCAGGTAGATGGCGTAGATGGATCCGGGGTCGGCGAAGGCGTACGCCCCCTCGGCGCTCACGAGCGCATCGTTCGGTTCCATGGTCCAAAACGGAAGGTGTGTGCGAAAGAACGTCAGGGCGTGCCGCACGTCGTCCCACACGCGGTCGCGGCTGCGCCAGTCTTCGGCGTTGAGGTCGTCATGCGGATACTCGTAGCCGAAGTAGTACTCCACGCCCGCGCCGCCGGCCATCAGGTTGCCCCACAGCGTGTGCTGCCGGATCGCGTCCCGGTTGCTATCCGGCCCGTCCGGCTTGACGCCGATCGTGTGCGGCCCCTGCTCGTCGTTGGCCACGACCCACGGCCTACCGCTCTCCACCGAGGCCCGCACCCACTCCAATGTCGCCACGTGCACGTTGTCGAAGTTCGTCTGGATCGAGACGCCGTCCAGCTCGGATGCGTCGCCGAGGAGCGGCCTATACACCTCTTCATGCTGGCCAGGGTAGGTGTGAATGACGACCGGATGGTCGTACGGGTCGAGGTCGTGGATGTACGCGATGTAGGCTTTGATGCGCGTCTGATCGGGATCGTCCAACTCGTCCCAGATGTCATTCTCCTCGCCCAGGTTCCAGTTGAGCGCGTGATGATGAGCGAAGCGGGCGACGAGCTCGCGGTAGTACAGTCGCCGCTCGGGGCCAAGGTCACCGCCATCAAGCAGCAAGTCGTTTTCCGTCTCCTGCGTCTTGAAGTGGAGAAAGAGCCCCGAGGCGTCCGCGTGGGAGAACACGATTTCCCACTGGGCGAGCTTCGAGACGTCGTAGCGATCCCGCACGTCGGGCGCGACCCAGGGCCAGACGTCATTGCCATCGCCCTCGACGTTCATCGTCAGGAACGAGAGCGCGTTCGCGCCCTCGCTGGCCAGGTAGTTCAGCGCGCCGATGAGACCCTTCCCTTTGCCATCCTGCCACGTCGGATCGCCGGAATTCCAGTCCGACACGTGCGGCTCGTAGCGGTGGAGCGGCGCCGTGGGCGCCTCTCCGGATCGCTGCTGCCCCGCTTCGGCAAGCGAGTACGTGCTGTCGAAGTCAGCGTAAGCCAGCAGGTTCTCGGGGCTGTCGGCGCCGCCCTTCACGAAGTAGGTCCCATCGTCGAACTGCAGGTAGCGCGCGCCCACGTAGCGCAGCACGCCCTTCCCGCGGTGATCGCGCCCCGTTTTGTCGGAGGCGCCAATCTCAAACGTGCCGGTGGCGCCGTCGAAGGCGGCCGGCGATCCGGCCTCCGGCTCCAGACTCAGCGCCACGTCCGTGCCCGACCGGAAAGAAGCCGCGTACTGCCACGTGCCCGTCTCGCTGGGGGTGAAGTGGGCGCGCCAATTCGTCCCGCTCGCCGCACTCGTCTCGGCGGCGTTGCCGTCGGCCGCGAAGTAGCCCGGGACGGTCACCTCTGTGCCCGAGGCCGGATGCGTGAACGTGACCGACAGGCGGTAGTCGCGGAACGGATTGGGCGTGCCCGTTTCGCTGGCCTGCGGGCCGTTGAACGTGAGCGTGACAGGGTGCCACCGCTTGAGCTCGCCCTCCACCTCCGCAGAAGGCCCTCCGCCGCAGGCTGTGACGAGTCCCAGAACAACGACGAGAAGCATCCGATCGAGCGACATGGAAGCGCAGGCGTTCGGTGGAAGAGACGGACAGGGCGGTTCAATTCGGCAGGGGCGGCTGTCACGGGGCATGCCCCCATTCACCACTTCGCCGCCAAACTACCTGATCCCCAACGCAAGCGCAACGGAATGCGATGCGCGGACCGCTGGCCAGTGTGATGCGCACATCGCTCCGTGTCGCGCCACCCGGCCCTCTTGCCAAAATCGAATAACGTGGTCCTCCGGGCAGTGAAGTGTTTGACACCGTCTACCTGGCGCAGATTGAAAGCACAACGCAACCGGTAGACACTCGCGGCGTGAAACATTACGCCGGATCCGTTAAGTTGGAGTCTCCCGCTCTCCTTCACCGCGCCGCCCCCGACGCCATGCCCGACATGATCCACGAGTTGAAGGTCCTCTCCGGCAGCGATGTACCCTCCGCGACCGGCGCGCCGGAGCGCGACCCGTCGGACGTACCGGACGGGTTCGGCCTTGACTACGACGCCGATCAGGCCGAGGCGGCCACGCTCTCCGATGGCTTCGGACGGCAGCATACGTACCTGCGCCTCTCGCTCGTCGAGCACTGCAACCTGCGCTGCCAGTACTGCATGCCCGAGGACGGGCTCGACTGGACGCCCGACGCACAGCTCCTCTCGGACGAGGAGATCCTCCGCCTCGCGCGGCTGTTCGTCGACGCGGGCGTCTCCAAGATCCGGCTGACGGGCGGCGAGCCGCTCCTGCGGCCCGGCATCGAGGACCTTGCCACGGAGATCGGCCGCATGGAGGGCGTCGAGACGCTGGCCATCACCACGAACGGGCTGCTGCTCCCCAAGAAGCTCGAAGCGCTCCACGCTGCGGGCGTGAACCTGCTCAACATCAGCCTCGACACACTCCGCGCCGACCGCTTCGAGGCCATCTCCCGCCGCCAGGGCTTCGACCTCGTGCTGAGGGCCATCGACATGGCGATCGACCGCGGCTACGATCCGCTCAAGATCAACTGCGTCGTGATGCGCGGCACGAACGACGACGAGCTGGGCGACTTTGTGGCGTGGACGGAGGACAAGCCCGTCGAGGTGCGCTTCATCGAGTTTATGCCCTTCGACGGCAACCGGTGGGACGACGACACGCTCGTCCCGTACGCCGAGA
>CAYFRX010000375.1:0-2931 GCA_964345515.1 uncultured Rhodothermales bacterium
CCATGTTTGTGCCGAACCGTGCCGCTTTACTGACTCTTGTGCTTGCCAGTATCATCCTGGTAGGGACGGTGGCCACGAGCCGTGCCCAGCCGGTGCCGCAGGAAATCAGCTACCAGGGCACCCTCGCCGACGCGGAGAACGGCAACCCCGTGAACGGCCCAGTCGACTTGACTTTCCGGTTGTACGACGGGCCGGGCGAGGGGGCGGCGCCATTGCCCCCAGGCAGTCCTTGGGAAAATGTCTTCACGGATGTTTCAGTGAACAGCGGACGTTTTGGTGTGCTACTCGGTAGCGGCGACCGGCCTCCATTGCTGGATGTGCTGTTGAGTAGCAACGGGCCCCTGTGGCTGGAGGTGACGGTAGATCCGGCCGATGGCCCCGAGGAGGCGCTGCCGCGCACGAAGCTGACGAGCACCGCGTTTGCGCTGCGGGCCGAGCAGGCCCAGCAGGCCCAGCGCGTGGCCGACGGCGCCGCGGTGCGCAGCCTGAACGGGCTGACCAACGCGGTGACGCTCAGCGGGGGCGAGAACATCTCCATCTCGCAGGACGGCAACACGCTGACTATCGCGGCGGCCGTACCAGAGGGAGGACTCACGGCCGTGACGAGCGACGAGACGCTGTCGGGCGCGGGCACCGATGACGAACCGTTGGCCTTGGCCGATGAGGCCGTTACAGAAGGCAAGCTGGCCGAGGGGGCGGTCGTGCGCAGCCTGACCGCTGAAGACAACGAAGGTGAGGCCATTGCTACACTGACCGATGCCGCTTCCGTCCGGGCCGGCGACCGGATCGTGCTCGGCCAGCAGACCGGCGCCATCACAATCTCGGTAAGCGATGAGGTCCTGTCGAGCGTCGTGGTCGACCCTCAAACTCTTGAAGGTAATGGTACTGCGTCTGCTCCATTGAGCCTGGCGCGCAATGCCGTGACCAGTGCAAGTATCGCAGCCGGAGAGGTGAAGAGTGACGATCTTGGAGAGGGGTCGGTGACCGAAAACCGGATAAACAACGGAGCGGTCTCCGCTCCAAAGCTGAGTCCCGAGGAGCCAGACGAAGGCAGCGGCGACCATGTGCTTACTTACCTCGATGCCACCAACCGTATGACGTGGGAGCGGCCCGGGATATTGCGGTCCTCCATCCGCTGGAAGGAGAACGTGCGGACGCTGGAGGGGCCGCTCCAGCTCGTCGATCAGCTGCGCGGGGTGCGCTACGACTGGAAAGAGAATGGCGAGGCCGACGTCGGCGTCATCGCCGAGGAAGTGGCCGGGGTGCTGCCCGAGCTCGTGTCGTTTGACGACAAGGGGCAGGCGCAGGGCGTGCAGTACAGCAAGCTCGTGCCCGTCCTCATCGAAGCCGTGAAAGAACAGCAGCAGGAGCTTAAAGCCGAACGCGAGAAAGCTGCCTCGCTGGAAGAGCGCGTCGAACGCCTCGAACGCCTCCTGCTCCAGTCCGATGCCGACGATTCATCCGGGGCGGCTGCCGAGCGCCATAATCGGCCGTAGAGCGCGCAGACCTGCACGGCCTCAGCCATAATGATTCCGATTATAATCAACATTTCCATGCTGACTTCTACGACACGCTTCCCCATCGCGCTTTGTGGCGCTGTTTTGGTACTCTTGCTGGGCATAGGAATGGGGGTCCCGGTGCAGGCTCAACAGGTGCCCGAGGTGATCACCTATCAGGGCACGCTGACTGATCCCGATGGCAATGCCGTCAATAGCGCAGTGGACCTCGTCTTCCGGTTTTATGACGGGCCGGGTGACGCCGCACAACTCCCCGAGGGCGACGTCTGGGAGGAAAGCTACACAGGGATTTCGGTGCAAAACGGCCGCTTCAGCGTGCAGCTCGGTAGCCAGACGGAGAATGGCTTGCCCGATGCGCTCTTCGATAATCGCAACCAGCTCTGGCTGGAGATTGCGGTGGACGGCGAAGCGCTCCCGCGCACACGCATGACGAGCACCGCCTTTGCCCGCGAGGCGCAGAGCGTGGTTGACGGGGCTGCCGTGCAGAGCCTGAACGGGCTCACCGATGCCGTGACTCTGGCCGGTGGCGAAAACGTTACGATCTCGCAGGACGGCAGCGAACTGACGATTTCAGCAACCGTGCCGAGCGGCGGGCTGACGAGCGTACAGACCAACGAGACGCTCTCCGGCGTGGGCACCGAGGACGAACCGCTGGGCCTCGCCAAGGGCGCGGCCGTGCGCAGCCTCACCGCGCTGGACAACTCCGGCGATGAAGTCACGACGTTGATTGATGCAGCCACCCTGCGGGCCGGTGACAATGTCGAGTTTGTAGAGCAGAGCGGTGGGTTGACCATCTCGGCCGCAGGCCCCGAGGGCGGCATATCGAGTGTGTCCAGCAATCAGACCTTGGATGGCAACGGTACGGCCTCTGACCCCTTGCGGCTGGCCCCGGATGCCGTCACCAGCGCCAACATTTTCGACGGTGAAGTCAAGAGCGATGACATCGGGGTAGGGGCCGTCACGGAAGGAAAGATTCTCGACGGGGCCGTCTCCGCAGCCAAGATTAATGATCAAGCTGCCGTCAAAAGCCTGAACACCATCACCGGTGCGGTCTCGCTCATCAGCTCCGATGAGTCGTTGAACTTGTCCTCCTCCCCGACCGACAGCGAGGTAGACCTGGCCATCAATCCCTCGGCTGTAGTGGCTGATCTCAACGGGCTGACGGGGCCGCTTTCGCTGGCCGGCGGCGACAACGTAAGCATCGAGAGCAACGACGCCGATCAGCTCACGATTTCGTCCGTCGACACGGGCCTGCTGGAGGTCGCCACCGACGCAACATTGGCTGGCACCGGCACGGGCGACGACGAGCTCGGCATTGCGGAGAACGGCATCGGGCGCACGGAGCTGGCTGGCGGCGTGGTCGTCGATGAGCTTAACGGGCTGACCGGCGGCGTCACGATTCAGACCTCCGGCG
>CAYFRX010000376.1:0-2929 GCA_964345515.1 uncultured Rhodothermales bacterium
TCCGCGTTCTGCTGCTTCATGATGGGAGCCGCGGCGCGGGTGCAGAGGAAGACGCCGCGCACGTTGGTTTCCTGCTGCACGTCCCACGTGTCGAGGTCGGTCTCATCGATGGGCCCAAACTGACCCAGGCCGGCGTTATTGATCAGCACGTCGACGCGGCCGCGGGCGTCCATGACCGTGTCGAAGGCCGTGGCGACGGCGTCCTCGTCGCGGACGTCGCAGCGGACGGGGTGAAAGGCGTCGCCCAGTTCATCGCGGAGGGCATTCAGCGTGTCCGTGCTGCGGGCGAGGCCGAAGACGGCCGCGCCGCGGTTGAGGAGCGCCTCCGCGAAGTGACGTCCCAGTCCGCTGCTTGCGCCGGTCACGACAGCCACTTTGTCGGTCAGATCCATGATAGCCTGAAGTTGAGTCTGTGGGAGGAGAGTCGAGCACGAGTACCATACCCGCAGGCCGAAGTGCAGATGAGAAGTCGCAGTGAAGAAGTCGCCAGCCGCCTCGCATCATCTCGTGGGGGCGCTGCTGCTTTCGCGGCCGTGACGACATCGTCATATTTACGATCGGGGAATTACGCCTTCGACACATCCCGCCCACGGAACATCCGCTCTACGCGCTGACTTCCAGCCTACTATGCGATCTGTTAGCTGAAGCGTTCAGACTGTTTCTTGATGACCCGGATTCCTTCCATGCGTCACCATGTGCTTCATGCCATCGCCTCGTTCCTTGGAGCTGTGCTCCTTGTCGGCACGCTGGCCGGCTGTGACAGCAACGGCGGCGGCCTGAGCGGCGACGTGCTCCGGAGCACCTCGTACCCGCTCTTCGCCCAAGCCAACGACAGCGCCGTTCCAGAGGGGCTAGACGCCGTGGCCACGTTCTGGGAGCTTGGACCCGATCGCACGCTGGTCACCCTCGAACTGACCGGCACCGTGCCCGATGGAGTCGTGGGACTCGTGGCGCACATCCACGCAAACAGTGCGAGCGAGGGGGGCGGCATCCGGTTCTTCCTGTCCCCGATCGACGTGATGGGGGGAGGCGGCACGAGCGCCAAGCTCATCGACCGCTCGTACAACGAACTGGCCGCCCTGAACGGTCACATTAACGTGTACGAGGGCAGTGCCAACGCGCTCGTCGCGCAGGGCAACATCGGGGCGAACGCCGACGGAGAAACCGGCGACGGCCTGGACGTCGTGCAGGGCGTCAGAACCGTCGAGTACGGCCTCGCCGCCCACCCCAATGGCGGCTCCCTCGCTGAGGGCGTGGCGGGCACGGCCCGGGTCATCGAACTGACGCCGACGCAAACGCTCGTCCAGCTTCGACTCAACGACGGCCCCACCGGAGCGCTGCTGACGCACCCCGCGCACATCCACACGAACAGCGCGAGCGAGGGCGGGGGCATCGCCATCTACCTCAGCCCCATCGACGGAAATGGCAATCCGGCCAACGACGGCGCCTCCAGCAAAATCGTGGACCGGCCGTATGATGAGCTCACGGCGTTCGACGGGCACATCAACATCCACCAGAGTTACAACAACATCCAGCACGTGATTGCACAGGGCGACATCGGGGCGAACCACGAGGGCGAATGAGGCGATGAGCCGCCCACAGCGCGAAGCACCGGGTCAGTTGCCTCCTCCGCTGAACACGTCGTCGGGGAGGGGCGTGTTGACCTTCACGTCCTGCACCTCGATGGCGAACTGGATGGACCCCTCGTCGAGGATGTTGCGCAGCTGCTCCAGCTGATTCTTCATCATGCCCTCCATCATCTGGCGCTGCTCCTCGGGCATCTCCTGCATGCGCTGCTCCATCTGCTCCAGGCTCTGGCGGGCCTGCTCCCGCTCTGCGGCGCTGATGGTGGCATCGAGGTTTTCCATCTTCATCTCCATGGCCCACGGCAACGTGAGGCCGTCGGTGGTGCGATAGTTGCTGAGGAGGATGCGCGGACGGAGCGTTTGCGCCTCGCCGTTGCGCTCCACGGTCACCTCCGATTCGAGGCGGAGCGGGACGTACCGCTCGGCGTCGATGTAGAGGCGCGTCTCGCCCTGCTGGGTCTGATCCGAGTTCAGCAGGGGCGCCCGGTCGCCGGAGAGGGCCGACGCGTCGTCGATGCGGAGCACGTGGCAGGACCGCCCGTCGACGGTTTCGGTGCCGGCGTACGACGACTTCAGAGCCAGCGTGTCGAGCTGCGCCAGGCCGGGTTGCAGTGAGGGCATCGCTCCGGCGCCACCGAACATGCCGGCGCCGCTGTCTTTCCATCGCATCTCCGTTTCGTACGCGACGTCGTCACCCTGCGTCGTCTTGCGGTAGTAGCTCGTGTACTGATTGGTTTCGACGATGTACGTGTCGACCGTTTCCAGCTGCGTTTGGTAGCGGGCCCTCATCTCGTTGACGACGGCGTCTACCGACTGAGCAGCAGCCGTCGGAGCGCCTGCCACGGCGACGAGCAGCAGGATGGCGGCGAGGTGGTGGATCGAAGAGCGACGATGCATTTTCAACATATCCCTGGTACCTTCAAGTGGATGACATGGCGTCGGGCATGCGCGAGCGCCGCAAGGCACTGGCGTGCACCCGGTGGTGATCCGATCATACGCGCAACAATGCGGCGGGATCGGCCATGTGTTCTCGCTGCCTCATCGCTTTACCCCTTGTCCTGTGAGTACTTCCGAGCCGGATGCGGCCGCCGAAATGGACGATCTGCTGGCGACGGCCCAGCCGCCCGCCGACACGCAGGATCCGTTTGTGATTGAGGGCCAAACGCTCACGCCAGCGGAGGTCATCCGGCACCTGCGTCCGGTGATGACCGAGGACCGGTTGGAGCGGATCCGGGCGATTGCCGCGCGCCGGACGAAGACGGTGGTGCCCGTCGTGGAAGGCCTCGTGAACACGGGCAACGTGAGCGCCGTGATGCGCTCGGCCGAGGCGCTCGGCTACCAAT
>CAYFRX010000377.1:0-1756 GCA_964345515.1 uncultured Rhodothermales bacterium
GAGGTTCACATTGTGCGGCTATGCGGACCCGGGTTCGACTCCCGGCATCTCCACTTTTCTGCGCCCTGAGCGGTTTCGCCCGTCGCTCAGGGCGTTTTTTGTTGGATGGCCTCCCGCTTCATTCCTCGCAGGCGCCGCAAAAACGGAGAATCGTGACCACAAGTGCGCGGGTGGCGGTCTCCAACTCATCGACGGTCACGAACTCGTCCGGGGCGTGGGCGCGGCGCACGTCGCCGGGCCCGTAGAGCACCGTGGGCGTGTCGCCGACGTGGACGAGCAGGCGCATGTCGGCCCCGTATGGCATGCCGCGCAGCGTGGCGGCCGTGCCGGTGGCGACCTCGTGGGCGGCAGCCAGCGTCTGCACCAGCGGGTGATCGGAGTCCGTGGACGCCGGATCGAACTGCGCGCCCCACCACGCCACCGTCGGCGGGTGGTCGCGGAGCCATGGATCCGATTCGGCCGCGGCGGCAATCGTGGCCTCGAAGTCCCGCCGGACAGCCTCGGGGTCTTCGTGGGTGCCCACGCCGAGGCGACCCTCGCAGGTGAGCGTCTCGGCAACGGTGGACGCCCAGATGCCGGAGCGGAGCGTGCCGATGCACAGCGGAAAGGGTATGTCGTACGCGGCGAAGAGCGGATCATCGGACGCCGCGTTACGACGCCGCTCGAAGTTGCGCATGGCTTCGTAGAGTGGCAGGTACGCGTCGAACGGGCTGACGCCTTCGGTGCGCAACGCGCCGTGGGCGGCCCGGCCCGGCACAGTGAGCCGGAAGTTGTACGCGCCGGCCTGCGCGGGGGCCACCATCAGCTCCGTCGGTTCGAGCACGATAGCGCCGTCGCCCGTGTGGCCGCGCTCGATCGTCGCCAGCGTGCCCGTCCCGCCATCCTCTTCGCCGACCACGCTTTGGATCTGGACCGTACCCGGTAGGTCGAGGCCCGCGCGGCGAATGGCGCGCACGGCCTCAAGCGCGCAGCACAGCGCACCTTTCATGTCGGCCGTGCCGCGCCCGTACACGCGGCCGTCGGCCACCGTCGCCGCCCACGGCGGCACGGTCCAGCGCGCGAGTTCGCCGGCGGGTACGACGTCCACGTGCCCGTTCAGGATGAGCGTCGGCCCGTCCCCCGTGCCCATTTCCCCGACAACGCCAATCGCTTCGTCCCGCTCGATGTCGGCCGTGTAGGCCGGATGCTGCCGGAGCCGGTCCATGTCGATGGCCCAGCGGTCGACCTGCATCCCCATCGCGTCCATCCGCGCGGCCATGTGCTCCTGGATCGGCCCCTCCGCCCCCCCCAGGCTCCGGAAGGCAACCAGTTCCCGCAGGTCCTCCATGATCGCCGCCGCGTCGACGGCCGCGAGGGCGCGCGTCTCCAGATCGGTCATAGATGGGGTGGACTCAGCCATTCGCGGGGGCTATTCGTCGCCGATGCAGTCGGGTGCAGGCATGGACGCGTGGAAGTCCTCGCGGAAGCGGTGCATGCACGCGCGCAACGGCTCCTCAGCGCGCTCTCGGTCGGGCGAGCGTACGATGAGGCCAGCGTGGTGCTTCTTCTCCATCCGCCACACGATCTCCTCGGCTAGATGACTCACGTCGAGTACCATGCCCCGCTCATCCATGGCTCGAACGAGCCGCTCACCTGCCTCAGTGAGGGGACCGGGCGCGCTCGTGCCGCCAGCGTAGCGCGTGCGCTGCCAGGCTGGGCCCACGATCCGAAGTCCGCGATCCCACCACGCATCCAGTTCGTCCGGCGTCCGAATGGG
>CAYFRX010000377.1:1856-2914 GCA_964345515.1 uncultured Rhodothermales bacterium
GGACGCCAGGTCGAGATGACCGTCGATGTACATGAGCCGCCGCGCAGCACTGCGTGAACCGAACCAGAAACATGGCCCCCGAATGGGGCAGTACGATGCAACGACCGGCCTGCCCACGAGATCCCCCCACCACGTGCTCAGGTCTTCGTCGATTCGTCGCCTAGCGCGGCGTCGCCCACCGACACCGGAATCACGGCGTCGGTCATCCAGCAGTCCTCGTGTGGCGCGCGAGCCTGCTTGGACAGTCGGAACAGATACCCAATGCGCTCGCCATCGCTCGTCGTCAGGATGACGCCCATCCGGGCCTGGCGGCCCTCAACTTGCGGCTCGCTGTACCGAGCGGCCTCGTGGTCGATCATGGGCCCGTAGTTGGGCGTGTCGAAGAGGGTGCGGAACCGATCGAGCGGCCCGGTCGCCTCCTTGTTGGCCGGCGAGGCGAATCGGAAGGCTGCTTCGATGCCCGCGTCCGGATACGGCTCGTCATTGTTCGCCAGCGCCTCGACCTGCACGCGCACCACCTCTTCGGGCGACAGGTCGGGCGCAGGTTGGGACAGTGAGTCGGACGCAGCAGTCATCAAGATCGGATCGGGGGATTCACGAGGCATAAAGCCCAGTAACAGCGCAACGCACCCGATCAGGACGATCGATGCGGCGGTGCCGAGCGGCTGGACGTGGCGAAGATAGTAAGCGAACGACCGGTTCATTTCCAACCCTCTACGATGGCATGATGAACGTGGGTTAACCTGTTCATCTACGCAAAACGCAGACCCGCTCGGAAAGGTGAAGGCGAGGCGAAGACGTACCCAAAACGTCGAAGTTGAGCGAGCAGCGGCGGTGCCGTTCCGCCCAGCGGGCTATGCGCCGCGGGGATGGCGGACGGGGAAACCGCGGATGAACGCGCATCGAGGCAGCCCGCCGCCCCATTTGCCCCCGGCGAAGGGATCCTTCGTTCAGTGCGACCAACTCCACGTTTGGGGCTTACTTGGCGTCCGATGCACGACTACGCGTCGTGGGGCCGACTTCAACCTGTAACCTTCCAACCTTTCAACTTGAAACCA
>CAYFRX010000378.1:0-2898 GCA_964345515.1 uncultured Rhodothermales bacterium
ACGCGGCTCAAACTGGCCGCCCTGAAACATCTTCCGAGCCACGGCGCCCTCTACGCCTTCTTCGGTCGGGGCGATCGGGTGGAAAACCGAGACCGGTATCGCCGCTACCTGCGCCCGCACCTCGATCCCGCGACGCGCCGGCACTGGGAGCGGCGGACCCCGCCGCTGGGCCGCAAGCGGATCCACATGTTTGAAACGGGGTTCTACGAGCGCGGTCGGCTCGGCGTTTTCCTGCGCGTCGTGCACGGCGTCGCGCGGCAACTCGGCCATCACCCGGAGGCACTCCTGGAGGCCAGCGCGCCGGCCGAGCAGGAGGCGTTCTTCGATGAGGTCGTGGCGCCGTTCTTCCGGAGCCGGCTCGTGCAGTGGATCGCCGGGCAACCGATGGCGGTCTTCAGCCTGGGCATCCCGCCCCAGCAGCACCGGTCGATGGAAGTCGAGGCGCGCGGGAATCTCATCGACTTGTATCTGGGGCGCCTCCGTAAGCTCGTGTGCGGCTTCCCGCTCCACGACAACTATTTTGCGTGGCAGGCCTTCGGCCAGTGCTACGACCACGCCGAGCGCCGCGCCGTGCCCGACTACCTGCGGGCCGAGCACTTCGACGCGCTCCGCGCCCGCCTGCATCGGGTCGACACGCACGTCACGTCCTACGAGCAGTTTCTCGCCGCGCAGCCCGACGACGCGTACAACGCCTTCGTACTGCTCGACGCGCAGGACTGGATGCCGGCGTCCAAGATTGCCACCCTCTGGCGGCAGATCGCCCGGGTGGGCGCGCCGGGAACCCGCGTGATCTTCCGCACTGCCGGACGCGCCTCGCCGGTCGACGGTGCGCTGCCGACCGCCCTGCGGCACCGATTCACGTATCACCGGGCGACGTCCGAGGCGCTGCACGACCACGATCGATCCGCCATTTATGGCATGTTTCACCTGTACGAGCTGACCAGATGAGCCTGTCGGTGCCTGCGAAGCGGATGAACCAGATGTACCGCTACACGCGGCACGTCTATAATGCCACGCGCCGGTACTACCTGCTGGGGCGTGACCGCCTCATCAGCCAGATGGCGGCGCGCGAGGAGGGCGCCGTGCTGGAGGTGGGCTGCGGCACGGCGCGCAACCTGATCGCGCTGCACCGGAAGGCCCCGCACCTCGCGCTGTTTGGGTTGGACGCTGCGTCGGTGATGCTCCAAACCGCCCAGCGCGCCGTCGATCGGGCCGGTTGTGGCGATCGGATTCGGCTGGCCCAGGGCCTCGCGCAGGCGCTGGATCCCGCATCCGCCTTCGGGCGGTCCGCACCGTTCGACGCCGTCTTCTTCTCCTACGCGCTGTCGATGATTCCGGACTGGGAAGGCGCCCTTGACACCGCGCTCGCGCACCTGAAACCGGGCGGACGGCTCTACCTGGTCGACTTTTGGGACCAGGCTGATCTGCCCCGCTGGGTCGCAGCCGGGCTTCAACGCTGGCTGGCGCTCTTCGGCGTGCACCACCGGCCGGAGCTCCATGCGCATCTGCACGAGCGGGCGCGCCGCGGAAAGGCGTCGCTGACGATCGAGCCGGTGGCGCGCCGGTACGCCTATCGTGCCGTCCTGGAGCGCGCCCCTACGCATATGCAGGAGCGTCCGGCGCCCGTCTACGATTCGATAATAAATTCGTGATCGCGCCGTAACGTGCGCCCCCGTTTCTTGGCCTATTTTGTGCACGATGCATTCGCGAGCTGACCTTCTTCGCACAACCCTCCCGCCTACCGCATGAATCGCCGACACGAGTACCGCACGCTGTGGATCTCGGACGTCCACTTGGGCACGCGCGAGGCTAAAGCCCCCTTCTTGCTCGACTTTTTGCGCTGCAACGTCGCCGATCAGTTCTACCTGGTCGGCGATATTTTTGATGGGTGGGCGCTGAAGCGGTCCTGGTACTGGCCAACCTCGCACAACGATGTGCTGCAAATGCTGCTGCGCCGTGCCCGCTCCGGGACCGACATCACCTACATCCCGGGTAACCACGACGAGGCGGCCCGCGCCTTTCCGGGGCTCGATTTCGGCGGGATCGTGGTGCAGGAGCACGCCACCCACACGACGGCCGATGGGCGCCGCCTGCTCGTCCTGCACGGCGATGCGTTCGATGGTGTGATTCGCCACGCCCGCTGGCTCTCGCTACTGGGCGCCTGCGCGTACAGCGGCATCCTCAAGCTCAATCGCCATTTCAACCGCGTGCGGCGCTGGCTCGATCTGCCGTACTGGTCGCTCTCGGCCTATCTGAAATACAAGACCAAACGGGCCGTCCAGTTTATTGCCGACTTCGAGAACGCCGTGGCTCGCGAGGCGCGTGAGCAAGCCGTGGACGGCGTCGTGTGCGGCCACATCCACCACGCTGAGATGCGCTCCATCGATGGCGTGCTGTACGCCAACACTGGCGATTGGGTGGAGAGCTGCACGGCACTCGCGGAGCACCCCAATGGGCGGCTGGAGATCATCCGCTGGGTCCCTTCGGCGCACGAGGGCGTCGACTTGCCGGCGGACGCCCTGCCGTACGGCCGGGGCGACGGCTCTGCCCAGCGCGACGTGACGATCGAGGTCACCTCCGCGCCGTAACGGCTCCATCCCTGATCGCTTCTGAGGAATCGCGATCGGATGCAAACGGGCGAAGCGTTCCCACGCGCCCCTTTTTTCTTGAGGAGCGAGCGACGGACGTGGGGTCCAACTGCCCTGTGCTGCGCGCATCCGGCGAGAAGCCGTATGGCCACACTGGCGGTGAGCACGAGTGCAGCAAACCGAGGGCGCAGACCGACCACGGAGCAAGCGTGCGGTGAGAACGCGCAACCGGGGGACAGACCGCCCAATCCACACGCGTGCCGCAGGTAGTGGGTGGTAAAGCGAGCACAGGATGCAGATTTCTGGTTGG
>CAYFRX010000379.1:0-2890 GCA_964345515.1 uncultured Rhodothermales bacterium
GTCTCCGCTTTTTCGCAAAAGCGCGTCAACCGCCCGGCGCGAACGGACTGACCTCGGCGGCCTCGGCTTCTTCCTCTTCCTCCGGCAGCGCGCGATCGTCGAAGAAGGTAATGAAGGCGATCATGACGACGGCGGCAAAACCCGCCGGCAGGAGCCAGAAGGCCGTCCACTCGCCGAGGGGCAGCGTGTCGGCGCCCTCTAGGAAGCCGTTGTATATATTCCCCATGACCTGCGCGCCAATCAGCAGACCGACGCCGTACGTGGCCAGAACAATCAATCCCTGGGCCTGCCCGCGCACCTTATTAGTCGCCTTCTTATCGACGTAGATTTGCCCCGTCACGAAGAAGAAGTCGTAGCAGATGCCGTGCAGCAGAATGCCGGCGAGGATCATCCAGGTGACCGCATCCGGCGCCCCCAGCGCAAAGAGCCCGTAGCGCAACACCCACGCGCCCATGCCCACGGCCAGCATCCACTTCACGCCGAGACGCACGAAGAAGAACGGCATCACGAGCATGAAGAAGACCTCGGACATCTGCCCGAAGGTTTGCGTGCCGGCGATGTTCTCAAAACCTGCAGCGCCCAGGAAGAGCTGCGTGAAGTTGTAGTAGGCCGCCAGCGGGATGCAGATGAGGACGGAGCAGATGAGGAAGACATAAAAGGAGCGGCTGCCAAGCGCATCCAGCGCGTCGAGGCCCACGATGCTGCGCAGCGATACCTCCTCGCCAGCGGCCGGTGGGGGCGTGTGCGGCAGCGTGAAGCTGTAGAAGCCGAGCGCCAGACTGCCGATGCCTGTCATGTACAGCGGGGCGGCAGTGCGCTCCGGAACGTCCTCCGTGAAGTAGACGAGCACAAAGCTGATGGCGAGGCCGGCCACGATCCAGCCGATGGTGCCAAACACGCGAATGATGGGGAATTCCTTTTCTTGATCGTCGATGTGATGGAACGAGAGCGTGTTGGCCAGGCTCAGGGTGGGCATGTAGCACAGGTTGTAGAGCAGGAGCAAACCGATGAACAGCACCGGATTCTGCGCCACCGAGGGCACGAAGAGCATGATGAGGCCGCCCAGGATGTGCAAGGTGCCGTATACCTTCTCACTGTCAAAGTACCGGTCGGCGATCAGGCCGAGGAAGAAGGGTGCGATGATGGCCGCCAGCGGATTCACCGTGAAGGGCCAGTGGGTGAGGTTGCTCATCCCGCGCTCCGCCATGTACACCGCGATGACGGTGTACCACGCGCCCCACACGAAATACTGGAGGAACATCATCGCGCTGAGGCGCGCGTTACGCAGCCGAAGAGATTGTAGTTGAGCCATGGGATCCCTTGCTGTTCGATAGTAAAAGCGGTGGGGAGAACCGACCATGCGGCTTCCGTTCGAGCCCGCAAGCGCTTCCGCGCATCGCGCGGTGGGGCTTCACGTGGGCACCTTCCAAACATCGCATTCACGGCGCTGGAGTGCAACCGTCCGATCCATAAGAAAATGAATCCTGCGATCTTCGTAAAGGGCACGGGGCGGGCCGGGGCGACCGGTGCAGCCCCCGGCCGAGTCGTCGCTGCGACCGCGGGGCACGGCATCCACGTGGAGGGCGCTCGCCTACAGCACGAACGTGTACGTGTACTTGACGAGCAACGTGCGCTGCGGCACGCGGAGCGGGGTGGGCCGCCCGTCGAACGCGGGCAGGTCAGTGCGGCGGCCTTCGTTGAACACGACGTAGAGGTCGCTGCCCTCACGGGGGTTGTACCGCAAGCGCACGTTCGGCGTCAGGAGCTGCTCGCTGCTGTTGTACTGGACGAACGCGCTCGCCGAGAGCGCCTGGTTGAGCGCCGTGCGCACCCGAAACCGAGCGACGTGGCCGTCGAAGTCGCCCTGCGGCAGATCGATCCGGTTGTACACGTAGTCGAGCTGCAGCGACAGGTGCGGGCTGGGCGTCCACGACGGCGCGAGGGTCGTGCCCCACTGCGCGCCGCCGAAGTAGCCGCCGCCGCGCGCCTCAGCCTCCAGCCGGAGCGGCACGCCGGAACGGGTGGTGTACGTGGCCTCGCCGTTCACGAAGCGGTACGTACCCGGACCGACCTCAACAGCTCCATCGCCCAGAGAAAAGCCCGCGTCGAGCTGCTCGTAAAAGAATTCTGCTTCCACCTCTGCCACGGCGCTCGACCGAAGCAGGAAGTCCCAGCTCAGTGACGTGGTGCTCGTCTCCAGCCGGTCGAAGGTGCTGTTCCAGATGAACTGGAAGCGGTGGGCGAGGCTGTGGTTCTGCACCGGATGGGTTGTTCCTGGAAACCACGTGTACTGCGTCCGATGCCCCCAGCGGTTGATCCCCGCACGGCGCAGAAAGCCCACGCCCGGCTGGAAGTCGCGCCCCGTGTGCCGAAACGACGAACCGAACGACCAGCCCCGCCGGAGCCGCCGCTGCACGACGACCGCCCCGAGCAGGCTCCGCGCGGCGTCGGCGCCCGGCTCGGCGCTCTGCGCAAGCTGTAGACCGGCGAAGTAATCCGCCCAGAGCCGCAGGTCGGCGTCCGCGGCGGCGACGAGGTTGTATCCGCCGTCGAAGTCGGTGCGGGAGGTGACCATGCCGCCGACGTACGAGCCGCGATCGAGGACGGGCCGCTTCAGGCGCAGCACGCCGAAGTTCTCGGAGGGCACCCCGATCGTGTCAATCGTCGCCTGAGCGGTCTGCATTTCGATGAAGCCGACCTCCCACCCGCCGAGTCGCCCCGTCAGGCGCGCGCCGCCGAGGATAGGCGTCGGCTGCCCCTGGACGATGCCGATGCGCCGGCTCTGGAAGAGACGCTCCGGTCCACCCGGCAGGCGATACGTGAAGAGGTTGGCGCGTTCCTGAAAGAAGTCGCGTTTCTCGGGGAAGAAGAGCGAGAAGCGCGACAGGTT
>CAYFRX010000380.1:0-2876 GCA_964345515.1 uncultured Rhodothermales bacterium
ACCCCCAACCGCATGCGCCGCATCGCACTTGCCACCATCGTGATTCTGGCCCTCCTCGGTGTCGGGGCGTACGTCTTCAGCCAATCCGGGGACGCAGCGCTGGAGACATCCGTGTCCGTGGCCGAGGCGATGGGTGGCGGCGACACGACGGGCTACCGCCGCGCCGAAACGGTGCGCGACTTCACGTTCCCGCGCGATCACGGGCCGCACCCGGGCTTCAAGACGGAGTGGTGGTACCTGACCGGCAACCTCGACGCGCCCGACGGGCGGCACGTCGGCTACCAGTTTACCCTCTTTCGCGTAGCCCTCACGCCCCCGGCCGACAGTGGCCGGGCCGTGCAGGTCGCCGCGGCTCCGAATCCGGACACGTCGGACTGGGCGGCGAACCAGTTCTACATGGGCCATTTTGCGGTGAGCGACGTGGCGAACACCCAGATCTACCCGGCCGAGCGCTTCAGTCGGGCGGCGGCCGGGCTGGCGGGTGCGCAGACCGAGCCGTTTCGCGTGTGGCTGGAGGACTGGCAACTGGCCGGTACCGGCGACGGCGCATTCCCTGCTCGGCTTCAGGCCGCATCCGACGACGTGGCGATCGATCTTACCGTCCGCCCGGCGAAGCCGCCCGTGTTTCAGGGTGAACGCGGCCTTAGCCAGAAGGGGCCGGGGGCCGGCAACGCGTCGTACTACTACTCGTACACGCGCCTCGCCACCGACGGCACGGTCGTGATCCAGGGCGACACGCTCCAGGTCACCGGCCGCAGTTGGATGGACCGGGAGTGGAGCACGAGCGCCCTCGGCGAAAACCAGGTGGGCTGGGACTGGTTTGCGCTGCAGCTCGATGACGGGCGTGACATCATGTACTACCAGATCCGCCAGCAGGACGGGACGCCCAGCCCGTACACTGAAGGCGTGCTCGTGGCCGAGGACGGGATGGCGACGCGCCTCGGCCGGGACGATGTGGAACTGGCCGTCACCGATCGGTGGACGAGTCCGGGCGGCGGCACGTATCCGGCCGGCTGGCGCTTCCGGATTCCCGGCGAGGACCTCGACCTCACGATCACGCCGTACTTCGACGACCAGGAGATGGACGTCTCGGTGCGTTACTGGGAGGGCGCTGTGCGAATCGAGGGCACGGCCGGCGATCAAACCGTCTCCGGGAGCGGGTACGTGGAGATGACCGGCTACGGCGACAATCCGGCTGCACCCATCTCGTGAGCCGAACGGACCAGAGCGACAACAAACGGCGACGGGGTTCGTACGGAGAAAAAACGTAGTATCATTTCACGCCTCCTCGGTCGACTCCATGACGCAACGCGCCTCCATGGACACGCTCAACCTCCCGGAGTATTCGTTCCAGACGCGCGAGCGTGGCGGGAAGCGCGACATCTTCGACCCCATCCGCCAAAAGTACGTGCGGCTGGAGCCGGAGGAGTGGGTGCGCCAGCATTTCGTGCAGTACCTCATCCAGGAGCATCACGTGCCTCGCGGGCTGATTGCCGTCGAGCACGGATTTAAAGACCGGCAGATGCCGCGCCGCGCCGACGTCGTCGCGTTCGACCGGCAGGGGCAGCCGCTGCTCATTGCCGAGTGCAAGGCGCCCGGCGTGTCCATCGCGCAGGAGACATTCGATCAGGTCGCGCGCTACAATCGCGTGCTGCGCGTCCCGTACCTCGTGGTTACGAACGGGAGGGCCCACTACGCCTGCCGGATTGACTTCGAGGGCGCCATGTGCCAATTTCTAGACGAGTTGCCCGGGTACGACGAGCTGGCGGCGTCCGCGTCGTAACGGCTTGCGATTTGCCCGTCCGTCCATCACTCACTGGTTTCTCGCTTGCCATCATGACCCCTCACGATTTCGAACGCGAACAATCTGTGGCCGTCGACGCGGTGCGCGCGGCGGCGACGTTGTGCCAGGCCGTCCAGGCCGACATCGGCGACGGCGTGCTGAAAAAGAAAGACCGCACGCCCGTCACGGTAGCCGACTTTGGCAGCCAGGCCGTGATCTGCCACGCCCTCCGCACGGCCTTCCCGAACGACCCCATCATTGCCGAAGAGGATTCGGCGGCGCTCCGCACGGAAGAGAACGCGCCTGTGCTCGACGAAGTAGTGCGGCGCGTGCAGGTGCTCCAGCCCGAGGCCGACCGTGAGGCCGTCGGCCAGTGGATCGACTACGGCAACGCCAGCGAGTACCACGACCGCTTCTGGACGCTCGACCCGATTGACGGCACCAAGGGCTTCGTCCGCGGCGACCAGTACGCCATCGCCCTCGCGCTCGTGATCGATGGGCGGCCGTACGTCGCGGCGCTCGGCTGTCCCAACCTGCCGGATGACCTGGACGACTCGCAAACGACGGGGCAGGTCTTCACCGCCGTGCATGGCGCCGGCGCCCAGCGCGTGCCGGCGACCGCGCACGATGGCGCCGCCGAGACGATCCGCGCCAGCGCGGTGGACGACGTGGGCGACGGGCAGTTCTGCGACTCATTCGTCTCCGCCCACAGCTCGCACGACGCCGCGCTCACCGTGGGCGAGCGGCTCGGCATCACGAAGGCGCCGGTCCGGATGGACAGCCAGGCCAAATACGCCCTCGTGGCCCGTGGCGACGTCGAAATCTACTTCCGCCTGCCGCGCGGGGGCGATTACACGGAGCGGATCTGGGACCACGCCGCCGGCATGCTCGTGGTGGAGGAATCCGGCGGACGGGTGACGGACGTGCACGGCGAACCGCTCGACTTTAGTCACGGGCATCTGCTTCGCGAGAACTACGGCATCGTGGCCACCAACGGCCGCTTCCACGACGCCGTGCTGCAGGCGTTGGATGCGGTGGGGGTGTGAATGGAGGCTCGCTGCGCTCGCCCGTCATAGGTTGTCAGGGGTTGTCA
>CAYFRX010000381.1:0-2865 GCA_964345515.1 uncultured Rhodothermales bacterium
CCCGGATGAGCCCGCCTCGTCCGCTCGTGGTGCTCCTCCCCGCCGACAATGCCGACGAGATCCAGCGGCTGCACGATGCGGTGACGGAGCGGTACAGCCATACCGTGCCGAACTGCACGTCCGTTCGCTCACGAAGGTGGAAGCGACCCGCCTCGCCACCGTGGCTCCCACGAAGGAGTACGGCCTCGTCGTCCTTCCCGCCGGAACGCCCCCTCTTGGAGACAGCAACCTGCAAGATCTCCTCTACGACCTCGACCGGCCAATGCTGGTTGTTCGGTGACGCGCGCTCTCGTATCTTTGTAGATCCGCTATCCCAACAACCCCCCATGGACTCATGGAAACCGTTGTTCACCTGAAAGTGACGCCCGAAGCCAATGCCAAGCTGACACCGCTGGAGCTTTTGGAAGACTTTGCGGATGCCTCCCGCGACTGGCAGTACCTGGAGGACGAATCGGAGCATTATGCGCAGCTGAAGGAGCGCCCGGCCTGCATTATCCGGCACCGGCGCGACGGCACGCCCAGCTACGTCGACTTTGGGTTTGCGGCCACCAACCCAGCCGACGCGAACGACATCGAACTGGTTGTTCTCGATACGCCCACTCCCGAGCAGCGCCTTGGCCTGGACGAGCGCAACGACGTGGTCGATAGCTTCATCACACACTTCCGCCAGTATCTCGGTGGACGGCCCGGCCACGCTTCGCTGCACGTCGAGAAAGAGGATATCGATCCGGAGAATGCCGCCGTAAAGGCCAACGCCTGACGCGCACTACCGACTGAATGGCTTTTGTCCCACCGGCCGTCCATTTTTTGGCGCACTTCCCTTTCCCCGAACAAACGGCTGGATCTCATGTCGACGGTCCTCAAGTTGATGCTCATCGCCGGCGGCGGGGCGCTCGGCGCACTCCTGCGGTACGGCGTCTCGGGCCTTGCCCTGCGGCTGCTCGGCGCGGGCTTTCCGTGGGGCACGCTCTGCGCCAACCTGACGGGCTGCTTCCTGATTGGCCTGCTGTGGGTCCTTGCCGAACGCGTCGCGTTCCACCCGTACGTCAACCCGTTCGTATTCACCGGACTGCTCGGGGCGTTCACCACGTTTTCGACGTACAGCCTGGAAAGCATCAATCTGTTGCGCGACGGCGAGGTGCTGCGCGGCGTGCTCAACATCGCGGTCAGCAACGGGCTCGGCCTCGCGGCGGTGGTCGCCGGCTTTGCCTGCGCCCAACTCCTGATCGGCTCCTCTCACTGAGCCTGCTCCGGCCACGAAACTGCCAAGCGCGGGCGTCTTGCTGCGCATCTTCATCGGCGAGTCGGATTTGCATGAGGGGCAGCCGCTGTGCGCGCGCATCGCGGAGGAGGCCCGGTCGCGCGGCCTGGCCGGGGCCACCGTCCTGCGCGGCATCATGGGCTACGGCGCGGCGAGCCAGGTGCACACGGCCACGCTGCTCCGCCTCTCGGAAGACCTGCCGATCGTCGTGGGGATTGTGGACGCGCAGGACAAGATTGACGCCTTTCTCCTCTTTCTGGATGAGGTGGTGACGGAGGGGTCGGTGACGATCGAACGGTCCCGCATCATCCGCTACCGTCACGGCAACGCGTCGGACGCGTGACGCCCGATGCTGCCTCGCTACGCTATAGCGTCCATCCGACGCCGGCGCTCATCGCAAAGCGCGCCCCGTCGCCGGCCCGGCCCGTCACGTCGAGCAGGACAGGCGTCACGACCAGCGGCAGCCCATCGAGCGGAGCGATCGAGAGTCCTACGTTCAGGTCCTGCCCGGTCCAGGTGGCCAGCATGCTCAGCACCCGCCGTACCTGCACGGCCACACTGCCGAACACGCCGACCCCGTTGGTCCCGCGGCGGACCCGATCTTCCGTGTTGAACCGCCCGTCTCCCACGCCGGCTGAGAGCACGACCCGATCCAACCACGACGGCCCGAATGGATCCAGAGGGAATGCCCCGCTGACGACGCCATAAGCGCTCGTTCCCCCATCGGTGGCCCCCATCACGAACATGTTTTCGATGCCGGCTGCCACGGACCACCGGGCTCCCAGACGGCGGTGCGCCTTCACGCCGATCGTGCGATCCTTGAACGTCTCGCCAGCCAGATCGAGGACGGCCAGTGTGAATTCGACCCCGACGTTACGCCGGGCGTGCCCGATCCCCGCGCCGCCGAACACGGCTCCGTCGGTGAAGTCCCGATCGTAGCGGAGGCCGCGCTGCAATCCAGCGGCCACAAACCCGTCGCGCCAGTCCGCACCGAACCCCGTCGGGATGCCGAACGCGATAGCGGGCGTGGCGCGGGCCCGGTCCCCCGTCGTGAACACGCCCCCCACCGCGTCGCCCGTTGCCACCCCGTTGCCATAGTCGCCGCCTTGGGGCGTCGGAAGGGCCGTCTGCCACGGCTGTGCGTTTCCCGCTTGGCCCCTGGCGGCCATCAACAGTACGCAAAGTGCAACGATAGCGTGCTTCACCGTCCCCTCCTTTTTCCTGTGAGATGTGATATTGGAGAAAGCTAAGGCACTGCCTAGCACGCCGCACGCAAGCAATCGATGATGCTCGGTGCGCCTTACCTCCTGCTCGCGCGTGCGCCACTTCTAGCACGTCCCTCGCTCGAAGGCACTTTCCCTAGCCGCTACTTCCTCACAAGCCGCATCGCCTTTGTGGTGCGTGCGCCGTAACTTGACCCTACGTCATTCTCCTTTGCGCCCGACGCTCTTGACCCCGATGGCTTCACCACGCCTCCCTTCGTCCCTCTGCGCCACGCTTTCACTTCTATTGACGCTCGTAGCCGGAGCGCCCCCGCCTGTCGATGCACAATCCACCGCGCCGTCGTTTGCTGTCACCTTCGGCGCCGATCAGCTCGATGCGCC
>CAYFRX010000382.1:0-2865 GCA_964345515.1 uncultured Rhodothermales bacterium
TCTTTCGACTAAAAGTGTAATTCCCCAGCCACCTCGATACAACCTGCTACCGGGGGCACATTGATCGCACCGCCGACCTTGACACGCTCCTGAATCACTTGCAGGAAACAGCGGGCGACCCGGACCTGGCCCCCGCCCGATCCGTGCTCGTGGACGCTCGCCGTATCGATTCCGATTGCGACTCGATCGAGCTCTACGAGTTGGCCTGCTACCGCCGGGCTCGACATGCACGCCCAGCGCTGCATCGCGCTCGTGACGCGGCCCGAGCCGGCGTCTCAAAACTCGCCGGTCTGGGCCATCTCGTTGAGCCGCTCGATGCGCTCCTCGGTGGGCGGGTGCGTCGAGAACAGGTTGGCAAGGCCGCTCATCGCGCCGGCGAACGGATTCACGATGAACATGTGCGCCGTATTCTCGGTGTTCGACGTTGCCTGCATGGGCCGGGCCTCAGCGCCCTGCTGGAGACGCGCCAGCGCGTCCGCCAGCCCGCGCGGGTTCCCGCTGATGCGCGCTCCATCGCGGTCGGCTGCGAACTCACGGGTACGCGAGATGGCCGTCTGGATGAGCGTCGCTGCGATGGGCGCGAGGATCAGCATGAGGAGCGAGCCGACGAGGCCGCCCCGGTCGCGCCCGCCGAAGTAGAAGCCGAACTGGGCGAGCAGCGTGATGGACGAGGCGAGCGTCGCCGCGATGGAGGAGGTCAGGATGTCGCGGTTCTCGATGTGGGCCAACTCGTGCGCGATCACGCCGGCCAACTCGTCCCGGTCGAGGGTGCGCATGATACCTTCGGTCACGGCCACGACGGCGTTCTCCGGATTACGCCCAGTCGCAAACGCGTTCGGGTTGTCGCTCGGGATGATGCAGACGCGCGGCATGGGAACACCGGCCCGCTGGCGCAGGCGGTCCACCATATCGACCAGATCGGGCGCGTCCTGACGCGACACCTCCTCCGCACCGTACATCTTGAGCACGATCTTGTCGCTAAACCAGTAGCTGAAGAAGTTGAGGCCGATCGCAAACAGGAAGGCGATCATCATGCCGCCCGGCCCAGCAATCGCCCGGCCGATCAGCGCAAACAGTACGATCATGACGGCCATCAGGGCCGCGGTACGGAACATGTTCATGGGGGTAACTTTCCGTTCGTTCGATAATGCAGATTCTGGTTCGCCCGCATGGCAAAGGGCGTACCTACGCCTTCTCACTGCCATTTGGACGCGGCGTTTCACGGTGGGGCGCCAATTTCATGGTTTTCCCGATCGGGCCTGGCGCCGTGCTCTGCCAAATCGTCGGCCTCATCCCAGCAGGCCCAGCACCAACATCACGTCGTAGAGGGCATGCGTCCACGCCGCCACGCCGAACCCGCGCCATAGAAACAGCCCGTTGAGCGCGAGACCAAACAGGAAGCGAAACGAGAACGACGCCAGGGTGAACGCGTCGCCGAAAGGCCCGAGGTAGTGGACGAGGCTAAAGATCGCAGCGCCCACGAGCGCCGCCAGCAGGTAGGGGCCCAGCGTCCCCTGACTGATGCGTCGCATCAGCGCATACAAGCCCCCGACGAGCAGCACGCGGAACAGCAACTCCTCGTACACGCCGGCCCCGATCGAGAGTGCGAGCCGTGTCCACGTATCGCCCACGGCAGGCGCCGCCATGAAAAGCAGACCCACCGTGGTTGACACCGCCAGGGCAACGACGAAGGCATACGCAGCGCTCTCGCCCACCATCCAGGCAAAGTAGCGCGCACGGATGGGAATGGGCTCGTTCCGCTCGACAAAAAAGATGACGCCGCCCACCACGATCAAAACGAGGCCGAGCACCACGAACCCGGTGCCGCCGATGAGCGCAAGCAATCCCTTGAGCCACACCTCCGCGCCAACCCGCACCTGCCCGAGGCGACCCTCGTTGACGGCGATGATCATCACCTCGTAGAGCACGAAGAGCGGCAGCACGCTCAAAAACCCGTACGTGGCCGTCCGGGTGACGCGATGGTAGGTGGACCAGTCCATGGCACGGTTAGCGGAATGAGGTGACGCAGCAATGAATCGATGAGACGAGGAATACGAAGCGCTCCGCTATCTTCGCCTCTTCGTTTCTACGATTCCGCAACGCGGTTTACCGTACAACGTACAACGCGACCGGCTGGTTACTGCCCCCCGACAGGCCGAGTCGCTCGGCCACGGCGGCCGACACGTCGACCAGCATGTCCTCGTCGATAGGGCCGCGATCGACCACGCGAGCGAACGTGCGGCGACCGGTCGCCGCGTTCGCCAGTAGCACGACGCGACCGAAGGGCAGGTCGGGATGGCTGACGACGAGTTGATCGGGATCGTAGGGCGTCCCACTCGCAGTCAGGCGTCCTTCAAACGGTGCAGGATACCGCGCGACCGGGCCGCGGGCATCGGGGGATGGTAGCGCACCGCGCGGGGCCGGCTCGGGCGCCGCGCGGCCGGGGATGCGCAGCCGGGTGCCGGGCGCCGCGGTCGTCCCCTCGAGGTCGTTGACCCGCTGAAGCGCGCGCACGCTCACGCCATACTCGGACGCGACAACGTACAGGGTCGAATCGCGAGGCTGCACCACGTGGGATGGCAGTGCAAACTGCGGCGGCAGACGAAGCACCTGGCCGGGCGGCAGCGGATCGGTGCGCCGGCCGTTCAGGGCAAACAGCGAGTCGCCCGTCGTGCCAAAGCGCGCCGCCACGCTGTAGAACGTATCGCCAGGCCGCACGACGTACGCACCGTATTCCAATCGGTTGATGGCATCGTCGATCAGCGTCTGAGCCGCCGGCACCACGGTGCCGAACGCGTCAATCGACGGCTGCGCCTCACGAGGCGACGGAGCCGGACGCGACGGAGCCCTCGCCGTGTCGGAAGC
>CAYFRX010000383.1:0-2865 GCA_964345515.1 uncultured Rhodothermales bacterium
ACCGGTCCGACGCCCTCGGGCGTGCCCGTGTAGATGAGGTCCCCTGGCATCAGGGTGAAGATCTGCGAGCAATACGCGACGAGCGCTGCCACCGGGAAGATCATGTCGCGCGTCGTGGCCGCCTGGCGCTCTGCTCCGTTCACCGTGAGGCGGATGCGGAGGTCCTGTGGATCGTCGATGGATGTGGCCGGGGCCAGCGGTCCGAGTGGCGCGAACGTGTCGAAGCCCTTGGCCACCGACCACGGGCGGCCGCCCTTCTTCGCCGCGCTCTGCAGGTCGCGCGCCGTCATGTCGAGCCCCACGGCGTACGCGTCGACGTGGCGCAGCGCCTTGGCCTCGGGGATGTTCTTCCCGCCCGTCCCGATGACGGCCACGAGCTCGACCTCGTGATGCACATCCTGGGAGGCGGCGGGCAGCACGACCGCGCCGCCATCGCCAATCAGCGCCGACGGCGGTTTCAGGAAGACGAGCGGCTCGTCGGGCACCTCGCTTTTCATCTCGGCAGCGTGCCTGGCGTAGTTGCGCCCGATGCACAGCAGCTTGGTCACGTCGACAGATGTCTGATCGGTAGGCAGGGTTATCTTCATCGGAAAGCCAAGGGGGACGGTTGAATAATCGAAACCTATGCGGTGTTGTAGCGTGTTTTGACGCTACGAGCAGTACGTTTTGCACCGCCTAGTTTACTCACTCTCGCGTCGGTACTCAACCCGGCGCTCCAAAGTAGAGACCGATATGTACGCGATCGTCGACATTAAAGACAAACAATTCAAAGTGCGTGAGGGCGAGTACGTTTACGTCCCGCATCACGCCGACGCCGAAATCGATGACATGTTCACCTTCGACCGGGTCTTGCTCGTCTCCGACGGAGAGGGCAACGTGCAGTTGGGCACACCCACGGTGGAAGGTGCCTCTGTGACGGCCCGCGTACTCGATCAGGTGAAGGGCGATAAGGTCATCGTCTTCAAGAAGAAACGCCGCAAGCGCTACAAGGTTAAAAAAGGTCACCGCCAGCAGTACACCAAGATTGAGATCGAGGCGCTTCAGACGAACGGCGCGGCCGCGTCATCGAAGAAGGCGTCCGACCAGGACAACGAGGAGAGCGCCGCGGAGGAAGCGGACGCCCCCGACGCTGCGGAGGCCAACGACGCCGAGACGTCCGAGGCGTAACACGCCGCACTTGCTACCCCGTTTTCGTCGAACAACAACCACGAGGAAGTTATGGCACACAAGAAAGGCATGGGCTCGACTCAGAACGGTCGGGACTCGAATCCGAAGTACTTGGGCGTGAAAGCCTACGGCGGCGAATTTGTGTCCGCCGGCAGCATCATCGTGCGGCAGCGCGGCACCAAGTTTCACCCCGGCGCCAACGTCGGCCGCGGGGGCGATGACACGCTGTTCGCCAAAGAGCACGGCACGGTGCACTTCACGCGCAGCCGCGGCAACCGCCGCTTCGTCCACGTCGTGCCGGATCCGGAAGACGCGTAGTTTCTGGCCTTCCGCCACACCCGGAGAAAGCTCATACCGCACTGCGGTGGGAGCTTTTTCTTTTGGTGACGGTCGCACGCCGTCCCATCCCTACGGTCCTATGAACCCCCGCGACCACTTTGCGCTCCCCGATCCGCCGGACGCCGTCGAGCTCCGCGCGTTCACGCACGGGCTGATGCCGAAGACGGTGCCGGACCTGATGGACCGGTTCACGCAGGATTGGCGCGAGCGCGGCGTGGACGCCTGGAACGAGGTGCCCAACCACTGGCGCCCTGACTCCGACGAGCAGGTCGGCTGGTGGACGCTGCCGGAATACCTGGGCGATCACTTCATTGCCCCCCTCCTCGGCGCGCCGCGTGGCACCTGCATGATGCAGCCAAACGTGCACTGGACCGTGCAGTGCCTCCTCTCTGCGCCAGAGGTCGTGGACGGCGATCGCCGCACGGTGGTGCTCACGGAGAACGAGTTTCCGTCCGTGCTGCACAGCGCGCAACAGTGGCAGGACCTGCTCGACCTCGAACTGCGCATCGTACCGGCCGATGCCGACGGCTTCGTCGATCGCGACGCCGTGTTGGATGCCATCGACGATCGTACGGCGCTAGTGGCCCTCAGTCACGTGGGGTTCACCACCGGTGAGCGCCTGCCCGCCCCGTTCCTGCGCGCCGTGGCCGACGCGGCGCACACCGCCGGCGCCCTGTTCGTGCTGGACGGCTACCACAGCGCCGCCACCTTCCCGATTGACGTGGAAGCGCTGGGAGCCGATCTCTTCCTGGGCGGACTGCTGAAGGAGGCGTGCGGCTCATCAGGCAACAGCTTCGTGTACGTGCGATCAGACCTCGACCTCACGCCGCGCCTCACGGGCTGGTTCGGCGATGCCGACCCGTTCGGCTTCCAGCCGTCCCCCAAACCGCACCCCGACGTGCGCCGCCGCTTCATGGGTGGCACGACGGCCGTCGCGTCCATGTACCACGCCGTCGAGGGCGTCCGCCTGCTGCTCGACGCGGGGCTCGACGCCGTCCGCCGCCACTCACTCGCGCTCACCGACTACGCCATCGCTCGCGCCGATCAGGCGGGGGTCCCGCTGCGGTCCCCCCGTGTGCCCGAGCGACGCAGCGCTATGGTCATCCTGGAGGTCCCCGACGCGCTTTTGCTCTGCGAGCATCTGAAGACGCACGCCATCCACACGGACAGCCGCCAGAACCGGTACTTGCGGATGGCACCGTTCGTGTGGAACACAGAGGCCGAACTGGCCCGCGCCTTCGACCGGATTGAGCAGGCGCTCGGCAACGAGGCCTATCGCACAGCAGACGCGACGCCCTCTGCCCCCGGCCCGGTCACATAAGCGTCGGTTGCGCGTTTTGCGTTGCGCGTTTTGCGTTG
>CAYFRX010000384.1:0-2849 GCA_964345515.1 uncultured Rhodothermales bacterium
ACACATGACAGCGAGGCGAAAGTCTCTACTGCTGCTGCTTCTGCGCTTCCTCGGCGCGCTCCAGCAGGCGAGCAAAGAAGCCTTTCTTGGCGTCGTCCTGCGAGCCGCGTCCGTTCGACTTCGAGAATCGCCCGCCCTTCTGTTGCTCCTCAGCCTCTTTCTCTTTCTCCAGCTGCATGTTGATCCACTGCTGCTGCGCCGCCGAGACGATGTTGTACACCAGGTAGTACAGGCTCAGCGCCGAGGCAAACTGGTTGAAGATGAAGAAGATGAAGCCCGGCATCAGGTACTGGAACATCTTGGCCTGTGCGCCCGCGCCAGGGGTGGATTGCACGCGCATCTGGACGACCATCGCGAGCCCCATCAGCACGGTGAAGCCGGCCACGTAATCGCCGTAGATGGGGATATCGAACGGCAGTTGGAGGATCTTGTCGGGCACGGAGAGATCGCTCGCCCACAGAAAGCTCTCTTGTCGGAGCTGGATGGACTGCGGCAGGAACTGGTACAGCGCGATGATGATGGGGTACTGGAGGAACATCGGGAGACACCCGCCGAGCGGATTTACACCCGTCTCCTTGTACATCTTCATCATCTCTTCCTGCTGCTTTTGCTGGTCGTCCCCGTACTTCTCCTTGATCTCCTCCAGCTGTGGCTGCAGCTCGCGCATCTGCGCCATGCTGCGATACGACGACTTCGTGAGCGGGTAGACAAGCATCTTGACGAAGATCGCCAGCAGGATGATGACGATGCCGTAGCTCGGGATGAAGCCGTTCAGGAACGTAAAGATGGGAATGAAGAAGTACTTCGCGAGCGGACGCGTCATCCACTCGAAGTAGTCCCATCCGTAATCCACCATGTCGTACAAGTCGCGATTGTAGCCCGCGAGGTTGTAATAATAGACCGGACCCAGGTACAGATGGAACTGATCGGTGGCGTTCGCCGAAGCCGGGTCGCCCATCTGGAGGCGGGCGACAAGGTTCTTCCAGTTGACTTCGCTGCCACCGCGGGTGCCCGTCACGTCTCCAATGAGGTCGGCGCCCCGCGCCGCGCCAGGATCGCCAGGCATCATGGCGGACGTGAAGTACTTGTTCTTGACGGCCACCCACGAGATGTCGCCGTTGATGCGCTGCTCGTCGTGGTCCTCGGACGCGACGGTCACTCCCACGAGTTCACCGCCGCTGTAGGCGTGCACGCCGGAGTTTTGCTGCTCGATATCCGTGCCGCCCTCACTAAAGGGCAACCCGCCGTCCCAGATGAGTTCGTAGCCATCTTGCGTGGCGAAGGAAGCCCTATTCTCTTGCTGAACCTGCAAGTCAACGTCGTACGCATCAGGCTGGAACGTGAACGTTTGCCGCAGTGCACCGTCGCCGAGCGGCGCCATGAAGGTGATCGACCGCTCCCCGTCCGTGACGCGGAGCGTGTCGCTGTTCACGTCCGCTGTAAAGTAGAGGTCGCGCGTGTCGACGAGGCGGTTGTTCGGCGTCGTGAATCCGATCGCGAGCGCGCCGCGCCCCGTCGTGTCGACCAGTTGGACCGGCGCGGTGCGATCGAACTGCATGTACTCTTTCAGCGTGAAGGAGCGCAGCGTCGCGCCCTTGGTGGAAAAGCGCGCGACGTACTTGTTGGTTTCGACGGTGATGATGCGCTCCTTCCCGGTGCGTGCGCCGGCCAGCACAGGATCATCCGGGGCAACCGAAGTCGCTTCCGCGTCGGCCGGTTCGCCCTCGGACGCCGGTTCGGGCGTCGGGGGGGGAGCGGCTGTGCCCGCGGTATCGGCGCCGGATTGAGCCGTGGCCGGTGAGGCGGACTCATCGACCTGCTGCGTGTCGGCCGCCGTGGGCTCCTGGTTGTTCTGCGGCGTCGGCTGGGGCGCAAGCCAGAACATCCATACGAACGTGATGATCGCCACCAAGACGGTCGCGATGATCACGTTACGCTGATCATCGGGCCGGGGTTGATTCCGTAAAGACAAGACGCTGAAGGGGTGTGGCGAGGAAGGAAAGAGCTCGGGGGCGTCCGTCGGCCCTCACGCGGAGGCATCGTCGGACGACAAGCGGGCCGCTGCGCGGCGCATGGCCGCGGGCAGGTCGCGTGGAATGCAGTCGCCAGCGGCGGCCGGGTCGCCGCGAAACAAGACCATGACGATGAGCGCGTCGTCGCGCCGCACAAAGAGGTCTACCAGGATATGCTGATGCACCCGGTAGACCTCTCGCAGTACGCGCCGAACGCGATTCCGTTGCACCGCATTTTCAACTCGCCGCCCCGGCGCAAAGCCGACTTGCAGCGGCACGTCGTGGCCGATGGCGTCGCGGGAGACGACCCGGTACACGAGCCGCACGCACCCTCCGGCCACGGTTTCGGCGTCTGCCCGGCGCCGATCGAAGAGCGATCGGATGAGGCGGCGACGCTTGAGCCGATGCGTGCGGGGAAACGTGAGGCGCCGCGACGCCTCGCCCTCATTCGACGGCGGCGGTGCGTCAGTCATTTAGAGCGGCTTGCCGGAGCTCTTGTCGCTCACGGACAGGTTCTTGCGGCCTTTCTTGCGGCGGCGCTTGATGATCTTTTGGCCGTTCTTTGTTTTCATGCGCTTGCGGAAGCCGTGCTTGTTCTTCCGCTTGCGGCGGCTGGGTTGATAGGTGCGCTTTGGCATAATAATCGTATCTAAAGATCCTAAGGAAACTCGTGCGCTCTAACGTAGAGGGTATGCACTTGTTTGATCCCGAACGCGCGAAGACTATGTCAAATGTGAACGGCCGCGGATCGCCGAGCACGCCGCCGCGGCAACGTTTGATCTTGACGTTCATAAAAGAGTAGCCGTAACATATGAGGCCCAAGCGGGAATAGCTCAG
>CAYFRX010000385.1:0-2847 GCA_964345515.1 uncultured Rhodothermales bacterium
TCCCAGCCGCCTTCGCGGTGGCCGTTGCCGGTGTCTTTCACGCCGCCGAACGGCATGTGCGCCTCCGCGCCGATCGTCGGGCCGTTCACGTACGTGATGCCGGCCTCTAGGTCGCGCATGGCCCGGAAGGAGTGCTGCACGTTGTTCGTGTAGATGCTCGACGAGAGGCCATACCGCGTGTTGTTCGCCAACTCCACGGCTTCCTCGTATGAGTTGATCTTAAAGACCGACAGGACGGGGCCGAAGATCTCCTCCTGCGCGATCCGCATGTCCGGCTGCACGTCGGTGAAGATGGTGGGCTCGAAGAAGAACCCGTCGTCGAGGCCGTCGCCGGTGGCGCGGTGGCCGCCCAGGTGTAGCGTGGCACCTTCATCCTGCCCGATGTCGATGTAGCCGCTTACCTTGTCGAGCGCCTGCTGGTTGATGAGCGGGCCCATGTCCACGCCCTCGTCGTTGCCATAGCCGAGTTGCAGTGTTTGAGCCTCCTCCGCGATCATCTGCACGAACTCGTCGTGCACGGACTCGTGGCAGATGAGCCGGCTCGTGGCCGTACAACGCTGGCCGGTCGTGCCGAAGGCGCCCCAGATGACGCCCTCCAGGGCGAGGTCGAGGTTGGCATCGTCCATCACGATCATCGGATTCTTGCCGCCCATCTCTAGCGAGACGCGCTTGTTGAGCCGCCCGCATGTTTCGGCAATCGAGGTGCCTGTCGCCGTCGAGCCGGTGAACGAGATGGCGTCGATCTCGGGGTGCTCTACGAGCGCCTGGCCCGCGTCGCCGCCGCCGTGGACGAGGTTGATGACGCCGTCCGGCACGCCCGCGTCGATGAGCGTCTGGACGAACCGCATCCCGCTCAGGGGCGCTTCCTCGCTGGGCTTGAACACGATGGTGTTGCCGGCCGCGAGGGCGGGGAGGATCTTCCACGACGGCACGGCAACCGGGAAATTCCAGGCCGCGATGATGCCGCAGACACCCACCGGCCGCTTGATGCTCATGTTGAACTTGTCGGGCAGCTCGCTGGGCACGGTGTGGCCGAAGAGCCGGCGCGTCTCGGAGGCGGTGTAATACGCCGTGTCGATGGCTTCCTGCACGTCGCCTTTCGTCTCGAAGAACGGTTTGCCCATTTCGCGCGTCATCGAGCGGGCGATGTCGGCCTTGCGCTCGGTCAAGAGGTCGCCGGCGGCGCGCAGGATGGTGCCGCGCTCCGGCGCCGGGCGCGTCTTCCAGTCGGAGAAAGCCGCGCGCGCCGCCTGGGCCGCCCGATCCACGTCGGTGGGGCCCGAGTCCGGGAAGTGGCCGAGCACGTCATTCGTGTCGGCCGGATTCACGTCATCGCGTGTCTGGCCGCTGGCGGCGTCCCGCCACGTGCCGTCGATGTAATTTTGATACGTCTCAACCTGGGAAAGCGTCTGGGCCATGGGGGTCAGCGTGGGTTTGTCGCAAGCAAGTGAAAAGGAAAGCCGCGGCTCGCGGGAAGGGTCTCATGATACTGCGCGGATGGGGCGTTCTCAAGCGCCCGAGTCGGGATCTCTCTGAAACCAAGCCTGTACGTTTCCGCGCTGTTCCGTATCTTGATGCATGCCCATTTTGTATCATCGACGTGCAAGCCTCATGTCTGATTCTCCAACAGCTGCGCTCAACCTCGAAGCGCGGATATCCGATCGCGTTCAATCCGTGCCGCCGAGCGGCATCCGTCGCTTCTTCGAGATCGCCGCGACCATGGACGACGTGATCTCGCTTGGGATCGGGGAGCCCGACTTCGTCTCGCCGGAGCCCATCCTGCAGGCGGGCAAAGACTCGCTGGACGCCGGGCGGACCAACTACACGTCAAACGCCGGACTGGCAGAACTGCGCGAACGGATCGCAGGATATCTGGACGACCGGTATGACGTGCAGTACGATCCTGGCACCGAGATTCTGGTCACCGTCGGCGTCAGCGAGGCGATGCAGTGCACCATGCTGTCGCTGCTGGAAGACGGCGACGAGATGCTGCTCCCGGAGCCGTGCTTCGTGTCGTACGGGCCCACGGCCCGCTTCGCCGATACGGACATCGTGCACGTGCCCACTTCGGTGGAAACCAACTTCCAGGTGACGGCCGAGGCTATCGAAGAGCGCATCACGCCGCGCACGAAGGTGCTTTTCCTCGGCTACCCCAACAACCCGACGGGCGCGGTGCTCCGCCGCGACACGCTGGAGGAGATCGCCGATGTCGTCGAGCGGCATGACCTGCTCGTCATCTCCGACGAGATCTACGACCAGCTCATCTACGGCGAGGCGTACGAGAACGGGCACGTGTGCCTCCCGTCGATCCCGGCGCTCCGCGATCGCACGGTGCTCCTTGGCGGCTTCTCCAAGAATTACGCGATGACGGGGTGGCGCATTGGGTACGTCTGCGCGCCAGAGCCCATCTTGAAGGCGCTCTACAAGGTGCATCAGTACATGGTGATGAGCGCACCGACGATGGGCCAGTACGGCGCGGTGGCCGCGCTCCGCGATTGCGACGAGCACGTGGAGGAGATGCGCCAGGCGTACGACGCGCGCCGCCGGTACATCGTGGACGGGCTGAACGAGGCCGGGCTGCCCACCTTCGAGCCGGAGGGGGCATTCTACTGCTTCCCCGACATCCGGTCCACCGGCCTCTCTTCCGAGGCGTTCGTGCAGCAGCTGCTCGACGAAGAGCACGTCGCCTGCGTGCCGGGCGATGCGTTCGGCCCGAGCGGGGCGGGCTACGTGCGCTGCTCGTACGCCACCGGGCTCGACGACATCAAGGAGGCCGTCTGTCGCATCCAGCGCTTCGCGGCCAAGCACCAGGAGCGCAACGGATCTCGATGAACCGGAGAGACGGGG
>CAYFRX010000386.1:0-2841 GCA_964345515.1 uncultured Rhodothermales bacterium
TCCACTTTCTCACCGTGCACGCCCACCATGCAAGCCACGATGCGATTCGCGTACTGGATGGCTATCGTCCTGCTCTCGGCGGCTGTATCGGTACATGCTCAACCGAACCATCCGCATGTTCTGGTTCGAGACCAGCACAAAGCGGCCATTCTGCAGAAGATCGAAGAGCACGAATGGGCCGCCCACATCTACGAAGAAATGGTTGAGCGTGTGGATCCGTATGTCGAGCGGCACCGCACCGACCCCGAGTGGATCCTTTCGCGCTACCAGATGAACTGGGCGTCCGGCAAGCGTTATACCCGCCACCTATCAGATCCTTCAGGCACGGAGCTTATCGGATGGGAGGGCGATGCCCCCATTCTACCGTACGCGTTACAACGCACAAGCGAGATCCGGTGGCGCCGGACGGGCATAGGTACCGCACGCCCCCGTTGGAGGCGGTGCCGCCGTATGATACGGAGCAAACGTGGTACCTCCAGTCGTCTGGGGCGGACGGAGCACAGAGCTACGCTGAGCCGCGGCGCATGACGGGACGTATCAATGGCATGATCAACGAGCTTGCATTGGAGGCGGCCATCCTGTACTGGCTCACGGATGACGTTTCCCTATCGGGTCGATGAGGTCGTGAATGAACACGGGGTGCGTGTTCGCGCCGAGCAAGACGGCGAGCAAAGTGTTGTGCGTTTTGAACCGGGCATCGACAGGAAATATAGAATCGTCCATTGACTCATGGCGAGGTATGGAATGAAAATGCGTTGGGGTGACAGCATGGAGTGTCTCCATCGCGCTTTGGGGCGGAGGATGCGCGGGATCGCCCGAAACGCGCGCCACAGAAAGCACCAAGCCGAACGTCGTCTACATCATCGCGGACGATCTGGACTACGGGGAACGGAGTGCGCTCGGTCAGGAGGCCATCCCATCGTCCCATCCATTCGCACGCACTATGTGGCCATCCTTATGCTGGTGCTCGGGGTGGTGGGGAGTGGGTGTGCTCCGGAAGCAAACGAGCCGGAACCCACCGTGACGCATCGCGCCTTCGACCAGGCCGCCGAGCGGGGCACCCAAGCCCATCAAGCACTGCGGCAGTCGCATCGGTTCGTGGAGGGATGGCTTGCCCACGCCGACGAAGAGACGGGCCTCATTCCCCGAAACGTTCGGGAAAGCAGCCACTTCTGGAATGGAAAAGATGCGGCGGCAGACAACTGGCCTTTCATGGTGCTGACGACCGCGTTAACCGATCGGGCGTTGTACCAGGGCCGCATGCACGACATGCTGCAGACCGAGACGCGCCTCACGAGCCGTCTCGATGCGCTCGTCGATCCGTACTCGTTCCGCACGGACGACTTCCTGTACGAGGCGCCCGACCTAGATCGGATGATCTTCGAAAGCGCCGAGTACGTCAAGGATGGACTGATGCCCATCACCGAGTGGCTCGGGGCGACGCCCTTCTCGGAGCGCATGATCGACATCGTCGACGCGATCCTCGAACACAGCTCCCACGAAACGTCGTTCGGCCCCCTCCCCGCCGATGATGTGGAGGTCAACGGCGAGATGATGCAGGTGCTGAGCCGTCTGCGGTTCATGACCGGCGAGGAGCGCTATCTGGACCGGGCGCTCCAGATCGCTGATTACTACCTGCTCGGCGATCATCATCCGACCCGCGATCTCGATACGTTGCGCCTGCGCGACCACGGCAACGAGCTGATCTCGGGACTGACAGAAGTGTATGCCGCGGCGCACTTCGCGCGCAAGGGGAAGGTCGAAGCCTACCGCGCGCCGCTGCACGCCATGCTCGACCGCATCCTCGATGTGGGGGTGAACCAGCACGGCATGATGTACGACGAGATCAACCCCGAAACAGGAGAGGTGCACGTTGAGCGACTGGCCGACACCTGGGGGTACAACTACAACGGGTACTACACGGTCTACCTGCTCGATGGGGGCGAGCGCTACCGGCAGGCCGTCCGTACGGCCATGGCGTCGCTGCACGACCATTACCGCGAGCACGATTGGGAGAACGGCAGCGCCGACGGCATTGCAGACGCTGTTGAAAGTGCCTTGAACCTGTACGCCCGGGAAGGCGACGTGGAGGGCGTAGCGCCTTGGATCGATGAAAATATGCAGCGGCTCCTGGCTAAGCAGCAGTCCAGCGGGATCGTGGAGGGCTGGCACGGCGACGGAAATTTCGCTCGAACGGCCATCATGTGGGCGCTCTGGAAGCAGCAGGGCGTAACGGTGCGCCCCTGGCGAGAGGGTGTGGAGCTCGGCGCCGTACGCCGGGGCGACACGCTGTACGTTCACGTGACGGCTGACACGGATTGGTCGGGCACACTCCGGTTCGACCCGCCACGACACGAGACGGTGATGAACCTGCCTCTGGACTACCCGCGCATCAATCAGTTTCCCACGTGGTTCCCCGTCGCGCCAGAGGGTACGTATCGCGTGGCGTCGGCGAGCGAGGAGGAGACCGCGCATCCAGGACGAGCGCTGATTGAGGGGCTCTCGATGGGCGTGGCGGCCGGAGAGAAAAAGCGATTCACCGTGTATCCTGTAGCAGACGAGGACCGCTGAGCACACGCGCTGCCGTCACCGATCTGAACCAACGCCCTTGTACCACGTCCGAGCACATCACGCACATCGCTGTACTGGAAGATGCGGCCCGTCTCGTGCTGCACGCGGACGCGTTCGACGCCGTCATCCCCCAAAGCCTCGTGGACCATTACGACAGCGCGCTGTGCGCAAGCGGCACGCGGGGCAACCACCTCTTCGCCGTTCCACTCCTCGACGACGTGCGCCAGCGTCGCGACGCCCGCACAGTGCGCCTCCCGGATCGACGGCTGC
>CAYFRX010000387.1:0-2840 GCA_964345515.1 uncultured Rhodothermales bacterium
CTTAGAGGGCGAGCCCGTACCCCCTGCGCCGCGCAATGAATCCACTTTGGAGCTTACGGAATGCTCGCTGTCCGCGCTCCCGGCCGGCCTGACCGCGACGCAGGACGGAGGCACCGTTCGTTTTCGCTCCGACGTGCTGGATGTGGGATTCTACTTGAACCGTGCGGGGTTTTCGTTTCTGCGCATGGCGGAGCGTGGCCTGGAGGGTCGGGGCACCAACCTGTTGCACCTCCACCCGGGCACGTTTTACCAGGGGGTGCACTTGCATCCTGTTGGCAGTGCGCCCGTGATAGCTCCGTCGCTACGCTGCGACGTCGTGGGGACCACCCAGGTCGAAGGCAACCGCGTCACGTACGCGCTCGAACTGGGCACCTCAGGCCAGCAGTACCGCCTGCAGTGGATCGTGCGCCCGGACCGTCTCATCTTACAAGCGGAGCGGAATGCCAACGCTCCGCTGCGGGCCTGGACGAGCAGCGCCTGGCAAATTGGGCTGCGCAGCACGGCGTCGCCAGCGCACGTGCTTGGCGCGCTCAGACGCGCCGGAGAAACAGGCGCCGTGCACTTTCCCGCTTGGCTCCACGCGCCGGCCGTAGGCAGCCTGCGCGTTCAGTCCACCGCCCCATCCTCTCCTAGCTCGCTGCCTGATGACGATGGCGCGCCGGCAGGCAGCGCTGCCACGGCCTTTATGCGCTCCAACGTCTATCGCTCCCAGGATCTTATCACCGCAGCGCTGAAGCTGGGTGAACGGCCACAGCCCACCGGCGACTACGTGCTTGCTCCTGGTCGTCACGAGGCGACAATCGAGTGGGTCGTCGACGCGCCTTCCACGCAACTGCGCCCGTCTGCGCCCGACGCCGTCCGCAAGGCGGTGCGCCGGTGCGGCCTGACGGCGCTCACCTACCGCCCCGACACAGCGACGCTCAGCAACAACGGCGCGTCGATCCACTGCCCGATTTGCATGGACCATTGGGCAGAGACGACGACGCGCTTGGGCCCTATCCTCCCCAATCTGGACGCCACGTATTTCCTGCGCACCTCTCTGGAGCGCTGGCTCGAAGGAGGACCGGGCTACGCCAGTGGCCATCTCCTGCAAGATGATGGGACGCTGCGCGATGCCGAAGATGAATATTTGATGGCGGGGGCCGCGTGCCTCCTGGGCCTCGCGCTCTTTCTACGCCACCAGGGCACTGTGGCGTGGACTCGCCGGTACCAGGAGGCCATTCGGGACAAGGTACGCGCGATGCGGCAGCGCGACCTGGATGGCGACGGCCTTATCGAGAGCGCCCACCGCACCGGCGTGAGTGGCTCAGGCCAGTGGAGCACGTGCTGGCTCGACGTGATCTCGTTTGGTTGGAAGGACGCCTTCGCCAACGCGCTTCTCTACCGGGCGCTCACGCTCCTCGCGGAGACGCTCCCCCGCCTCGGCGTCGAAGACCCCGGCGCCCCACTCACGTCGTGGGCCACAATGCTGCGTGAACATTACAAGCCGACCTTTTTCAACCCGGACACGGGCTGGCTGGCTGGGTGGCGCTGCGCGGACGACGCGCTGCACGATTACGCATTCCTCCCGGTCAACGGCGCAGCCGTCAACGGCGGCCTCCTCGACGACCAAACGGCGCACTCGGTTATGGCCCGCCTGTGGGCCGAGGCTGGACGTGTAGGCCTCCCCGACCCCGCACTTGGCCTCCCGTGCAACCTACGTCCCATCCCCGACGCGGACCGTGCCGATATCATGCAGGGCTATCCGTTTGGCTACTACCAAAACGGCGGGCGGACGCACTCCCAGGCGCGGCACTTCGTCCGTGCGCTCTACCGCGTCGGGATGAATGATGAAGCGGATCAGCTGCTCGAACGGCTGTGCCACGGCCTGGCCACCCACCAGACCTACGGGCCGAGCAAGAGCGGGTTGGACTGGCGATACTGGGACGGGCGCCCCTGCGGCTACGAAGGACTACTCACGGATCAGTTTGGCGTGATTGGCCTTGCGCTGGAACGCTACGGAGAGGGCGGTTGAGTGGGCAGCGGTTGAATGAGTAGCGCGCCCACTGCAGCTGAAATGCCCCTGGCGGCGTGCCTACGCGCGGCGGGCGCAGCCACACGCTGGGCCTCTGCGCTCCCCGTCCACACGGGGTATGGGCTTCAGTTGGATGCTCCTCGGGTACGTCGCGCCGGATCTCTACCGCTTGACTGCTCGCCTCCTAGCGAGGGGAGGACATGGTGATGGACGTCGCGTCAATCGGAGCGATTCGGACCGCGCGGCCCAGCAGAAGCAGTCCGAGGATACTCACGAGCGCGAGGACTCCCAGGAATGCCGCCCAGCCGACGGTCTCATAGAACAGGCCGGGTAGGTACGACCCCATGGCACCGCCGGCGTAGTAGATGGCCACGTAGAGGCCGTTGACCGTCGGCGCAGCGGCTCCAGCATGGCGGTTAACGTGTCCGGAGAGCACGGCATGCACGAGGAAAAACCCGGCCGAGGCGGCGAAGATGGAAGCGACCATCGCCGAGAAGGCGCTGAACCACGCCAAGGCGAGAGCCCCGCCCAGCACGAGACTGCCGGCGGCCACTGCGCGCAGCGCGCCGCCCAGCACAGCAGACAGGCGCTGCGAGGAGAGCGATGTGACGATGCCCAGCAGGAAACCAATATACGCCAGCCCTCCGACGCCGGTGCTCCCGACGCCTAATTCGGTGATCCGAAAGGGCACGAAGTTGAGAAGGGCCGTAAAAACAAAGAATGCACAGAATACCACACCATAGAGCAGACGATATGACGGCGCCCTGAGCACGTCTCCGAGAAGCGACACGTCCACGCGACGACGCCCGTCGGAGGGACCACTGCC
>CAYFRX010000388.1:0-2838 GCA_964345515.1 uncultured Rhodothermales bacterium
GGCCGGCGTCGTTGAGGTCGGCCGAGTTGGCGTAGAGCCGCTCGATGACCTGCTGACAGACGGACGACTTCTCGCCCAGCCAGATCGGCGAGCCGAGCACGAGGATGTGCGCATCCAGCACCTTCTCATAGATCGCCGGCCAGTCGTCGCGGTCGAAGCCGTGCGCGGTCATGTCGCCGTACACGCCGGGAGCGAGGTCGTGATCGACCGGGCGCAGGATCTCGACGTCGACGCCGTTCTCCGCCATGATGGCGGCCGAGACGTCGATGAGGCGCCGCGTGTGGGAGGACTGGGGCGAGGGTTTAAGCGTGCAGTTAAGAAAGAGCGCCTTCAGCCCGGTATAGTCGAAGGGGCTCTCGTCGCAGAGGGCTTGCTGCTGTTCGTTGAGGGACATCAGGAAAGAGCGCGTGCGTGACAGGGACAGCGAGGGGGAATGCAATAATCAGGAAGCGTCGAGCGACTCGACGTGCAGGGGGCTGTGCTGGGCCGCCGAGAAGACCGATGCGTTGGGCACGGCGGTCCAGTCTTCGTCGGTGATCCGCTCCGAGGCGAACACGGTGGCGCGGTAGTCGGCACTGTCCGGCGGATCCGCGTGCTGGGCGCCGCAGATGGAGCAGGTATGGACGCGCGTCCGCTCCAAGGTCCAGAGCGTGCGATTGATCCGCGCCCCACCGAGCACGGTGCCGTCGGTCCAGAGCAGGTTGAGCCCAAGGATGTGGATGAGGTCGTCGTGCGGAAGCGCGTCGAGGTCGCCGTCGACCGCATGGACGGTCGCACCGTCATCGGCGTCTTGCACCCACTGCTGCACACAGTGCACGGTCTGGCGGGTTACCGCGTGGAGCGGCGCGTCCGGACGCTCGTCCCGTAGCTGCAGGAGCAGGGCGAAGACGTGCTCGCTGTCGGTGCGGCCTCCAATCGCCTGGCGGCGCGGCGCGTCGAGGCGGTCGAGCAGGCGGGGGCGCACCCGGTCGAAGGCGGGCACGTGGCCGTTGTGGATGAGCAGGGCGGGCCCGTGCCGGAACGGGTGCGTGTTGGCGTGATCCGGCGACCCCACCGTGGCCCGGCGCACGTGCGCCAGGACCAGGGTCCCCTCCGTGTCGAGCGCCGTGCTCCGGTACTCCGTGCTCTCGGCCGCCGGCTTCACTTGACGGAAGCAGGCCGTCCGTCCGTCGGCGACGGAGCCCACGCCCCATCCGTGCGGGTTCGAGAGGCCGCGGGCGTCTTGTTGGCTCTGCCGGATGAGGGCGTTCTGCGCGTCGAGCAGTTCGCAGGCCGGGCGCGTCGGATGGGTGGCGTGGAGCCCGTAGAGTCGACACATCAGTAGCGGAAGACGGTGGCGGAGAAGCTGCTCTCGCGGATGGAGCGCGGGGCTTCGTTTGACACCCTGCGAGGAGCGTTACACCTGCTGGGATGAAGCATTATCCCATTGGCACAGGCCGGAGCAGGTTCGCCGGGGTGTATCAGCTGAAACAGGGGTGCAACACCGCTGAGACACTGCCGCGTCTCAAGGCACTCTACGCGACTCGCGCCGCGCGATCCGCGAATGTGAAAGCCATGTCCAGAAGCAACCTTCATCGCCGTCAAAGGCCGATTTTGAGATCTTCCGATCGTCTGGGCCCGTCTTGGCATCGGGCTTGTCTTCAAGGTAGAGTGCATTCGGACACGCACTCAACCCGCACTCCCCCATGGCGAACCCCTCTTCCTCCTTCATCCGAACATGGCAAGTCTTCTCGCTCGTGGTCCCGCTGGTGCTCATCGGCTATCGGGTGGCCACGGACGACACGGGGCTGGACGCCATCACGCCCCGGGCGAGCTACACCGTCACGCTACAGATGGACATGGAGGCCGCCGGCGGCCCGGTGCATGCAGCCACGTACCTTCCCGCTTCTACCACGCGGCAACCCGTAGAGGCGCTCACGAACCGCTCCGGTCCCTTTTCTCTGGAGATCAGGGCCGACTCCACGGGGCGGCACGCCCGGTGGTCGGCTGATGACGTCGCCGGCCCCCAGCACATCACCTACTCCTTCCGCGTGTGGCCCCAGTCCGTCACGTATCAGCTGGACGACGCGGCGCAGCGCCCTACAGACGCCGCAGTGGCCCCTGCGCTGCAGCCGTACCTCCGCGCGGCGGACGCCATCCCGGTGGGCGCCCCGTACATCGAAGCGCTTTACGCCCGCCTGGCCCCCGACACAGATCACCTCCTGCCCGTTGTGCGGGCGGTGTTCGACCACGCGGCCTCGCTCGAACCGGCAGCGTCCGGAGGCGGGTTGGACGCCATCGCGGCGGACCGCCGCGGGCGCGCTTCGAGTGCGGGCGTGAGCCGCCTGCTTGTAGCCCTGGCCCGGCAGGCGCAGATCCCCAGCCGCCTGGTGAGCGGCCTCATCCTCGAAGACGGCGCCACGTCCACCAGCCACCGGTGGGCGGAGCTGTTTATCGGCGGCCACTGGGTGCCGTTCGATGCGTTCAACGGCCACTTCGCTGCGCTGCCCGCCAACTACCTGACGCTCTACCGCGGCGACGCATCCCTCGTCAGCCACCCGCCCGGTGTCGACGGCGACTACCAGTTTGAGGTGGATCGGCGCTGGACGTCGCAGCACGAGGCGGAGGCTGCCACGGCGGGCACCCCGAACGACGCGTACGGCTTCTGGGCGCCGCTCGTGGAGGCAGGGCTGTCGCTGGACCTGCTCGAAATCCTCTTGCTGCTGCCGCTCGGCGCCTCCATCGTGGTCTTCTTCCGCAACGTGGTGGGGCTGGAGACCTACGGCACCTTTCTCCCGGCCCTGATCGCCTCGGCCTGCCTGGCCACGGGGCTGACGTGGGGCCTCCTCGCCTTCTTCA
>CAYFRX010000389.1:0-2818 GCA_964345515.1 uncultured Rhodothermales bacterium
TTCTCCGAGCACCCGCTGGCCGACGCGGTCCGCGACGCGGCGGCCGCGTGGGATCTTCCGCTCAGCACGCCGGCCGACTTCGAGGCGATCCCGGGCCAGGGCATCCGCGCGAAGGTCGACGGCCAGACCGTGACCGTCGGCAACCGGACGCTCGTGGACGGCACGGGCGACGTGCTCATGCAGGACGGCGAGACGCCGCTCTTCGTCGCCATCGACGGCGAGCCGGCCGGCGTGCTGCTGGCCACCGACACCGTGCGCGATGGTGTGGCGGAGGCACTGGCCGCTGTGCGCCGCCGCGGGCTGACACACATCGAACTGCTCACCGGCGACACCGCGTCAGCCGCGGCCGCACTGGCCGAGAAATTGAACATCGACTTCCAGGCCGAGCTGTTGCCCGAAGACAAGATCGACACTGTGAAGGCCCATCAGGCCGAGGGACAGACCGTTGTTATGATTGGCGACGGCGTGAACGACGCGCCGGCGCTCGCCCAGGCCGACGTCGGCATCGCCATGGGCGGCGTGGGCACGGACGTCGCCATCGACGCGGCGCACGTCGTGCTGATGCGCGAGGACTGGTCGCTCGTGCCGCGAGTCCTGCAGACGGCCGACCGCACGCTGGGCGTCGTCAAGAGCAACCTCGTGCTTACGGCGCTCTACAACGGCGCGGCCCTCTCGCTCGCTGCCCTCGGGTGGCTGCCGCCCGTCATCGCCGCCGCGCTGCACGCCTTGCCCGATCTCGGCATCCTGGCCAACTCCAGCCGCCTCCTGCGCCGGTGAAGCGAATGGGGAAGAGGGAAGGGTGAGTGGTGAGAGGCGAGTGGGCGAAAAAGGGAAGGGCGATGTGGGCGAAAAAACCGCAGCTCGACCGCACGCCCATCCCGTTGGTGTATGAATGAATGGACGTATGGAGGAGCTTGACCTGTATACTTGCCGTCCAACCGTCTAACCTTCCAACTTTCTAACCTCTCAACCGTCCAACCTGAAATAACTTACATGGACGGACCGCCCGCCAGCAGGATGGCCGCCACGAGGACGCCGAGCGCCACGACCCAGATTGCGATGGCCCAGCGCGTGGCTGTCTTAGCCCGCTCGGCTTCGTACCAACTCATCGGCCGGATGCCCTGGGCGAGAAAGGTGACGACCCCAGCCAGGTTGATGGCGACGACGTTCGTCAGCGTGAGTAGGCCTGCCCCCTGCGCGGCCGTCCAGTAGCCCGCGCCGACCAGCATCCCGACGGCGACGAGCGGCGGGAGCAGTGCCACGGCCACCATCACGCCGATAAGTGCCGTCGAGATGCCGCGCGTGACGGACAGCGTGCCCGCCACGCCGGCCGCAAGGGCGAGCACTACGTCACTCAAACTCACGCTCGTCCGACTGGCAATCTCGGCGATGGTCGGATCGACCGGCAGCACCATCCCGATGCCGATCGACAGTGCGAGACCCAGCAAGAGCCCCAACAGATTGACGGCCAGCGAGCGGCGCAGCAGGGTGCCATCGGCCAGCGTCGTGCCCAGGGCGAGCGCGATGTTGGGGCCGATCAGGGGCGCGATCACCATCGCCCCGATGACCACCGCCACGCTATCGCGCAGCATGCCCCCGGCGGCCACAATCGTCGAGAGCGCCACCAGCATGTAGTGCACGCTCGTGACGCTGATCGATTCGTTCACGTCCTGGTACAGCTCCTCTCGGCTGATCCGCGCGACGGACGCCGATTCGTCCTCGTCTTCGTCGGTCTCCCCCGGCGCAGCCGCCTCCGCCCCATCCGTCTCCTCGTCTTCAGGCTCTGGGCGCGGAAGTGTGGCCTCGACGGACGTGAGAATGATGCGATAGTCCTCGGTGGGGCTCAGCGCGTTGTGCAGCCACTCCACGAAGGCCTCCGTATCGCCAACGTCCAGCAGCACGCGCTCCAATTTGCGCTCGTCGGCGAGCGCGATCGTCTGCCGGTCGAGCACCGGATGGTCGTTCTCGAACGGGGGCAGTTCGTCGTGCGCGGTGGGCAGATAGATGTCGACGAGACGGAGGGCCATGACGCGAATGGGCCGGCAAGGGCCGATGGTGAAGTGAAAAGCCAGTAGTAATCCGCGATCGAAGCGGCTGGCGGAGCGCCGTGACGCCCAGGATCAACGCGATATTACCGATGTTGGAACCCACCACACTGCGGCGATATCGCCGTTGCCGTCCAACGCCGCCCGCAGGCTCACGACAAACTCGGCGCTGCCCATATTAGGAATCATCGTTAACTTCTTCATCTGCGGCCCACTCGCATGCGCGTTCTTGTTCGCTACTTCCTTCGCGGGCTCGTTGTGATTGTCCCCGTTTTTATCACGCTGTACGTCGTGTACACTCTGTTTATGTGGGTCGATAGTCTGTTGCCGTTCTCGTTTCCCGGCCCGGGCGTGCTCGTCGCCCTCGTGCTCACGACGCTCATCGGCTACCTGGCGTCCAATTTTGTGACGCGTCGGCTGTTCGACTGGATGGAAGCGGGGCTCACGCGCATTCCCTTCGTGAGCATCATTTATCGTTCAATCAAGGAGATTACGGACGCGTTCGTCGGGGATCATCCGCGGTTTCAGCAGCCGGTGCGCATCCGGTTTTCGGACGAAACGGACACCTACTTCGTCGGCTTCCTCACGCAGGAACAGGTGGAGGTCGGAAGCGACGAGGAGGAGTATGTGGCCGTCTATTTGCCGTGGTCGTATAACGTGGGTGGCAACTTGATTGTCGTACCGACCCGGCTCGTCGAGCCGCTCCCCGCATCCAGTTCCCGCGTCATGACGTACGTGATGTCAGGCGGACTCGCCCAGGGCGGCGACGCGAA
>CAYFRX010000390.1:0-2812 GCA_964345515.1 uncultured Rhodothermales bacterium
GAGGAAGCGCGCCGCGCCCGACGTTCAGACGCCTTCACGACCCACGACGGCCTCCTTACGCCCGGACTGCACCTGGAGCTCGACTTTCTTAGCTCGTCCTACGACGGCGAGCCGCTCTCGGCGGGTCGGCTCGAAACCCTTGGTGAGACGCCGTACATCTATTTTCTGAAGCACGTGCTCGGCGCGCGCCCGCTCGACGAGCCTGCGCTCGACGACGAGCCGTGGCTCAACCGGCGCCGGCGCGGAACCCTGCTGCACCGCACGTTTGCTGCTTTTATGGAACGGCTGGAGGGTGCCGCTCCAGCCCCAGGACATGAAGAGCTACTGGAGAGGACGCTCGGCGAGCAGTTGGGCCGTGAGATAAGGCGACACGCGCCCCCCAACGAAGCGACCGAGCGCGCGGCGCGCCGCCAGCTGCGCCGCGACGCGCATCTTTTCTTGCGGGCCGAAGTCGAGCATGCCGACGGCCATGACCCCATCCACCACGAGATTGGATTTGGATTGGGCCCGTACCGGCGCCAGAGGGGCGACCTCGAAGAGGCCGCCGCTGTTGACGTGGGCGAGGGAAAGGAGCTCAGGCTCCGCGGCCGGATCGACCGCGTGGATCGGCGCGCAGATGGCACGCTCGCCATCTGGGACTACAAAACGGGGAGCATGTCGGGCTACGACGCAGAGGATCCCCTCGGTGAGGGTGCAACGCTCCAGTGGGCCGTGTACGCCTATGCGCTGGAGGTTCTCACTGGCGAGACCGTTGCACGCTCCGGCTATTTCTTCACGAGCGCCGACGCGATGGGAGAGCGGCTCGCTTTTGCACCTGCGCCGCACCGCGGTGACGCGACGGCTCTCATCCGCCGCCTCGCCCAGCTCGCGCGGCAGGGCTGCTTTCCGATGAATCCCAGGGCGCGCTACATCAGCCGGTGGGAGTGGGCTGGATACGAGCGTCTCTTTTCCGACATAGAGGCCCGGAGCCGCGAGCTGCAAGCAAAAGAATATCCTTCGGATCGCCCCGCCCCTCCGTTTCTGAGTTAACCGAACCCTCGCGGAGGACAGCGCTCCCGTTCGGGTCCCGGCGCAGCTGAATCTGCAGAGCCGAAGGCAGGCTCACCCGCCTTAGCACTTATTATCATCTCATTTGCGCCACGCACCCCATCAACCTCATGCGTTCACCTGAGCACGACGACGCGCCCGTTCGGCGGCGGATTGGCCCGTGGGCTGAAGACGGCCTGCCGGACCTCAGCGCCTTCGACCCGTCCACCAACTACTTCGTGCGGGCCGCGGCCGGCTCGGGCAAGACGACGTCGCTCGTAGCCCGGATGGTGGGGCTCGTTCGGCAGGGCGCGTCCGCCGAGCACTTGGCGGCCATTACCTTTACCCGGAAGGCCGCTGGAGAGATGACAACGCGCTTTTACGAGGAGCTGGAGCGCGCACGCTCCGCGCTTGAACGCCAGGTCGAGCAGGGAGCCGGGGGGCAGGACCAGCTCGAGGCCGTCGAAACGGCTCTGCAGGACGCACAGCGAACCTTTATCGGAACGATTCACTCGTTTTGCGGGCGCATTCTGCGGGAGCGGCCCCTGGCGGTAGGGCTCTCGCCGGGATTTACCGCCGGTCTCGATGATCGGGAGAAGCGCAAGCTGCGCGACCGGGCGTGGCAGGAGCACCTTCAACAGCTTCACCAGCGGCAAAGGGAGGCAGGCGCCCGTGACACCGAGCGCCTCGCGGACCTCGGCATTGAACCGAGTGACCTCAAGCCGTACTTCGAGACGCTCTGCACCTATCCGGAGCTCGATCCCTACACGTCCGCCCCGGATGAGGTGCCCGACATGTCGGAGGCCTGTCGCGCGGTCCAAGAGCTGCTCGAGAAATGGCAGCCGAGGCGGCCCGACCCCCTACCGAAGGGACGCGACGCGGTCATGAAAGCCTTCGACCGCGCCGAAAAGATGCTCCGCTACTTTGATCTCGGCGAGCCCACGCGCCAGGCCGCGGTTCTCGAAGAGATCGATGGCGTCGTGAAGCGGGGCCGGGCCAAGGTTACGCTCAGCTGCTGGGGCGAGCGCGGGTCGGAGCCTTACGACGCGGCGCGGACGCTGCGAGACGAGGAGCTCCCCGCGCTTGTTGAAGAGAGGGTCCGGCCGGCCCTACGCCAGTGGAACGCTCTTGTACACGAGGCGGTCGTCGGGTTCACCCGGCCGGCGGTCCGGACGTATCAACAGATGCGGAGGGCCGAGGGCATGCTCACCTTTCACGACATCCTTCGCCTGACGCGCGATCTGCTTCGGGATCGGCCAGAGGTGCGCGCCAGCCTTCAGGAGCGATATCGACATCTTCTAGTCGATGAGTTTCAGGATACCGACCCGCTCCAGGCGGAAATCCTGTTCTACCTGACCGGTGAGGACCGAGCGGAAACCGACTGGACCCGGTGTGCGCCCCGTCCCGGAAGCCTCTTTATCGTCGGCGACGGCAAGCAGTCGATCTATCGCTTCCGACGGGCCGACATGGAGGTGTTCGATACGGTCGGGGAGCTCATCACGCGCGCTGGCGGAGAAGTCGTCGATCTGACCAAGAACTTCCGCTCGCTCGGCTGCATCTGTGATTGGTGCGACGCGGCGTTCCAGGAGATCTTCAGCGAGCCCGAGCTCGCGCCGTACCAGGCCAGCTACACCCCCTTTGATCCGCAGCGGCCGCAGGGTTCGGATTCGGCTGGCCTTCGCCGGATCCCGGTCGGGGACGTACATGGCAATAAGGGTGAAGGCATCGCCCGCCGGGATGCCGAAGCGATCGCGGCATACATCCGAGGCGTGGTGGATGGTGAGGT
>CAYFRX010000391.1:0-2802 GCA_964345515.1 uncultured Rhodothermales bacterium
GAATCCGGCGCAGCGGCCGAACCCAGGGCCACGCCGGTGCAGGGGGCCGTGCCGGCGCAGACGAAGGAGATGGTGGCGGGGGGGCAGTACCTGTCGGACAGCGCGGCGGAGGTGGCGTTCGCGACGGGCGGTGCGGACAGTGTGGCGATCGAGGTGGAGTGGCCGGGGGGCGGGCGGAGCCGGGTCGAGGGCGCAGCGAACCGGCTGTATGAGATCTTTGCGCCGGGCGTCGATGGCCCCAACGAGGCGGCCGTTGCGTCCCAAGCCAGCCCCTAACCGCCGAGCCGCTGCAGGGCGCCTGGCTTGTTAACATCCATTCGTTTCATCCTTCTCAGACGGCGCTTCACCTGAACTCATGCATCGTCGCGTTCCCCTCATTGTAAGCGGTCTCGTGGCCACGCTCATCGTAGTGGCTGGAGGGTGTGGTTCGGCTGGGCCATCGGACGAGGAGCCCCGGGCGGAAAGCACGAAGCAGATGGCTCAGCGGCTGGAGCAGATCGCGCAGCGCACCGAATCGAATCCGCGCCAGCAGATGTACGCCAATGCCGCGCGGGTGGAGTGGCTCCAGGGCATGCGCCCGCCGTCACAGCCGCAAGCGCAGATGCCGTATCGCGTGACGCTCGCGCAAGAGCTGCTCCGCGCCGGGCAGAATGAGCGCGCCATCGAAGCCTTCGAGGAGATCCTGCGCATGCTGGACCGATATCCCAACGCGCCGGAATCGTATCGGCTCGCCGTGAAGGACTACCTCGCCATCAGCTACATGCGCCTCGGCGAGATGCAAAACTGCGTGACCGATCACAACGCCCAGCGCTGCCTGTTTCCCATCGAAGGCCGGGGTGTGTTCACGCAGCAGCGTGGGCCGCGCGCGGCGATCAAGCTGTACACGGACATCCTAGAGGCCGATCCGGACGACCTGAACGCGCGGTGGCTCCTCAACGTCGCGCACATGACGATCGGTACCTATCCGGACAGCATCCCGGCGCGGTGGCGGATTCCGCCTGAGGCGCTGGCGCCGGAGCATCCGGTGAACCGCTTTCGGGACGTGGCCGGGCCGCTTGGCGTGGACGTGATGGGCCTCTCCGGCGGGTCGGTCGTTGATGATCTGAACGGCGACGGGCACCTCGACATCATGGCCTCCTCGTGGGGGCTGCGGGATCAGGTTCGCTACTTTGAGAACACCGGCGACGGCCAGTTCGTCGAGCGCACCGAGGCGGCCGGGCTCACCGGCATCGTGGGCGGCCTGAACATGGTGCACGCCGATTACAACAACGACGGCCACATCGACGTGCTCATCTTGCGCGGCGCATGGCGGCCCGAGGGCCATCCCAACTCGCTGCTCCGCAACGACGGCGACGGCACCTTCACCGACGTCACGGAGGCTGCGGGGGTGCTGGAGGCCCATCCCACACAAACCGCCGCCTGGGCCGACTACAACAACGACGGGCACCTCGATCTTTTCATCGGCAACGAGTCGTCCACCGACGAGGCGCCCATCCCGTGGATTCCGCCGAACGCGGGCACGCATCCCGGAGAGCTGTACCGCAACAATGGCGACGGCACCTTCACCGACGTGGCCGCAGACGTAGGGCTCGACGTCATCGGATACGTCAAGGGCGTCGCGTGGGGCGACATCAACAACGACGGACGGATGGACCTCTACGTCTCCGTCTACGACGCGCCGAACAAGCTCTTTCGTAACGAGGGTGCCGATGAAGACGCGCAGTGGCGGTTCACCGAAATCGGCGCAGCCGCCGGCGTGCAGGCGCCGATGGAGAGCTTCCCCACGTGGTTCTGGGACTACGACAACGACGGCTGGCTCGACCTCTTCGTCTCCGGCTGGCGCGCCTCCGCGGGCGACGTCGCCGCCGAGTATCTGGGGAGGTCCCCCGATGCTGAGATGCCCCGTCTCTACCGCAACGACCGCGACGGCACCTTCACCGACGTGACCGAAGAGGCGCGCCTCGACCGCGTGCTGTACAGCATGGGCTCCAACTTCGGCGACCTCGACAACGACGGCTGGCTCGATTTCTACGTGGGCACGGGCGATCCGGACTTTCGCTCGCTCATCCCGAGCCGCATGTTTCGGAACGCCGGCGGAACGCGCTTCCAGGAGGTGACCGCTGCGGGCGGCTTTGGCCATCTCCAGAAAGGCCACGCCATCTCGTTTGCCGATTTCGACCACGACGGCGATCAAGACATCCACGCCGTGATGGGTGGTGCCTTTCAGGGCGACGTCTTCCACAACGTGCTCTTCGAGAACCCCGGGCACGACAACCACTGGATCACTCTTCGGCTGGAAGGGACGCGCTCGAACCGCAGCGCGATGGGCGCGCGCATCCAGCTGACCGTCGCCGCTGGCGACACCACGCGCATGATCCATCGCACCGTGTCGACGGGCGGCAGCTTCGGCGCCTCCAGCCTGCAGCAGGAGATCGGGTTGGGGCCGGCCGACGCGCTGCGGGCGATCGCCATCACGTGGCCCAGCGGCGCTGAGCAGCAGTTCACCGACGTGGCCATGGACCAGATCGTCCGCGTGCGTGAGGGAGACGAGAGCATCACGCCGGTGGAGGTGGAATCCTTTACGCTGGCTCCGGAGGCGGCCGGCCCCTCTCGCGACGCCGGCCCGCGCCGTTGAGCGTTGCGCTTTGGGCTGCCGAATGGCTCCGCCACTCAACCCGCGCTGCGATTTGGCTGCAGAAAAGGGCGAACGCGACCTGCATTCAGCCGTTAATGCTGCGGTGTGGGTCCTTGAGTGGAACCCTAGATATTTGCGGCCTGCGAGCCTGTTGAACGAGCGTATAA
>CAYFRX010000392.1:0-2771 GCA_964345515.1 uncultured Rhodothermales bacterium
GCCACTCGACGCTGGAGTTCGAGTTTGTCCCGTGCGATGCCCAGCCCGTCGACGACTGTTTCCAGCCCCCGACCTCAACGGCAGCGCACACGCCGCCCTGACGGCTACGACGCCGGACGCTTCCAGACGAACTGCACCACGGCCGCCGGGCCGCTGTGATGCGGTCCCTCGTTCAAATGCGTCTCGACGACCCGCAGCATCTGGATGCCATCGACCGGAAAGTGCGCGCGCAGTTCGTCCTCGGTCACCATCATGGCCGCGGTGGGCGGGCCCCCGCTCTCGTCCCCGCCGGTGACCTGCTCGGGCCGGAACCACTCGGTCACCAGCACGCCGCCGGGCCGCAGCGCTGTCTGCATCGTGCGATACAGCGCCGGCCGTTCGGCCGGTGGCACGTGCAGGAACGCGACGACGAGGCCATCCCACGTGCGCCCGGGCGCCCAAGTCGTCACGTCGGCCTGGATGGTGGCCACCGACACGCCGCGCTCGGCCGCCAATACCTGCAGCTTCCGCAGCCCTTCCTCGGAATAATCGAGCGCCGTCACGTCGAAGCCTTGCTCGGCGAGAAAGACGGCGTTGCGCCCCTCCCCGGCGCCCAGCGCGAGCACTGAGCCGCCTGCCGGCAGCCTGTCCGCCTGCTGCCGGATGAATTGGTTCGGCTCAGTACCGTACACGTACGTATCGGACCGGTATCGGTCGTTCCAGAACGCAGCGTTCATCGGTCACTCGGTCTCGCTAGTGAGGGGGTGCGTCGCCACGCCGAAGTTGACCCGGTCGGCGTCCATGGCCAGCACGCGCACGGCCGTTGCGCCCGCGCTTGGTACTGGAACAGTTGCTTCGTACTCGCTCGTCGATCCCGTGAACTGCATGGGACTGGTCGCTACGACCTCACCGTCGCGCAGCAGCTGCGCGGTGATGGTGTACGTGCTAGCATCCCACATCCCACCCGGCTCGGTCGGGCAGCCGCAGAGCATCCGCACGCGGGAGCGCACCGTCAGCGCGTCGCCGGGCTGGGCGCTCGCGTCGGTGGGTGCCAGCACCTCCACGATGAAGCCGTGCACGGTGAGCACCACACCGTCGCCCGCGACGTCCTGCCCCGGCATCAGCCAGAGCGTCTTCGAGGCGGACTGCATGGCTTGCGGATAATCAGGCGGCGCCTCGGCCGTCACCTCCACGCGAGTCGGCTCGGTAAGCGACAGCGTTGCGACGTATTTGGCGGCGCCGGAGGTCGTGAAGATATCCTCCCCACGCCGATGCGGCTGGCGCATGATCGTCTCGCTGCTGCCCGAACTGCCTTGCTGTAGCCCTTCAGCGAGCACCGTACCCGTCTCGGCATCGCGGATGGTGACGCGCGCCCCGCCGACCGGGTCTTGCAACAGCTTGGCGTCGTTCGAGCGGACGTGGACGGTCACGGTGGTGGGCACTGCGGTGGATGCCGATTGCGCCTGCGCCCATCCGGGCAACCCCAACAGCAGCGCAAGGACGACCCCGGCGAGTGCCGCAGGGATGGATGATGAGCGGTCAACACGATCAACACGAGACGTGGTCATGGAGCTTGTGGGATGCGGGGAAAAGAGCGGAGTGACGAAGGCAAGTCCAGCAAGTAGTGTGTTCATTCTGCATATTTGTTATTACAAGACATTACTATTAGTTTCAATGGCACGGAATGATTTGAGGCCCGAAGGTCTGCACAGGAGGAGCCTTGTGGGGAATCTACTTACATGTAAATGCAGGCTGTCCCGACATGGATTCCAGGAGCTGTACGCTAGTGGCTCATGGCTCCTTCTCGTACGCTGTACCCTGCGCAGCGCTTCCGGCGCAACCGATGCATGCTGAATTGCTTCGTATCGTCTCATGACCCCACGACGCCTCTCCGTTTTAGTTCTCACGTTCGGCCTCCTCGGGGGGTGCGGCCCTGACGCGTCGATGGAGCAAGCCGGTCCGACCGAACCGCCCGCGGCGCTGCAGTCCGCCGTGGAACGCGAGGTGGCCGCCCTCAACGCGATGCGTTCTCGGCTTGCCCAGACCATCACCAGCGAAGAAACGGTCGATCAGAGTACGTTCGCTCGCGTCTGCAAGCCTGTCGGGCAGCGCGCCCGGGCGCTCTCAGACTCCACCGGCTGGATCATCCAGCAGATGGCCAAGAAATACCGGAATCCCGCTCACCAACTCGATTCCACTGGCGCGGAAGCGTACGCTCGCTTTGCCGACGACCCGGTCCTCGCACAGCGATGGACCCGGGTCGAGCGTGACGGCACGCCCGGGTGGCGCTATGATCGTCGCATCACGGTGGAACCGACGTGTTTGGCCTGCCACGGAGCCAAGGCGAACCGTCCCGACTTCGTCAAGCAGCAGTACCCGGAGGACCGGGCCCACGGCTTCGAGGCTGGCGACCTGCGGGGGCTCTACGCTGTGTTTGTCCCGGACAGCTTGGCGTACCAGCACTCGTCGCTCTGACCTGCATCGCACGCTACTTTCCCAACCGTTTAATCTTTCGACATCAATGGAAGCGCTTCGCCTCATCCTTATCGCGGTGCTCAGCACGGCAACCGCTTGGTTGGCCTTGACGCCGTCGGGCGCGGCGGCCCAGTCGCCCCGCCCGATGCCGGGCCCGCAATCGTTTACGCCGTATATTGCAGACGGCGACACGGCGTATGGCCTGTCGCAGCGTGAGGCCCAGCAGCTTCTCGCCGGTCGCGGCATGGGCCTGGCCCGCCCTGCCGAGATGAACGGCTACCCGGGGCCGAGGCATGTGCTCGACTTGGCCGATGAGC
>CAYFRX010000393.1:0-2758 GCA_964345515.1 uncultured Rhodothermales bacterium
GGGTCCCCGTCGTTCAATTCATTCATCCCAACCCGTCGGTGCGATTGCAAGAGGGAAAGAGCATGCTCCAGCCCGTCGCCCTGCTGGCCCATCGAGACAGCGGACTCGCCACAGGGCAGCACGATCTGGGACACGACATCAATCTACGCCCAAACGTGAATGCGGTGCAAGCGCCGACCGCGACAAAGAGCGAAGGCCTCCCCGCTGATGCGAGGAGGCCCTCGTCCCACGCTCAGTGATGAAAGTCGAATCCTACGAGGCCGCCACCGTGTCGCCACGGCCCAGCGCTTGCGTGACCTTGTCGGCCGCTTCCTTTAGGAGGATGGCCGACTGCAGGTCGATGTCGCTCGACTCGAGCAACTGCTTCCCTTCTTCGGCGTTGGTGCCCTGCAGCCGCACGATGAGCGGCACGTTGATATCGATGTTCTTCGCGGCCTCGATGACGCCTTTCGCGACGCGGTCGCACCGCACGATGCCGCCGAAGATGTTGACGAGGATGGCCTCCACGGCCGGATCCTTCAGGATGATGCGGAAACCGGCCTCCACCGTTTCCGCGCTGGCCGAGCCGCCCACGTCGAGGAAGTTGGCGGGCTCCCCACCGGCCAGCTTGATGATGTCCATCGTGGCCATGGCCAGCCCCGCGCCGTTGACCATGCAGCCTACGTTCCCGTCGAGCTTGATGTAGCTGAGCCCATGCTCGCCGGCCTCCACCTCGCGGGGATCTTCCTCGTGGACGTCCCGCAGCTCGGCCAGGTCTTTGTGCCGGAAGAGCGCGTTGTCGTCCAGGTTGATCTTGGCATCGACGGCCTCGATGCTGCCATCGTCGGTCAGGACGAGCGGGTTGATTTCGGCGATGGTCGCGTCGGCGGCCTCGTACGCGTCGTAAAGCGACTGGATGAACCGGCTCGCCTGCTTGAACGCGTCGCCTTCGAGCCCGAGCCCGAACGCCAGGCGCCGGATCTGGAAGGGCATCAGGCCGATGGTGGGGTCGACCCACTCTTTCAGAATTTTCTCGGGCGACTCCTCCGCGACCGTTTCGATCTCGACGCCGCCTTCTGTCGAAATCATGATCACGTTCATGCTCCGCTCGCGGTCGAGCGTGACGCCGACGTAGTACTCCTGCGCGATGTCGACCGCCTCCGTGACGAGGATTTTGCGCACCTTCTGGCCCTCTTCGCCGGTCTGGTGCGTGACGAGGTTCATCCCCAGAATGGCTTCGGCGTGCTCGCGGACGGCGTCGACGCTGTCGGCCAGCTTCACGCCGCCGCCCTTGCCTCGGCCGCCCGCGTGGATCTGCGCCTTGACGACGAATTGCGTGGCGCCGTCGTCGGCCAACTTCTGCGCAGCTTCCACGGCCTCCTCGACCGTATGCGCGACAATACCAGGCGGGACCGACACGCCGTGCTCTCGAAGGATATCTTTCGCTTGATACTCGTGGACTTTCATGAAGGAGCGCACGTTGGATTGAACAGAATAGCTGAGGTAAAGTACATAGCGGCGGATGAAGAATCTAACCGCCCTCAAATTTTTGCGGACTGTTCGTGGAAGCGGTGCATACGCTGCGTGAGACGTGTCTCGGGGTGGATGCGACCCCTAACGCCTCACACGGCTCCGAACCCCCTGACCTGTCGTGACCCGATTCGATCGCCATATCATCGCACGCCTCGTGAAGGGCTTCTTGCTCTTCATCGCGGCGCTGGTCGTCTTCTTCATCGTGCTGCACTACGTGGAGTACAGCGACGATTTCTTCGACGGCGGCGCGAGCCTGCGGCAGGTCTTTCTCGTGTATTACCCCAGCTACATTCCGGAGATCATCCGCCTGACCTCGCCGCTAGCGCTCTTTCTCTCCAGCATCTACCTGACGGGCAAGCTCGCTCAAGAGCTGCAAATCATCGCACTCCAGACGAGCGGGGTGTCCCTCTACCGGCTCATGGTGCCGTACCTCATCGTCGGCGTGTTCGTCACCGGGTTCATGTTCTGGTTCAACGGCTGGATCGTTCCGCAAACCAACGAGATCGTCGTGGACTACGACAGCAGGTACCTCAACCAGGGATCGCAGCAGGTAGACAACGACGAGATTCATCGTCAGAATACGCCGGGCTCTATTGTGTCGGTCGGCTTCTACGACCGGACGGACCAGGTGGCGCATCAGGTGTCGCCCCAGGCCTTCGCCGATAGCGCGCGGCTCACCCGCCGCGTCGATGCCACCCGGATGCGCTGGATCGATTCACTCGGCGTGTGGCGCCTCGAAGACGTCACCCGCCGGACCTTCGATCGGGGCGACATGCGCGTCAACGACGGGGTCGCCGAGGTGGACACGGTGCTCAACATTTACCCGCGCGACTTTGCTCGCACCGGCCGCGACGCCGAAGCTATGACGATTCCGGCAGCGGCTGACTTCGTCGATGCACTGCAACGCTCCGGGGCCGACAACATTGGGCGTACCCTGGTGCACTACTATAGCAAGTACTCGTATCCGTTTGCGAATCTCATCCTCGTGCTCATCAGCGTGCCGCTGGCTGCCGTGCGGCGGCGTGGGGGTCAGGCCGTCCAGATTGGGCTGGGCCTCGGCACGGCCTTCATCTACTTGGCGACTCAGAAGCTGACCGAACCGTTCGGCTATTCCGGCACCTTTTCCCCCGAGGTTACCGCCTGGCTCCCGCACGTCACGTTTGCCTTCGTGGCGCTCGTCTTGATCCTCCGCGTGCGGAAATAAAATAACCCAAGTTGTGAAATAGCCCCGATGTGGCCCCGTGAC
>CAYFRX010000394.1:0-2756 GCA_964345515.1 uncultured Rhodothermales bacterium
GAACGGGTGGACGTTTAAACGTTTGTCCCTCCGCCCGTCCGGCCGTTCACCCCCAGATGCTGTCGTCGGATTCGGTATCACCCATCGACCGGTGTCCACGTCAGGTCGCCCGCGTAGCGGTGGGTGATGCGGCCAACGTCGTCCATCGCCAGGAGGTACAGCCAGCCGTTGTCGCACAGCGCGCGCACGTCGTCGTGGGCGGCCAGCACATCGTTCATCGCCTCGCGCGGCGCTTCAATGACGACGTTCAGCCGCAGCGGCTCGTGCTGGTACTGCTCGCCGTCGTGGATGGACTGCCAGGGCAGCCCCACGCGCAGGTCGCCCGCGTTGCCTTCGAAGACGCCGAGCTTGCCCACGACGTTGTGCAGCGTCTTGTTGCCCGAGCCGAAGCGTTGGTTGTCGACCGTCGAGGCGTAGTACTGGAGGCTGATCCAGCTCGTCACGATCATAGGCGCGGTCATGATGAGCTCCAGCACGCTGAAGTCCTTGTCCTGCCGCCAGTCGTAGTCGTGCAGGAACGAGCGCCCGCCCAGGTCCAGCCCTTCGGTGCGGTGGCGCGGGGCCACGATGAAGGCCATGCAGCCGGCCAGCCCCCACTCGGGGCGCGTCTCCGCCCAGTCCTTACTCCGCCAGACGACCGCCTCGTCGGTCGCGGCGCCCTCGGGCAGGTGGAACCGCTCGGCCCGCTCGGCGCGCGTGCGGCGCCCGGCTTCGGCCAGCCACGCCTCCAGTTGCTGCAGCCGCTCGGGGTGCTGCGCGGCCACCGCGTCCCGGTCGAAGATCGTGACCTCATCCGTTGTTGTATCGTGCAGGCCGGCGAGGAAGACGGTGTCGTCGGGGATGTGAGTGCCACGCTCGGCCAGTTCGGCGCGTACGTCCGGGTCGTTGAGGGCGGCCGCGGCGACGCGCGCGTTGGCCTCGCCCTTACGTCCAGCGCAGGCGCCGCAATGGAGCCCGGTGTCGTACGGGTTGTTGACCGTGGTGGCGCCGTGGCCGGTGATGAGGACGAGCGGTGCGAAGCCCTCGGTGAGCGACAGGGCCCGCAGCGTCCCCTCGGCCACCTCGATCCGATCCGGCAGCGGCATGCCGACGGCGTGGCCTGCGTGCTCGCCCGGCGCAAGGCTCGGCCCCTTCTGCGCGGCGGCGGTCTCGCCCAGCCCGTTCGTCTCGGGGTCGGGCACAGTACGCGTCCAGCCGAGCGTGTCGGTGATCATCTTGGGCAGGTAGGCCAGCCCGACGGGCCCGACGAAGCTGAAGCACGAGATGGCGCCCATCTTGAAGGCGTTCCAGGCGCGCTTGACGTGATGCGTCAGCCGCCGCTGTTCCACCGCGTGCGTGTGGTGGTCAGCGTCAGGCACGGTCTCCACGATTGTATGTCCTGGCGTGAGCAGCACGGGGCACTGCGCGCGGCCCGCCTCGTGGGCGAGGGGCACGTACTCGATCGGAAAGCCGAAGAAGCCGGCAAAGCCGATCGTATCTGCGTTCGGGGCCGCGGCTTCGAGGTGGCGGCGGAAGACCTCCGAGCGCACGTCGATGCAGAAGACGGCCTGCACGTCGGGCCGCTGCCCATTGGTAGCAGACGGCGGGCGGGCGTTGACGCGCTCGACGAGGCGACGCTGCATGGCCCGATCGAAGGCATCTTGCAGGATGAGGAGCCGCTCCCGCGCCGCAGGCCGCTCGGCGGATTGGCTGAGGGCGACCAGCTCGTCCTTCGCGGCGTCCCACGCGGCTGCCAGACCGGGCGACGGCAACGTCTCCAGGAGCGCGGCCTCCCAGCTTAGAAGCACGGCCAAGAACTGGCGGAGCGTGTCGTCATCGCGGTCGTCGTAGAGGCGCGCGTCCCATGCGATGCGGGCGGCATGGGCGGCCCAGCCCCCGGCGCGCATCAGGACGCGGTGCAGGTACAGGTCGAGCCCTGCGTCCGGCACGTCGAGCCGCGCCAGTGCGTCGTGCGCGGCAGCGAGCGGATCGGTGGGCAAGGCGGCCACCACCTCGCGAAAGCCCGTGAGTCCCATCACCTCCGGCGTACGATCGGCGCTGGCTTCGGCCTTCCAGGCGGCGAAGGGCGGCTGCGCGGGATCGGCCGAGCGCCAGAGGGCCTGCCCGCCGTCGAAGTACGCGGCCGCCCAGGCCGAGACGCGATCGGTGGCGAGGCGATCCCAGTCCGCGCCGGTCTGCGCGCAGGCCACATCCGCCACGGTGGGCACGGAGGCGTCAAAGGCGCTCCGGTCGTCCCCGGCGTGGCGGACCTGTTCGAGCAGGGCCGCCACGGTATCGGCCGGCGGCGCCTCGCGCGCATCCAATGCCGCAGCCAGGTCGGCCTCCGCAATCCGGCCGGCGTCGATAGCGTCGAGGTAGAACGAGGGCGATAGCGTGGCCCGGGCGCCGCCCGTCTGTGCGAGCCGGTGGGCTGCCTCGTCGAAGGGCTGGTCCGTGAGGCCGAGATACGGGTTGACGGCGACGAAGCTTTCAAGCGGCCAGACGGGTGCGATGGTTTGGCAGGCGCGGCGGATAGCATCGGCGACGGTATCTTCGGTGAGGCGTTGCGGGGCGGTCGTAGAGTGGTCAGTGGACATCAGGTTGGGGGTGGGATTCAGGGGTTAGCAGGACAGCGAGCGGGAAACGGGGGTTGGAAGCTCAGAGCTTGAAGAACGTCGCGGTGCCATCGGCTGGCCATCGCGCCGTTCGGCCTTGAAGAACCCGCCGCCCGGACGAAGGCGAAGACGGAGCGCCCGAAAGGAATCGTGTCTGAGCGA
>CAYFRX010000395.1:0-2756 GCA_964345515.1 uncultured Rhodothermales bacterium
CGCTCCACGCCGTTGAAGACGAGGTACAGCGAGAAGAGCCAGCCGCTTTTGAACGGATGCTTGCGCGCGGCCCACAGGATGCCGAAGATGACCGCGGCCATCAGAAACTCGTAGATGGAGGTCGGGTACACCGGCTGCGGCGGCGCCCCGATGATGGCGTTCGGATACGACTCGGCCCAGAGCCACATCGGAAGCCAGTCCGGCTTGGCCGCGAGGTCGGCGGCGATGCCCCAGTCGCCATCCCCTGCGAGGTGGCAGCCGATGCGCCCGATGCCGTAGCCGATCATGAGCCCGGGCGCGACGGCATCGGCAAAGGCGCCGACCGCCAGCCCCTTCTTCTTGATGTACCACGCAATGGACACGCCGGCCACGATGAGCCCACCGTAAAAGGTGAGTCCACCCGTCGAGAAGATCATACCCATCGGGTCGAGCACGAACTGATCGAGGTTTTCGAGGATGTGAAAGACCTTCGACCCGACGATGCCGCCAACCGCTGCGATGATGGCCAGCGTGCCGACGAGCACCGACGGACTCGCCTCTCGCGTACGACCGCGCCTGCGTCCCTTCTCGTCATCGACGGGAACGCGCACGCTGCCGACGCGCCCCTGCCGGTACATCCGGTCGAGTTCGCGCCCCATCAGCCACGCCGCCGTGAGGATGGCGATGGCCAACATGAGGCCGAAAGAGTAGATCGGGAACGGAAGCTCAAACCCGAGATAATCCCTGAATACGTCGCTGATGCGGGGGTACATTTCGAATGTTGCGTTTCGATTTCAAAATGTCGACTGCGCGTGCCTGCAATCGACGCGGCGCAGGCTTAGGCGGCCTGCGGAGCGACCTCGTTACGCTGTTTGAGGTAGTCAGCCAACTCGTCAAAGGCGACTTCGACCTGCTCGCCGGTTTTCATCTCCTTCACCTGCGCACTACCGGCGTCGAGCTCGTTGCCGCCGATGATGAGCGTGTACGGCGCATCCTGGCGGTTGGCCTCCTTCATCTGCGCTTTCAGCGAGCGGCCCTTCAGGTCGAGCGCCACGCTGAGCCCCTCGGCGCGGAGCGTCTGTGCCGTGCGAAAGACCCACCGCTCGGCCGCATCGCCCAGCGCGGCGATGAAGACGTCCGGCGTGGGCGCGGCCGGCAGCTCAGTGCCGGCGGCCTCGATGGCGAGGAAGAGGCGCTCCATGCCCGCCGCGAAGCCGGTGGCGGGCACGGGATCGTCGCTGCCGAGCGCCTGTGCCAGCAGGTCGTAGCGCCCGCCGCCAGCGAGGGCGCTCTGCGCGCCGAGGTCGGGGCTTTCCAGCTCGTACGTGAGCCGCGTGTAGTAGTCGAGTCCGCGCACGAGGAACGGATCCTCCACGTAGCCGATGCCGATGTCGTCGAGGAGCGCCTTCGCGGCGTCGTAGTCGCGCCGGCTGGCCTCGTCCACGAAATCGATGAGACGCGGCGCGTCTTTCAGAATCTCCTGTTCGTGCTCCAGCTTCGTGTCGAGAAGGCGGAGCGGATTCTTCGCTAACCGCCGCTGGCTCGTCTCGGAGAGCTCGTCGTGGTACGGGGCCAAATAGTCGCGGAGCGCGTCGACGTAGTTCGCGCGGTCCTCAGGGGTGCCGAGCGTGTTGATCCGCAGCGTCATATTCTCGATGCCGAAGGCGCGGTACACGGCCATCATCACGGCGATGCCCTCCACGTCGGCGCGCGGATCGTCGGCGCCCACGATCTCGATGCCGAACTGGTGGAACTGCCGGTAGCGGCCCTTCTGCGGCTGCTCGGCGCGGAAGCACGGGCCGATGTAGAACAGCTTCTGCACGCCGCCGCGCTGCTCCAGGTGGTGCTGCAGAAACGCGCGCATCACCGGCGCCGTCACCTCGGGCCGGAGCACGTAGTTCGTCCCGGAGCGCTCGAACGCGAACATCTCTTTCGTGACGATGTCGGTGTGCTCACCGACGCCGCGCGCTACGAGCTCGGTCGGCTCGAAGATGGGCGTGCGGATCTCCTCAAGGTTGAAGCGCGCCATCACGGCGCGAATCGTGGACTCGGCGTGATGCCACTCCGCACTACTGGCGATGCGCGTGCCGCCGTCGCGATACGCGTCGGGCAGGATGTCGAAGGTGCCTTTGATGTTCTGAAAGGAAGTGCTCACAGGCCGGCCGTTGCTTCAGGAAAATCGGAGACGGATTACTCGGGACAGCTACGCTCGGAGTTGGGCTTCGCCCTCCTTGAGGATGCGGATGACCTCGTCCGGCGCCTCCACGTTCAGGAGCTGCTCGCGGATCGCGTCGCGGCTGACGAGGCGCGAGATCCGTCCGAGGATCTTGATGTGGCGCGACTTGTCGGACTCCGGTCCGACGAGCAGGAAGACGAGCCGCACGGGCTGATCGTCGATGGCGCCAAAATCGATGGGGTTCGCCGTCGTAGCAAACGCCGCCACCGTGTCGCGGGCAGCGGCCGTCTTCGCGTGCGGCAGGGCCAAGGATTTGCCCACCCCCGTCGACATGACCTTCTCGCGCTCGAAGACGGCCTCGCGCACCGCTTCCAGGCTGTCGATGGAGTCATGCCCCTCCAGCAAGTCGACCAGGGCGTTAATCACCGGATCTTTGGTCTCCCCGGCGAGCCCGATCTGAACCGTGGACGGGCGAAGAAGCTGGTGGATGTCGGCAGTCGTGGCTGTCGGCATGCGATTGGTAGTCCCGTGGTGCAGGGTTGCGGATATGGCAAATCAAGGGATGGAAACGGCGGTGGTGGGTCCGTTGTTCGCTACCCGC
>CAYFRX010000396.1:0-2744 GCA_964345515.1 uncultured Rhodothermales bacterium
GCCAGGCTGCCGAGCAGAATGAGTGTAAGAAAACGTTGCATGGATTCGGTTGGATCAGAAGTCACAGAAGACAAAGGAAGCTATCGATGCGAGTCGCTGCCAGTCGGCGGTGAGGCAGCCGTCCCGGATGATGACCGAAGCAGACGCTCAATCTCCACCAAGCGGTCTTCGAGCGCACCCATCTCCCGGCGTAGCGCTTGAATAGCTCGCTCCTTCGACTCGATAGTTTGTTGCTGCACCTTGGTTGCTTCGATGAGCACGGCGGCCAGCTTCGCGTAGTGCACGCCATTCGCCTGACCGCTCTCGTCAAACTCGACCAGCTCCGGCAGCACCTTGGCGACCTCCTCGGCGATCACGCCCACATCCGACGCGCCGCTCTCTTTCCAGTCGTAACGCACCCCGCGCAGCTGCTCGACGAGCGCGAGCGGGTCCTCCAGCGTCCGCACGTCCTCCTTCCAGCGGATGGAGCTCGGTTCTGCATTTGCCTCCGAGCCAAATAAGCTTGTCCATCGCATCTCGCCATCGACAAACCGGAGATAATTGCCATCACTCGGGCTGTCAGCGGTGTTGAGCTTGTCGACAGTCACCGCACTCGCCTGGAGCGCTGACGCGTCAACCGCCTCATCGGCCAGCTCGTCGGTCTCCACAGCACCCTCTGCGAGGTCGTCGGCGGTCAGCGAATTATCCTCCACCGTGGCGCTGTTAACGGCGTCATCGGCCAACTGCAGGGAGAGCGTCTCCCCTTCTCCCGAAGCAGTTACATCCCCCTCCAGCGTGAGAGCTCCGCTCGCGCCTTGCAGGCTCGTTACGGCTTCGGGGACCGACACGACTACGTTCTCGTCCTCGTCGCGCGTTACTTCCACGTTGACGCCCGCCTGAACGGCATCACCATCGAGCATCGAGCCGATGACGCCCCCCTCGGCCACCGACAACGTCACCTCGTCCTCTTCGCTGCTTGCTTCCAGCCCGGCACCGGCGTTGACCCCCTCGATGCCGTTTCCCTCCGCGCTGCCGGTGAAGTCGATCTGCAGTGTGTTGTCGTCTGGGTTCGTGATCGCGATGTCGCTGCCGCCCTGCAGCGTCACCCCCCCGGTGAGCGTCGCCCCCCCGCCGGTCAGGCTCGTCACGGCGCTCGTCAGTGCGTCCGGCGCAGCCACGACCACATTCCCACTACCGTCGCGCGTGACGTCCACATTATCTCCCGCCTGGATCGCACCGTCATCGAGCATGGCTCCGGTGATGCCGCCTTCAGCCACCGACACCGTCACGTCGCCCGTGGTCTGGTCCTCGCTGAGGCCTGAGCCGCCGGACACCGACGTGACGGCACTGCTCACATCGCCCGTGAAGGCAATCTCCAGCGCGTCATCGTCGGTGCGCGTCACGGCGATGTCACCGCTACCCAGTAGCGCTCCGTCGGCAATCTTAGAGCCCGTCACCGCGGCATCGGCGAGTTGGCTGGTGCTTACCGCGCCCTCCGCGATCGCCAGCGCATTGTCCGTCGTGCCATCGCCCGTGAGCGTCCCGTTAGTGGCGACCGCCGGCTGCGCCCAGCGGAGCGCGCCGCCACCGACGTCGTATCCCAAGAAGCGACCGTCGGCCTCTGGCACCGTTTCCGGCTCAAACTTCTCCGCCGTGATAGCGCCGTCGCGCAGGTTGATCGTGACCGTGGGCCCGCCCGGGTCGAGAATTTCGAGGGTATTGTCGGCATTTTGAATGCCAGAGATACCGCCGTCGCCACCGCCGCTGCCAGCATTAATCGTGATGGTGTTGCCACTGCTGTTGACCGTTGCGCCGCCCGCTCCCTGAATGGTGATGTCGCCGCGGAGGCCGTTCAGGCTGAGCACGGCAGCCGTGGGGGCCAGCTTGGCATTCGTGATGGCCTCGTTCTGCACCTTCTCGGTCGAAACGGCGTTATCGGCCAGCACGGCCGTGGACAGACTGCCATCAGGCAGACGGAGGGGCGCGGCGCTCGTTCCATCGCCGGCAAGCGGTGGGGCAGCGGCGACGCTCGACAGCCCGCCCTCGGGGCCAGTGGCCGAGATGGTCAATTCGCGCTCGTCCTGCGTGATGGTAACGTTGTCGCCTGCGGCGAGCGTGACGGCGTCAGTGGCGCCGTTCAGACTGCGCACAGCGGCCCCATCGGCCAGCTTGGCCTGGGTCACACTGCCATCGAGCAGCCCACTCGTGCTGACGGCACCATCGGTCACCCCCTGTGCCTGGCGGGCCCGGAGGGAAAACGCCGTGCTCGTCAGCTGCGTGCGGGGTTCGAGCGCTTCGCCATCGACGCCGATTTGCAGCCAGAGCGACGCGCCGCTGTCGAGCAATCCATCCGGCAGTCCTGCCGTGCTACCCAGCGGCACGCTGAACCGACCCGTGGCGCCGTCCGGCTCAACCGTGTAGGTTTCGCTCCAGTCGGCAATTGGCGCCCCGCCGGTCTCCCCATCGAAAAACTGGAAGGTAAGCTCCACCGGTCCGGCCACCGGATTCCCCGCTCCGTCAGCCAGCACGCCCTGGTAGGTGATCACCTCAGGCACCGCCTGCGCCATTCCGTCAGCGACAGGCCCGAAGGCGCACCACAACGCCAAGATCAGTACCATCTGATATGTGCGCATGGGAGGCATTGGGCCAGTTTGAGAAGAGTGAGAAAACCGCTATTGTTATCGGGAATCGCTCGTGGAAGACACGTCGGCATCGACCGAAGCCGACTCGGAAGCAGCGACCTGCTCGACGAGGCGTTCGAGGCG
>CAYFRX010000397.1:0-2740 GCA_964345515.1 uncultured Rhodothermales bacterium
ATCCTGCAGCAGATTCGCATTCTGGGGGCCAACAACGTCATCGTGCGGCCCGTCGTGGAGCAGGAGGAGGGCCCGATCGAATCCGGCACCGGGAGCACGCTCCCGGATCAGAAGCGCCCGTACTCGCCCGGCCTGACGATGGCCGATGCGCGCAGCATCCATGAGACCATCCCCGGCGTCGCGACCGTGAGTCCGGAGATCGTGGTCGAAACGAACGCCGTGCGCGCCGGCCTCCGGCGCTCGACGAAGCTCGTCGGCGTCACGCGCGCCCACTTCGACGACGGCCGCGTGCAGCTCGCGCAAGGCACGCGGTTTACTGCACAACAGTTTGCGAGCGCCGCGCCTGTGGCCATCATCGGCGCGGACGTCAAGACGCGCTTCTTCGCGCAGGAGCCGGCCATCGGCAACCGGATTAAGTGCGGCAACGTGTGGCTGACGGTGGTCGGCGTGCTGGAGCGGCGTGCGCTCTCGACGCAAGCCATCGAAGACCTCGGGATTCGCGATTACAACTACGACATTTATGCGCCCATCAACACGGTGCTGCTCCGGACGCTGAACCGGGCCCGCGTCACGCAGCAGGACATCGAGGCCGCCGCGGAGGAGGATGACGACGAGGAAAGCACGCAGCAGACCGGCCCCGTCAACTACCACCAGCTCGACCGGCTCGTGGTGCAGGTGGAAACCTCCGAGCTCGTCACGCCGGTGGCCGACGTGGTGAGCCGCATGCTGCGCCGCCGCCACAACGACGTGGTGGACTACCAGGTGGTCATTCCCGAGCAGCTGCTGGAGCAAGAGCGCCGCACGCAAACGATCTTCAACATCGTGCTGGCCGCCATCGCGTCGATCTCCCTCATCGTGGGCGGGATTGGCATCATGAACATCATGCTGGCCTCGGTGATGGAGCGGATCCGCGAGATCGGGGTGCGCCGGTCGGTGGGCGCCAAGGAGACAGACATCGTCCAGCAGTTTTTGATCGAGGCGCTCACGCTGAGCTTCACAGGAGGACTCTTGGGCGTGGTGCTCGGCATCGGGCTCAGTACGGGCATCGAGTGGACGACGGGGATCCAGACCGTGGTGTCGATCTGGGCCGTGCTGCTGGCCTTCGTCGTCTCGGCCGGCGTCGGGCTCATCTTTGGGCTGCTGCCGGCCAAGCGCGCCGCCGAGCAGGACCCCGTCGTGGCCCTCCGGCACGAGTAGGACGCCCCCACTCCGGTTCACGGGTGCGGGAGGCCGCATTGAGCATTCACTACCGACGACGTTTCCATGCGAACCATTCTTCTCACCGCACTCCTGTTCCTGATCCCGCACGCCGCTCACGCGCAGTCGGCCACGCCGGACACGGTGCGCCTTGCGCTGCAGGAGGCCATCCAGCGCGCCCAGACGTCGAGTCCCTCGTCCAAAATCGCCCGGTTGCAGTTCGAGCAGTCCGAGTGGTTCTTCGAGGCGTACCAGTCGCAGCTTCTCCCGTCGCTCTCGCTGAATGGCAGCGCTCCCGGCTTGGAGCGCTCGATCAGTGACCTCGTGCTGGACGACGGATCGGTGCAGTACGTGGAGCAGAGCCGCCTCTTCTCGCGGGCCAGCGTCGCCGTCGAGCAGTCCATCCCCCTGACCGGCGGCCAGCTTTTCGTCACCTCCGGCCTGAGCCGCGTCGATCAGTTCGGCGACCGCAACTTCAGCCAGTGGCAGACGACGCCGGTAACCATCGGGCTGGAGCAGCCGCTCTTCCAGTTCAACGCCCTGAAGTGGCAGCAGCGCCTCGAACCGCTCACCTACCGCATCGCCCAGCGCACCCTGACCGAAGACCTTGCGGACGTGGCCGTCGACATCGCGCAGCGCTTCTTCGACGTCTACATCGCCCAGATGAACGTCGACATCGCCCGGTTCAATGTGGCGGTGAACGACACGATCTACACGCTGTCGCAGGGCCGCTACGACATCGGGCGCATCGCGGAGAACGACCTGCTCCAGAGCGAGCTGCAACTGCTGAACGCGCAGAGCGATCTTTCGGCGGCCCGCATCGCCTACGACGAGGCGCGAGAAGATCTGCGCCGCGCCCTGGACCTGCCCGATGGCACCGCGATCGACGTGGTCCCGCCGACCGCACCGCCCACGCTCTCGATCAACCCCGACGCGGCCGTAGCGCAGGCCGAGCGCAACCGCGCCGACTTCCTCGACCTGCGGCGCCAGTCCGTGGCTACCCAGCGCGACGTCGCCCAGGCCGAGAGCCAGACGGGCTTCTCTGCCACCGTCACCGCGCAGTATGGCCTGAACCAAAGCGCCACGACCCTGAACGATGCCTACATCGACCCGCTGAGCCAGCAGCGGCTCGGCGTGCGCTTTCAGATGCCGCTGTATCAGTGGGGCCGGGGCCGGGCCGAGGTGGAAGCCGCCAAAGCGGCCCGGCAGGCCACGCAAGAACGCGTCGCCCGCACCCGGGAGGCGCTTCGGCAGGACGTGTACTTCGAGGCGCTGCGGGTAGAGCAGCTCCGCGACCAGGTCGACATCGCCGCCCAGGCCGACACGGTAGCCGCGCGCCGATTCGAGGTGGCCCGCAACCGCTATCGCGTCGGCAACATCTCGATTACCGAGCTCTTCCGCGCGCAGACGGAGAAGGACGCGGCCCGGCGAAGCTACATCCAAGCGCTGCGGGCATTCTGGGCGTCGTATTACCAGCTGCGCCGCCTCACGCTGTACGACTTCGGGGCGGATCGCACGCTGTCGTTTCCGTTTGAGTGAATCA
>CAYFRX010000398.1:0-2729 GCA_964345515.1 uncultured Rhodothermales bacterium
CGAGGCGCTCGACCACCCTCCAGACGCGCGAACCGCCTTTCTGCGCGACGCCTGTGATAGCGATGAAGCGCTCTACCGCCAGGTCACCGCGCTGCTCGCCGCTGACGCGGCCGACGACGACCTGCTGCACCTCGGGAGCGCCTGGACGGCCCACCTCGCCGCCGAGCGGAAGTCGATGCGCGGCACGCAGGTTGGCCCCTATCGCGTGGACGAAGAGATCGGGCGCGGCGGGATGGGCGTCGTCTACCGCGCGCACCGCGAGGACATCGGGACCACGGTGGCCATCAAGGTGCTCCGCGAGCGGTTCCCCTCCACCGATCACCTGCGCCGCTTTCTGGTCGAGCAGCGCACGCTGGGCCGCCTGGCCCATCCCGGCATCGCACGCCTCCTGGATGCCGGCGTGGGCGGCGACGGCACGCCGTTCTTCGTGATGGAGCATGTCGACGGCGTGCCGATCACCGCGTACTGCGCGGAGCACGCTCTCAGCCTGGCGGCGCGGCTGGACCTGTTTCAGCAGCTGTGCGCGGCCGTTCGCTACGCGCACGCCAACCTCGTCGTCCACCGTGACCTCAAGCCGGCCAACGTGCTGGTCGTGGAAGCCGACGACGGCCCGCGCGTGAAGCTGCTCGACTTCGGCATCGCCAAGCTGCTGGGCGACGACGAAGGCCTGTCCACCCGCACCGGCCAGCACCTGCTGACGCCGGCGTACGCGGCCCCCGAGCAGGTCAGCGCGGCGCCGGTCTCCACCGCCACCGACGTGTATGCCCTCGGTGCGCTGCTGTATGCGCTGCTCACGGGGCGGCCGCCGCTGGACGACGACGATGCGGCAGCGCTGCCCGACCTCGCCGATCGCATTCAGCATCAGACGCCCGAGGCCCCATCGGCCGTGGCCGCCCGGCACGAGGCGCCTCCTGTGCCCGCGGCTCGGCTGCAAGGGGACCTCGACACCCTCTGCGCGCAAGCCCTCCGCAAAGAGCCCGCCCGCCGCTACGCGTCTGTCGAGGCGCTGCACGACGACGTCGGCCGGTTTCTGGACCATCGGCCCATCACCGCCCGCACCGAGACGTGGACGTACCGGTCGGCTAAGTTTCTCCGGCGCAACCGCACCGGCGCGCTGGCCACGCTGGCTGCCGTCCTGCTGATCGGCGGGCTCATCGCCCTGTACACCGTGCGCCTCGCCGCTGAGCGCGACCGAGCGGCCCGCCAGGCCGCCACGTCGGACGCCGTGCTGGAGTTCTTGGTGGAGACGCTGGAGGAAGGCAACCCCAACGCCGCGCCCGGCGATACGCTTACCATCTACGACATCGTCGATCGCGCCGAGGCCCGCTCGTCGACCCTGACCGACCGGCCGCTGGTGCGCGCCCAGGTGCTGGACGCCCTGGGGCGCGTCCGGTTTGTGCGGGGCAACCTGGCGGCGGCCGACTCGCTCTTCCGCCAGGGGCTCGCGCTCCGCCAGGCCGCGCTGCCGGCCGACCACGTCGACCTGGCCCCGTCGTTCAACCATCTAGCCGAGGTGCAGACGCTTCAGGGCCAATATGCCGCGGCCGACTCACTGCTGCAGGTGAGCCTCGCCCTCTACGACCCCACCGGGACGCCCAGCGCCGAGGCGCTCTCGCCGATGCGCCTGCGGGCCCAACTGCGCTACCGGCAGGGCCAGTACGCCGCGGCCGACTCCCTGTATCGCCGCGTGCTCGCGCTGCACGAGCGCACGCCCGTGCTCGAAGATCAAGCCCTCGCCGACACGCATCAGGAGCTCGGCATGGCGACATTTCAGCAAGGCCAGTACGCGGCTGCGGCCGAGCATTTCGGGGAAGCCGCCCGCCTGTTTCGGATCGCCTTTCCCGAGGGCCACCACGCCACCGCATCAGCGCTGGCAAACTTGGCGTCCATCGAGCGGGTGCGCGGCCAGTACGCGGCGGCCGCTGCAGGCTACAAGGAAGCGCTGGCGGTCACGCGGCGCATCCTGGGGCCGCGCCACCTCAACATCGCGCTCATCCAGAACAACCTGGCCGTGACGTACCACCGGCAGGGCCGGGTGGATACCGCCGCCGCCATGATGGCCGAGAACCTGCAGTTGCGGCAAGACCTGCTCGGCCCCGAGCACCCCGCGGTGGCCACGGCGCACAACAACCGCGGCGAGATGCTGCTGGACCTGGATCGTTACGACGGAGCCGGAACGCACTTCCGCGCGGCGCGCCGGATTCGTGAGGCTGCCCTCGGCCCCGACCATCAGCGCACGATCACGACGCTGAATAATATCGCCAGCCTCTATGAAGCCCAGGGAGAGCTTGCCCGCGCGGAGGCGCTCCGCCGCGACGTGCTCACACGCTACCGCACGGCCCTCGGCCCGAAGCACCCGCGGGTGGGAACAGCGCTCCACAACCTGGGGTCGCTGCTCCATACGGCGGGAGACCCGGACGCCGCCGCGCAGTACCTGACGCAGGCGCTGGCGCTCCGGCGCGCGATCCTGCCCGCCGAGCACGACGACCTCGCGCGCACCCTCGAAGCCCTCGGCGCGCTGCGGCGCGACCAGACGCAGTGGGCCGATGCCGAAGCGGCATTCCGCGAAGCGCTCGCCATCCGCCGGTCCACGACGCCCGATCACTGGGCCACGCACCACACCGCGCTCCGCCTCGGCCACGTCCTCGCCCAACAGCGCCAGTACGCCGCGGCCGAGTCGCTGCTCGTCGATGGGTACGCCGGGGTGGCGCGGGCCGCGGCCCCGCCGG
>CAYFRX010000399.1:0-2727 GCA_964345515.1 uncultured Rhodothermales bacterium
CGAAGCGCGAGCTGTACGCCTTCGGGCCGTACTGGAGCGGCGATGGCGCACACGCGGTCGTCGAGGTGCGGGCGCGCGACAACAAGGATCGCTGGATCGCCCGACTCGGCGCCGCCTCGGGTACCCTCACCGTGCTCGACCGGCAGCACGACGAGGCGTGGATCGCCGGGCCCGGCATCTCGTGGTACGGCGGCCCGAGCGACATGGGCTGGCTCCCCGACAACGAACGCTTCTACTTCCAGAGCGAGGCCACTGGCTACAGCCACCTCTACACGGTAGACGTGGCGATGGGCGAAGTTACGCAGCTCACGAGCGGCGACTTCGAAGTCGAGGATCCGCACCTCTCGCAAGATGGCGAGACGTGGACGTTTGCGAGCAGCGAACCCTCTCCGCACGAGCGGCACGTCTACCAGATGCCGGCAGAGCCTGTCCCCGCGGAAGCGGGGAGGGGGCCGCGCACACAAATCACCCGCATGGCGGGACAGACGGAGGTGGCTCTCAGCCCGGACGGCCAGATGATGGGCATGCTGTACGAGTACACGAACCAGCCGCCCGAGGTGTACCTGAAGCCGACGCCTTCCGAGGGCACCAACGGCCAGGCCGCCCGGCAGATCACGAATTCGCCGACGGAGGCGTGGTCCGCGTACGACTGGCGCGATCCTGCCATTATCCGCTTCGAGGCGTCGGACGGCGTGCGCGTGCCGGCGCAGCTCTTCGAGCCCCAGGATCCGAACGGCGGAGCCGTGCTGTTCGTCCACGGCGCGGGCTATCTCCAGAACGTGCATCGCGGCTGGAGCAGCTACTTCCGCGAGTACATGTTCCACAACATGCTTACCGATCTGGGCTACACCGTGATGAACGTGGACTACCGCGGCTCGGCCGGCTACGGGCGCGACTGGCGCACGGCCATCTATCGGCACATGGGCGGGCGCGACCTGCAGGATTACGTCGATGCGCAGCGCTTCCTGGAGGAGACCCGCGGCATCTCCGCGGATCGGACGTACATCTACGGCGGCTCGTATGGCGGCTTCATCACGCTCATGGCGCTCTTCACCGAGGCCGAGCACTTTGCCGGCGGCGCGGCGCTGCGCTCGGTGACGGACTGGGCGCACTACAATGATCCGTACACCTCCAACATCCTCAACACGCCGCAAACCGACTCGCTGGCCTACGCGCGGTCCTCGCCCATCTATCATGCCGCGGGGTTGGAGGACCCGCTGCTCATGCCACACGGGCTCGTCGACACGAACGTGCAGCCCCAGGACATCCTCCGCCTCACGCAGCGCCTCATCGAGCTTGGCAAGACGGACTGGGAACTGGCCATCTACCCCGTCGAGGGGCATGGCTTCACCAAACCGTCGAGCTGGGCCGACGAGTACCGCCGTATCTTCGAGCTGGCGCAGCGGACGGTGGGGCCGCCGCGCGACGATCCTGTACTAGACGAGGCTGGCCAGCAGTAATCAAGTTGCGTATTGCCAATGCAGCTTTCCGACATCGGCCTTCAGATCGCCGCTGCGGCAACCGTGCCGCTGCTTCCGTTCGTGTGGACGCAGGGCCAGCGCGTGCGTGAGGACCTGCCCCGCGTGCCCGAGGCGTCGGGGCCGTGCACGGGCACGGTCGGCGGACCCGGGCTTCCGCTGCGGCTGCTCGTCGTTGGCGAGTCGACCGTGGCGGGCGTGGGCGCGCCCGATCACGCGCAGGGCTTGACGGGGCAGGTGGCGCGCACCCTCGCCGACGCGACGGGGCGGCCGGTGCACTGGCGGGCCCACGGGCAGCGGGGCGTTACGGCGCGGGCTGCACACGACGGGCTGCTGCCTACCCTGCCGCGTGCGCCGTACCACATAGCCGTTGTAGCCCTCGGCGTGAACGATGTGATGCGGCTGCACGGTCCGGCGCAATGGCGGCGCGACCTGGGACAGTTCGTGGCCGATCTGCGGGCGCGTACCGATCATCCGCCCGTCGTCCTGGCGGGGCTGCCACCCATCGGGCGGTTCCCGGCGCTGCCGGAGCCGCTGCGGACCGTGCTCGAATGGCGCGGCCGGCTGCTCGACCAGGCGATGCGTAACTTCGCCGCGTCCACCCGGACAATCACTTACGTAGCGGCCCCGACGCTGAGGCAGCGCGAAGCGTTCTGTGCCGACGGCATCCATCCGGCACTGGCTGGATATGCGCGATGGGGCCGCCAGTTGGGCCGTGCGGCGGCTCGCGCACTGTAGGCTCGCCGGTACCCTACTGCTGGTCGTCTGCAAGAGACGACGACACCGAGCCGCCCGTCCGGTTGGCCTTGTGCCAGGCTTGCATGAACAGGCGGTACGCAACGGTCTGGCTCGGCGAACTGCGGACGTAGTCACCGTCGCGCGCGAGCAGGTAGATCGTGTTGCCGCGGCGGAGGAAGGCGCGCGTGAAGCGCCCCGTCTGCTCGTTCTCGAACCAGACGAGCGTGTCGCGTTCGGCGACTTCGACCGAAACACGGTTGCCGTGAACCGTGCGGGCGTGGACGCCGGCATCGGTGAATTGGCGTCGGTCCACCTGTTCGTACGGAATCGATTGATCAACAGCGGGCGAAGAGGACGCCGACGAAGAGGGCGCACTGGACGCACAGCCGCTGACGAGCAAGGCGGCGAGCGGTACGCTGAGGACCATCAGAGAAGCCAGAAAGGGACGAGCAGAAAAAAGCATGTTGAATCAGCAAAAGATAATGGACAGGCAAAACGGAGATGAATAAAT
>CAYFRX010000400.1:0-2724 GCA_964345515.1 uncultured Rhodothermales bacterium
CGGCGCCTCACACTCCGGACGTCGGATGTCCAGCTCGCTACGCTGCTCGAGTATTTTGGGATTGACCCGGACGGGCCGTTGCACACCGCGCCGGTAGATGCCCGGGCTACCCGCGCGCTCTTCGGGGCGCTCATTGACCACGGTGGGCTCGACACCCTGGCCGACGCCGGGATGCGCCGCCTCGACTGGGCCTCGTTCTGACGCTGCACCCCGTCCTGACACATGGCTGTCAGGGCGGTCTCATAGATTTGCCCCGAAGCCCCGCGCGGTTTTTCGTGCGCACAGCACTTCGTGTTTTTCATTATGACGCTCCCACTCCATGGACGGACCGCCAGAACCATCCGATTTCTGGGCCAAGCTCAAGTACAAAGACGACGACCGCTCCACCGGAGTCATCACCGGCTGGCACCCACTCGTGGCCCACTCGGCCGATGTGGCCGCCGTCACTGAGGCGCTGCTCACGCGCACCCTCCTCGGCGATCGGCTGGCGCGGCTCCTCGGCTGGGACACGCTCACCGACGTGCACGTCGCGCGGCTCGGCGTCTTTGCTGCCCTCCACGATGCCGGCAAAGTCAACCAGGGCTTCCAGAACATGGCCTTCGACGCCAAACCCACGGCGGATCACGTTCGGCCCATGATTGGCGTGCTGAATGCGACCGAGCCGATGCGCTGGCTGCAGCCGCTTCCGCTGGCCGACACGCTGCCGTGGTTTGGTGGACGGGACCCTGAAGAGGCCCTCATCCGCTTTCTCCTGGCCACGTGGGGGCACCACGGCAAGCCGGTCTCTGATCACGGCTGCTCGTTCGAGAAGCGGCTCTGGGCCGCCACCGAGGCGCGCGATCCGGCCGCCGGGTTGCAGCACCTTGCCGACCACGTCCGCCGCTGGTTTCCGAAGGCTTTCGCAGAAGACGCTCGGCCGTTTCCTGCCGATCCAGCGCTGCAACACGCGTTCAACGGCGTCCTCACGCTGGCCGACTGGATCGGCTCGGATACCCGGTTCTTCGACTATGCCTCTGAGGAAGGCGCCATCGCACGAGCACGTGACCGTGCCACGGAGGCCATCGATGCGCTGTTTCTCGATGCCGACGCGCCCCGATCAGCCCTGAGCGGGCCCGTGGGATTTAGGCCTATCTTGGGCGAGTGGGACCCATATCCCATCCAGGACGCGGTGCGGTCGCTGCCCATTTACGAGAACGGGAGCCTCGCCATCTTGGAGTCGGACACCGGCTCGGGGAAGACCGAGGCCGCCCTCGCCCGCTTCATGCGTCTCTTTCAGGCGGGCCAGGTGGACGGCATGTACTTCGCCGTGCCCACCCGCAGCGCGGCCACGCAGCTTCACGAGCGTGTGACGCGAGCGGTCGCACGCATCTTCCCCGATAACGCGCAGCGGCCGCCGGTGGTGCAAGCCGTCCCTGGCTACGTCAAAGCGGACGACACCGAGGCCACCCGTCTGCCGGGCTTTGAGGTCCGGTGGGATGAGGACATCGAGCATCGCGGATGGGCCGCCGAGACCTCGAAGCGCTACCTCGCTGCGCCCATCGCCGTCGGCACCATCGATCAGGTGCTGCTGTCGGCCCTGCAAGCGAGCCACGCGCACATGCGGGCCGCAGCGCTCCTGCGGCATTTTCTGGTGATTGACGAGGTGCACGCCTCCGACGTCTACATGACGGCCATCACGGATCGCGTGCTTGATCAGCATCTGGCGGCGGGTGGCCACGCCCTTCTGATGTCGGCCACGCTGGGCGCCTCGGCGCGGGTGCATCTCGCCACCGGCGGCCGCGGCGAGGTGCCGTCGCTGGACGCGGCAGTCGACACCGCGTATCCGCTCGTAACGCACGTCGATGCGACGCGGGCGTCCCCCGAGACGACCCACGCAGCCTCTTCCGGAACGCAGAAAACAGTAGCGCCCTCGCTGCACCCGATCGCCGACGACCCAGACGCCATTGCCGCGCACGCAGTGGAGGCGGCCCGCGACGGCGCTCGCGTGCTCGTCATCCGCAACCTCGTGGACGACTGCCGGGCTGTGCAGCACGCGCTGGAAGCCGCGGCGAGCGACGACGCCGATCTACTCTTCGGCATCCGGGGCACGCCCGCCCCCCATCACTCGCGCTTCGCACCCGACGACCGGAAAGGGCTCGACACCCGCATCGAGCAGATGTTTGGATCCGGTGATCGCTCTCCCGATGAGGGATGCGTCGTGGTCGCCACGCAGACGGTGGAGCAATCGCTTGACATCGACGCGGATCTACTCCTGACCGACCTCTGCCCGATGGATGTGCTCCTGCAGCGCATCGGGCGGCTGCACCGGCACGATCGCCCGCGCCCTGCAGGCTATGAGACGGCCCGCTGCTGGGTGCTCACCCCCGCCAAACGCGACTTGACGCCCGCGATCACCAACGAGGGCAAGGGATGGAAAGGCCCACACGGGCTGGGCACGGTGTACCGCGACCTGCGCATGATCGAAGCGGCCTGGCGCGTGCTAGAGGCCGGCGGTCCGTGGCAGATTCCGCGGGACAACCGACGGCTCGTTGAGGAGGCCACCCACCCCGACGTGCTCCGCGCCGTTGTGGAGGAAGGCGGCGACCGCTGGACGGCCCACCAGACCCACATCATGGGCCAGGACTACGCCGACCGCGTAATGCACGACCTCGCCAGCATCGACCGCAGCAAGCCGTTTGGCGAGGAGCTGTTCGGGGCCGACATCGACCAGATCAAGACGCGCCT
>CAYFRX010000401.1:0-2702 GCA_964345515.1 uncultured Rhodothermales bacterium
CGCGGCCCTCAGCTGCCGCCTGACGGACGCGCCGGTGGAAGCGGGCCGACAACAACAGTGCCGCCGCGGCGAGGCCCACCACGAGCCCCCACCACAGCCCCTCCGCACCCCATTCCTGGATGATTCCGAGCGTGTAGCCCGTCGACAGCCCAACGCCCCAGTACGTGATGAGGGCGATCACCATCGGCCCGCGCGTGTCTTTGAGTCCACGGAGCGACCCCATGGCGGCCACCTGCACGCCATCGAACACCTGGAAGAGCGCCGCGATGCCGAGCAGCGACACGGCCAGCGCCACCACGTCGGCATTCTCTGGCACGTCGGCGTCAAGATACAGGCGCACGATCGTTTCGGGAACGGCCAAAAACACGATGGCCGCCCCGGTCATGAACAGGCCGGCGAGCAGCATGGCGGCATAGCCCGCGCGCCGTGCATCACCGGGGCGTCCACGGCCCACGGCTTGCCCCGTGCGCACCGAACCGGCAATGCCAATACCAACGGGTATCATAAACGTAAACGCCGCGCACTGCAGTGCAATCTGGTGGGCTGCGAGGGCCGTCGTTCCCAGCACGCCCACCATGAGCGCTGTGGTCATGAACAGTCCGGCTTCGATGCCCGACGACACGCCGATCGGCCATCCGATGCGCAGGAGCTCGCGGAAGTAGGTGAGATCGGGCGTGCGCAGTCCGCTGAAGATGCGGTATTGCATAAACGGCTCGACGCGCACCACGAACAGCGCCAGCATCGCGAACAGGAACCAGAATACAATCGTGCTGGCCCATCCGGTGCCTTCCAATCCGAGCGCCGGCAGGCCCCATGCCCCAAACATGAGCACGTAGTTCGCCCCTACGTTGAGCCCCACGCCAAAACACGTGATGATGGTGACGGGCAGCGGGCGGGCCAGCCCCTCCACGAAGCTGCGTAGGGCCATGAACCAGAGCGCCGGTAGAAAGCCGCCCACGATGGCGTGCAGGTAGCCCTGCGCCGCCGCCACCGCCGAGATGGGCTGCCCGGCAGCGCGCAGCACCGGCGCGATGTTCCACAGGATCAGTACCGCGGGTACGGCGAGCACCACGCCGAGCCACAACCCCTGGCGCACGCTGCGCTCGATGGGCTCGCGCTCGCCCGCGCCATGCGCTTGCGACACCATGGGCCCGACGGCCTGGATCACCCCGAGGCACACGATGAGGGCAAAGAAGAAGACGGTGTTGCCGAGGGCCACACCCGCGAGGGCTTCCTCGCCGAGCCGTCCCACCATGACCGTATCCACGAACCCCATCGAGATCTGCGCGAGCTGCGCGGCTACCACCGGCCCGGCCAGCCAGAGCGTCTGGCGCATCTCGTCGATGAACGGGTGGTGGCGCAGTTGCACGGGTTTGCGGGCTGAATCGGAGCAGTTCGCTTGTGCGTCTCCCTCGGGCTGGGAGCACCACTTTGCACGTACGCACAGCGCCCGCCCCTGTGCAAACCGAGACGACGAAGATTTGACAGACTATCGCCCCCAGCGGCTCGACCGCCCTCCGTGTAGCCGTGGTGCGAACATCCCAGCCTGATTTCGCGTGAAGGGTTGGGTTCTTCGCTCCCATTTTGTACTCTAGGCAACGGGCTCTGGCGCTCAATCCCGTCGGCCGCGCCATACCGCCTCTGTCAGCAAGCTCATTCGGACGACACCATGGCTACATCATCGCAACACCTTCTCGACTTTGAGAAGCCCATTGTCGAGCTAGAGGGGAAGCTCGACGAGATGCGCACGCTCAACCGCGACGACGATCTCGACCTCGCTGCCGAGATCGAAGCGCTGGAGGAGCGCGTCGACAACCTGCGCACGTCCATCTACCGCAACCTCACGCGGTGGCAACGCGTCCAGATTGCACGCCACCCGCAGCGGCCCTACTCGCTCGACCACATCGAAGCGCTCACCGAGGGCTTCGTCGAGTTGCACGGCGACCGCAACCACGGCGACGATCGGGCCATCGTCGGCGGTCTCGGCACCTTCAAGGGCACGTCGTTCGGCTATCGGGATCGGACCGTGATGATCATCGGCCATCAGAAAGGCCGGGACACGAAGGAGCGCAAGTTTCGCCGCTTCGGGATGCCCAACCCCGAGGGCTATCGCAAGGCGCTCCGCCTCATGAAGATGGCGGCCAAGTTCGGCAAGCCGGTCGTCACGCTGCTCGACACGCCCGGGGCGTACCCCGGCTTGGAAGCCGAGGAGCGCGGTCAGGCCGAGGCCATTGCGCGTAACCTCTTGGAGATGGCCCGCCTGCCCGTCCCCATCGTGGTGGTCGTCGTGGGCGAGGGCGCATCGGGGGGCGCGCTCGGCATCGGCGTGGGCGACCGCGTGCTCATGCTCGAAAACGCCTGGTACTCAGTGATCGCGCCCGAGAGCTGCTCGCAAATCCTCTGGCGCTCGTGGGATTATAAAGAAGACGCCGCCCGCGCACTGAAGCTCACCGCCCCAGACCTCGTCGAAGTGAACGTCGTGGATGAGATTGTGCCCGAGCCCATCGGGGGCGCGCACCGCAACCCGGAGGCCACGTTCGAAGCCACGGGACAGGCCATCGCCCACGCGCTCTCTACGCTGGAAGACCTGGACCCGGGCACGCTGAAGACTGAACGCATCGCCAAGCTGGACCGCATCGGCGCCTTGCGCCAAGAGAATCCGGAGGTCCATGCCGAGGGTTGATTGTTCTGCGTTTCGCGTT
>CAYFRX010000402.1:0-2696 GCA_964345515.1 uncultured Rhodothermales bacterium
GAGGTCCTCCTCCAGCAGCGAGAAGTTGCAGACGATCACGTCAAAGTCGCGGCCCACCTGGGTCGGCCCGGCCGCGAGCGCTTCGTACGAGCAGGTATGGAACGTGCCCTCGCCCTGCTTCCGCGCCGCACGAACCAGCGACGCCGATACGTCGACGCCCACGGCCTCGATGCCGTGCTCGGCGAGGGCGCGGCAGAGCCATCCTTCGCCGCAACCCACGTCCAGTACGCGTTGCGGGCCGGCCGCCTGGACGGCGCATAGCACGGCTGTGTTGGTGGCGATACGGCGGCTCTCGATGCGCTCATCACGCACCACGGCGCTCCAAGCTTCGGCGTTGGCCTCCCAGCTTGCCTCGAGCCGGTCGGCCGGCGAGCGGGCGGCATCGTCAGAGTTTGGCGTGCTCATCGGGTGAGGGCGTTGGTTGGAAAAGAGCGGAGGCCCACACTACATCTTCATAATAGTATTGGGAGAGCGCGAGAGGGCTGCAAAACTCCCGCGCTCTCCCAATACTATAAGTGGTGACGTGCAGGTCGACATCGCCGCCCCCGACGCTATCCACGCGCTCTACGACGCGGCGGTGAAGTCGACGTCGTTGTGGCTGCCGTCGCAGAACGGCTTCGCGTCGGAGGCGCCGCAGCGGCAGAGCGCGCCTTTTTGGCCGGCACACGTGGCCTCGTCGGACGCCTCGATGGTAACCGGGCCTTCGACGAGCAGTGGGCCGTTTTCTGTTGCCTGAATGCGGAGGGGGCCATCTGCGTCCGCCGCACCCGAAAGCCGTTCGGCCTGGAGGAGACCCGGGTCGTCGAAGGCGCCGTCGTGGCTGCCGTCGCAGAGCGGCTTGTTGGCGGACAGGCCGCACCGGCAGAGCGCCAGCCGTGTGTCGTGCAGGAGCACCACGCCGTCGGGGTCGACGAGCTCCACGTCGCCGCGAACGAGCAGCGGGCCGTTTGGGAAGAGCGCGATGCGGTTGGCGTCCGGCGCTGTCTCCGGGTTCGTGCCATCGCGTTGCATGTGGAGCGCGCCGGTGGGGCATTGCTGCACGACGTCCTCGATGGCGTCGGCATCGGCCTGGTCGGGGTCGATCCACGGCTGGCGGTCCGGATCGAAGACAGCCGGGAGGCCCTGCACGCAGGCCGCCGCGTGGATGCAGCGCTTCTGATCCCAGGTGACTGTGGCGTCGTCGCTTTCGTACGTGAAGATCTTCGTTTCCATGAGTAGAGAGACTGAGGCAGTAGGGGGGTGAATTCGCGAGGGCAGCCCAGGCCGAAGGCGGTGGGTCGCTCCGTTCAGAACTACAGGGTTCTGGATAATTCGACTAAACGCACAGGTCCAGTGGGTGTGCCCACGGTGCTCCGTGTTGCGCAGAAAGCGACGAGGGCTATCGGACCGTCGCTTCCAGGTTGCGTTGGACTGTGTACAGGTCGGGCGCGCGGCCAAAGTCCTGCTCATACCGGTCCGTGAGGCGATCGCGCAGGGCAGCTGCCGCGTCAGGGCGGACGAGGCACACGACGCATCCGCCAAACCCGGCGCCCGTCATGCGCGCCCCGAACACGCCGGGGGTGGTTTGCGCCGCGTCCACGAGCGCGTCGAGCTCAGCGATGCTCACGGCGTAATCGTCGCGCAGGCTGCGATGGGAGGCGTTCATGAGACGGCCGAACGCGTCAAGCTCGTGTTGGCGGAGCCGGTGCACGCCGTCGCGGACGCGTTCGTTTTCGCGGATCACGTGCCGGGCCCGCTGCGGGGTGTGACTCGGGAGGCGCCCGCCGTGTCCGTCGAGAAGCGCGGGCGTCACGTCGCGAAGCGCCCCCACCCGTGCGTCGAATTGCTGGAAGAAGGCAACGGCCTTTTCGCATTCGGCGCGGCGCTCGTTGTACTTCGAGTCGGCCAGCTTGCGGCTTACGCGGCTGTCCGCAATCACGAGCGCGGCGTCGTCGAGAGGCAGCGGCACGTGCTCTGCGTCGAGCGTGCGGCAATCGAGCGCTAGCGCGTGCCCGCGCCGCCCGAGGCGAGCCGCCATCTGATCCATGATGCCGCACTGCACGCCGACGTACTCATGCTCGACGGTCTGGCAAAGCCGGGCCATCTCTCTAGCTCCGAGGTTCAGGTCGAAGAGCGCATCGAGCCCGAGCGCGACGGCGACCTCCAGGGCAGCCGACGAGCTGAGGCCCGCGCCGAGCGGCACGTTGCCATAAACCACGCCCTCGAACCCGGCGTCGAGGCCGGAGCGCATGCGAAGCTCGTGCGCGACGCCCGCCGCGTACCGCGCCCATCCAGGGAGCGCGTCGAATGGCGGATCGGGCAGCGCGTACTCGACGGCCTCTTCCAGGTTGAGCGAGCGAAGATGCACTGTTGAGTCGGAACGGGGTCGGAGCACCACGAACACGGCGCGGTCGATGGTCGTCGGCAGCACGAACCCGTCATTGTAGTCCGTGTGGTCGCCGAGCAGGTTTACCCGGCCAGGAGCGTAAGCGATGGTCACCGGAGGACGGTCGGCCGCGCCAAAGTGCTCATCGGCCGTGCGGCGCAGTTCATCTACGATGGCGTCCACTGCGGGGGGCTCCTGGGACAAGTGGGAAGGCATAGAACCGGCACCCTAATGAGGGAAAAGACGGAAGCAGCGAAGGAACGGAGAATCGGGAAGAATGTGTGGGACAGGCGCGTCTTCCTTGCCCCCTGCACTCTCTCAACGTTCAACC
>CAYFRX010000403.1:0-2679 GCA_964345515.1 uncultured Rhodothermales bacterium
CGTCTCCGAGAAGCGACACGTCCACGCGACGACGCCCGTCGGAGGGACCACTGCCCGTCTCTTGATGATCTAGCTCCTTGCGACCTAGCTCCTTGCGACCTGGCTCCGCGGTGAGCTGAAATGCCAGCGCTGCCGCGCCGACGGTAACCAGACCAAAGCCAGATAGCACTACGGGTATCCCGACCCACTCAGCGCCGTAGCCGGCCACAATGCGGCCAATAAGTCCCCCGAGCACAGAGGCTGATACGTAGAAGGTCATGATGCGCCCCACCCGATCGGCTTGCACCGAGACATACGTCATGGTCGCGGCGAGCAGCATCGAGACGAGCGCCCCCTGCAGAAACCGGATCGCCACCAACCCCCAGAAAACGTCGACGAGCGCAAAGGCAACCTCGCTGCCGCCAAGCAGCAACACGTTGACCGCCAGAACACGACGCGGTGCGATGGCTTGCATGAGAAGCCCCACGAAGAGCGGCGCCACGGCCATGGGTACGAGGCTCCACGTGATGAGGCTCGCAATGGTGGACTGCGCTACGTCAAACTGCTCGGCAAGAAGGGGAAACAGGGGCTGGGGCGCATACAGCACCGCCATGCTGAGAAACGTGGTGAGGAGAACGATGCAGAGATCCTTAAGAGTCATGAGACGCTATAAGCGAGAAGAGCGAGGAGGTATCGCGGGTGCCTGTGCGCACCACGTACCCCTTAGCGCATCTCTGCCACAGAGTTCACCCGGCTGCGCAAATAGGACGGCTTTTTCTCATCCTAGACGGCCGGTATCTTTTCGGCGCCGGTCGCCCGATCATGAGCGCCCGGTGCTAGGTCTCATCCCCTGGATCAACGCACCGCCTCCGCGCTATGCGCAGTACTGTTCTATCAGCCGGTAGCGCCCAGCGAACCCTGTTGGATCCACGCCTGCCCAACAGGGCTCACCACGCGATCACGACATCATGCCCAAGGGAACCAGCCCCCACGTGCGAGGGCCGATTTCAACCTGCAACCGTCCGCCCCATCAGCCTCGAACGGCACAGCGCGAGATCTCTTAGCGTAGGAAGGCCGCTTTGAGCCCCCCGTCGACGGTGAGAATCTGGCCCGTCGTTTTCCCGAGCCGCTCATCGCTGACCAGCATGAAGACAGCCTCGGCTTGATCCCTCATCCGGATCGGCGCCTTCGTGAGGGTGCGCTGGGCGTAGAACGCGGCCAGTCGCTCGCGAAGGACGGCGGTGGACGCGTCTTCGTCAACGTCGAGCCCGTATTTCTCCAGCGAGTTCAGGACGCGCTCCCGGGGAAACATGGAGCTGCCTTCCACGACGGTCGCCGGCGCGAGGCCGTTGACGCGGATCGACGGCGCCAGATCCACGGCGAGCTCTCGCACAAGGTGGTTGGCCGCCGCCTTGCTCGCGTCGTAGGCGAGGCTGCCGGTTTTGGGCACCACCCCGTTCACACTCGTCGTAATCACCATACTCCCATCGAGCCCCTGAGCCCTCCACCGGGCAGAGGCCTCATCGGCCACGAGGTACGCGCCTTTCGTGTTGACGTCAAAGGTCTGGTCCCACATCGCGTCGGAAACGCGTCCGTCGGGCCCGCCGCTGGCGTAGAGGCCCGCGGTGACGACGACGTGGTCGAGCCCGCCATAGGCAAGCATCACCTGGTCGAGCGCCTCCTGGATCGACCGGCGATCCGTCACGTCACAGCCGAGGCCGATGACGTCGCCGCAGTTCGAGATGCCCGATCCGGCTACGCCAATCCCCATCCCGATCTCGTCCAGGATGCGTTCGGCGGTCGCCTCCGCTGTGTCGAGGTCGAGGTCGAGTGCCGCAATGGTCGCGTTTTCGTCGACGAGCCGGCGAGCCGCGGCCTCCCCGATGCCGCTCCCCGCCCCGACGATGACGACGATCTCGCGCGCCAACTCCTCTTCGGGCGGCATGCGCTCCAGCTTGGCCTGCTCCAGCGCCCAGTACTCGATGTCGAACGCCTCCTGGCGGGGCAAGGCCGTGTAGGTGTCCACTGCCTCCGCGCCGCGCATCACCTCAATGGCCGCCTTGTAGAACTCGGCCGTCACGCGCGATTCGCTCTTCGTCTTGCCCCAGGCGATCAGCCCAATACCGGGGATGAGGATGACGGTGGGGTCGGAGCCGCGCATCGCGGGCGAATCGGGCTCTTTGTGGGCTTCGTAGTACGCGGCGTAATCCGCCCGGTACTGCTCAAGACCGGCTTCCAGCTTGTCCTTCAGCGCCTCGACATCTTCCTCCGGCGGGTCCCAGTCGACGAAGAGCGGTTTGATCCGCGTGCGCAGGAAGTGGTCGGGGCACGAGGTGCCGAGTTCTGCGAGCCGAGCCGCCTCCTCGCCGTTGACGAAGCGCTGAAGAATGGGCCCCGTGTCGATCGTGGCAATCGCCTTCTTGTCCTGGCTCACGCGGCCGCGCAGCCAGGGCAGCACCTCGGCCAGTGTCTGATCGCGACGCTCCTCTGGGAGCGGCTCGTACGTTGCCCCACCGAAGGCGTAGGTGGCCTTGCCGTTTTGCTTGAGGTACTCCTCGGCCCGCTCGATGAGCGAGAGACTCAGCAGGTAGCATGCCTTGTCGTCGTCGGCCCAGTTGATGAGGCCGTGCCCGCCCAGCATCACACCTTTGGCGTTCGGATGAGCCTCGCAGACGCGCTGCATCTCCAGCCCGAGCTCGA
>CAYFRX010000404.1:0-2676 GCA_964345515.1 uncultured Rhodothermales bacterium
GACGAGGTGCGCCAGCTCGCCGAGCGTACGGCGAAGGCCACGGGCGAAATCGAAGAGATGATCCGCTCGGTGCAGGATGAAACCGACGAGGCCGTCGAGTCGATTCGGGACGGTCAATCCGAAGTGGAGACGGGCATCGAGTTGGCCGGCCAAGCCGGCGATGCGTTCGAAAGTATCGTGGAGAGCACCGATGACGTGAGCGATAAGATCAACGACATCGCCGCCGCCACGGAAGAGCAGTCGACGACGAGCGAACAAATCTCGCGCAACGTGCAGTCAATCTCGACGGTGTCGGCCGAGTCGGCCGAGGGCATCGAGGAGATTGCGCGGGCCAGCATGGAGCTCAGCGCGCTCACCGATGACTTCCAGGAGCTCGTGGATGAGTTTACGGTCGAGGAAGGCAACAGCCACAGCAGCGAGGACGAGGACGTCATCGACCTCGATATCGCGGGGACGGGGTCCGATCGGCCGGCGGAACCGGTGGCCGGTTCGTAGCAGCGGCCACCCGGCCGTACGCGCAGTGCCTTCTTCTTCAAACTGGCAGGATTCTGGACCGCCTAACGCCTTCCATACCGTCACGAACTTGCATAACGTTACATAACGTCGACGCCTTGGGGTCCAACAGGCCGTGAGCGATCGTCTCGAAAAGAATGGCTAGAAATAAACGGAACGTCGTCTACATGTTGTTAGGTCGGGAAGCCGGCCGCGGACTCGGTATCGCCCTGCTGGCGGGCTGGGCCGTCAGTGTGGTGGTGGGCTTCGTCGTGCTCATGGACTACCAGAACGCGCCCGGGCGACCCGCCGAGCCCCCAGCCCAGTGGCCCGTGTCATCGGCGCTGGATGCGGACGACGGAGCCCGGGGTACGCTCGTTCTATTTGCTCACCCGCGGTGCCCGTGCACGCGTGCCACGCTGGGCGAACTGGAGCGTCTGCTGCGCCACGCGCAGGACCGGGTCGCCACGTACGTCGTCTTCGTCCAGCCGGAGGGGTACGATCGTGCCTGGGTCCGCGACCACCTTTGGCACCGCGCCGCCGCGATGGCCGCCGTCCAGCCGGTGCGGGACGAGCGGGGCGTGGAGGCACAGCGCTTCGGAGCCTTCACGTCCGGTCAGGTGCTGTACTACGACGCGCAGGGGCGTCTCCGATTTGCCGGGGGCATCACCGGGTCGCGCGGCCACGAAGGCGACAACAAGGGGCGCCAGGCGCTGCAGCAACTCATCCAGACGGGCGCAGCCGATCGAGCCTCGACCTTTGTGTTTGGCTGTGCGCTACAGCGCGCGCCCATGAATCGATGGAAGTCGTTCCAGCTGAGCAGTTCCCCGTCTCCGCACCACGCGTCACGCGGGCACGATAATACACACACTCCCGATACGACTCGATAGACAATTACTTGCACGCCATGGATAACGAGGCCCAGATTAAGCAACACGCGGACACGATTTTCCACCGCGCCCGCTTCGAAGACTTCCGGAGCCACGACCGCATGTTCGCTATTTTGATGACCGTCCAGTGGCTAGCGGCCATCGTGGTGGCCGTCGTGGTCTCACCCCGCACGTGGGCCGGCGCGATGAGCGACACGCACCTCCACGTCTACGCGGCCATCGGGCTGGGCGGATTCGTGACGGCCCTGCCCGTGGGGCTGGCATGGTTGCGGCCCGGGACGAAGCTCACCCGGCACGTCATCGCCGCCGGTCAGCTCATGATGTCGGCCCTGCTTATCCACCTGACGGGCGGACGCATCGAGACGCATTTCCACATCTTTGCATCCCTTGGCATCCTCGCTATCTATCAGGACTGGCCGGTGCTGTTCACCGGGGCGACCGTCACCGCCGTGGACCACTTCGCACGTGGCATCTTTTGGCCGGAGTCGATCTTTGGCGTCGTGACGGGCAGCGAGTTCCGTATCTTTGAGCACGCCGGCTGGGTGATTCTAGAAGTGGGCTTTCTGACGAAAGGCTGCCTCCAGAACGTGGCGCGGCTGAAGGAGGCGGCGCGAGCGCAGGCCACGGCCAAGGTGCGCAACGAGCAAGCGAAGGCGTTAATGGATGAGCTGGAGGGCGAAAAAGAGATTGCTCAGGAGAATGCTCAGGAAGCGCAGGCCCTGAGCGGGAAGATGGAAGCACAAAACGACGAGCTGGAACAGCACGTAGATATCATCCTCCAAGCAATGAAGCGATTCGCAAATGGCGACCTGACGGTCCGGCTGCAGGCCGACGCCGCTGAGGGAGCGATGAGTAAGCTGTACGCCGGCTTCAACCGCTCGGTCGCCAACGTCCGGTCCATGCTGCAAGAAGTATCGACCGTGGTCGAGTCGACGGCGTCCACCCAGGCTGAGGTGAGCACATCGACTCAGCAGCTCGCGACCGGCGCGCAGGAGCAGTCGGCGCAGGCCGACGAGGTGGCCGCGGCCATGGAGGAGATGAGCCGCACCATCGTCAACAATGCGGAAACGGCCACGAAGACGGCGAGCATCGCAGCAGAAAACGGAGAGCGCGCCGAGGAAAACGGCCAGGTGATCATGCAAACGGTCGACAAGATGGAAAAGATCGGCCGTGTGGTGACCGAATCCGCCAGAACGATGGATCAGCTGGGCACCTCCAGCAAGCAGATCGGGGAGATTGTGGCGACGATCGACGAGATCGCGGATCAGACGAACCTGCTCGCGCTCAACGCAGC
>CAYFRX010000405.1:0-2672 GCA_964345515.1 uncultured Rhodothermales bacterium
GTGATTGCCCGGCAAGCGGAGGCCGAGCGCGAGCGCCGCGCGGTGACGATCCAGGCGGAGGGCGAGCTGGAGGCGGCGAAGAACATGGCCGATGCGGCCCGCCAACTCAGCGAGGCGGACGGCGCGCTCCACTTGCGCACGTTGCAGACGCTCAATAGCTTGAGCAGCGACAAGTCGAATACCGTCGTGTTCGCCATCCCCGTCGAGGCGCTCCGGGCGCTCGAACGCGTGGCCGACGGCGCCGACTCCATCGCTGAGGCCTCCACGGACCCGCACACCTCATGAGCCGTCTTCCGTTGTTTACGCTACGAGCCCGCATGCCCCTTGCGGGCGGACTGGCCCTGCTGCTCGCGCTGAGTGCGGTGGCCGCGAGCTGCTCGGGGCCTTCCGCCACCACGCCGGAGCCCGAGCGGCCGCAGCAGACGTATCGGATTCAGGTGCACACGACGCCGGATCAGGCGGAGGCGGAGCAGGTCGCCGAGCAGGTGCGCACGTGGTGGCAGCAACTCCCCGAGGATGGGCGCCCCGCTCCGCTGACTGCCACGGGCCTCGACCCGGAGGTCGTCTGGCAGCAGCCATATTATCGCGTACGCATCGGCCGCTTTGCCAGCCGAGCCGAAGCGGCGCCGGCCTTGGACGCCGTGCGCGCACGGTTCGGCAATGCGTTCCTCGTGCCGGAGCGGCTGCCGGCTGCGCGCCGGTAGCGATGTGCGTTGTCAGCGTGCGTGCCGGCCACACCGGGTGCTCATCGTTCCCTCTTTTTCTATCCACTTTGAATTGCCCATGCATCTCGCCCTCGTCCAGCAGCACGCCACCGACGACCTCGACGACAATCTGCAACGCGGGCTCGATGCGCTGGCTGAGGCCGCCGCGGCCGGCGCCGACTGCGTCGTTTACCCGGAACTGGCGTTCACGCCCTTCTACCCGCAGCACCGCGCCGGGCCCGATGCGATCGACCTCGCCGAGCCCATCCCGGGGCCGACGACCGAGCGGTTCCAGGCGGCCGCCGCCGAGCATGGCGTCGTCGTGGTCCTCAACCTGTACGAGCGCGCGTCTGTCCCCGCAGAAACGGGGGGCGGCGATCGGGCATACGACGCCTCGCCCGTCATCGACGCGGACGGCACGCTGCTGGGCCGCACGCGCATGATGCACATCACCGACTACGACGGCTTCTACGAGCAGGGCTACTACGCGCCGGGCGACACGGGCGCGCCGGTCTACGACACTGCCGCCGGCCGCCTCGGCGTGGCTATCTGCTACGACCGCCACTATCCGGAGTACCTGCGCGCGCTCGCTCTGCAAGGCGCCGAACTCGTCGTGGTGCCGCAGGCGGGGGCCAAGGGCGAGTGGCCCGAGGGGCTCTTCGAGGCCGAACTGCGGGTGGGGGCCTTCCAAAATGGATACTTCATGGCGCTCGCCAACCGCGTGGGCGCGGAGGATGTGCTCACGTTCGACGGCGGCTCGTTCGTGGCCGATCCGCACGGGCAGCTCGTCACGCAGGCCCCGCGCGGGACCGATGCCATCCTGCACGCCGAGATCGACCTGAGCGAGTGCGGGCGGTCGCACGCCCGGCGCCTGTTTCTGCGCGACCGCCGGCCCGATCAGTACACGAGCGGTGCCGTCACGTCATCTGCTGAGCGAGCAGTCGACCGCTAGACGAAAGGGGCATTGCCGAAACGGTTCATCGTTTCGTAAACCGTTTCGCTGTAACCATTGTCCTGGACGATACGTCTGGATACACGAACAGGGCGCGGAGGCATCGGTGCACGTGGCCTGCTCGACGTCTCATCGAAGAAAAGATGCGACTCGCCGATCCGCGTGCAACCATTTTCCCGATCGCCCTGTCTGGACTAGTGAAGATGGTCCGGAGCATGATGCGCGATGAAGCGCCTCATCGGTCCGATCATCGCTGCTAGCTGCACCGATGGAGTCAGTTCTGGACGACGCCATGCGGACGGAATACCCAGCGCTGAGCGCTAGCGCACGTTGCAGTGTGCGCTAGCGCCCACCAAGCGGATACGCGACGCCGCCCAATCGGCGTCTCACGGCGTGTAAGGCGGAATTCGCCGCTCCGGCATACTGATTGACCCATCAACGTGTGAACGCTTTCGTCACCCTTTTGAACGCTTTCAGGTGAGTCAAAATAAAATACACGCATCAAAGTCTATCATCATCCCATCGCGGTCTTCCCGCCGTTCTCCGTCGTACCCTCTCGGTGCTGGGAGTGCTCTTAATGCTGTTGCTCCTAGTCCCCAGTAATGCACAGGCCCAAGAGCCGGGTGAAAAGGGGTACTGGAAGCATCACTTTGTATCCCAAGTCAACACGTTAGTTCGCTCGACGAATCCGACGCTGCGCGAGCGGGGCATGGAACTGATCATTGAGGTGCAAAGCCGCGACGATGCCGATTCGTTCGACTTTTCCGACGCCCGATCGCAGCTGTACTCCATTTTCTTCGATCGCCGCAACACCGACCAGCAGCGAATCCTGGCGCTCTCGGCGCTCTTCGCGACCGACAGTGCCAAGACCAGCGAAACGCTCGCGACATGGGTGGACGAAGAGTCCTCGGAGCGCGTGCGGCGCCACGTGCGGTTGGCCGTGTCGCAGACTGGGCGCGGGTAATACGGATTCCGTCTCATGATGTCGGTGTCCCGCGAGGCCTCATCCATCGCAT
>CAYFRX010000406.1:0-2659 GCA_964345515.1 uncultured Rhodothermales bacterium
CGGGTTCTTGTGGGTGATCTCGTAGAGCCACTTCGCGTTGGCGCTGCGCGTGTGGATGAGCGTCGGCAGACGGAAGTTGGGCAGGAGCAGCATCTCGCCCGCGTCCCGATTGATCTCGTCGGGATGGACGTGGCTCTTGAGCGTCCACGGGATCGTGTACTCGCGCTCGGGCCAGCCCCACTCGTGCATCGTCGGGCTGAAGAACTCGAGCTTGCCGCTTGGCGTCTTGAAGCCCTGCTTCTGTTCGCCATCGATTTCGACGCCGGCGCCTCCGTTCTCGACCGGGTTCTCGAAGGGCGTGTAGTTGTGCGCCGTCACCTCGAAGGCGCCGTACGTCTTCATGTATTCGAGCGGCGTCAGCCCCTCTTCCTCCGCCGTCTCCGGCAGCCCGGGCACGCTGTGTTCGAAGATCCAGCGGTAGTACTCGTCGACCGTGATGATGGCGCCCTCGCGGTACGGGCTCTCGAAATGCTCGCGAATGCCGAGCGCACCGTCGGGGTCCATCCGGGCGGAGAGCTCGATCCAGAACTCGTTCTCCTCCCACACCTCGCCGGGGTTGGCCTCGTACGTGTGGTCGACCGGCTGGTCGAGGCGTTCCATGGCCACGCGGCGCACGGGCTGGCGGAAGGCGATCCACTGGCCCGCGTGGGTCTCCTGGCTCAGCAGATCGTGCCGCTCGCCGGCATGGCCCATCGGCAGGACGTAGTCGGCAAACCACGCGCTCTCGTTCCACGTGGGCGTGAGGGCGACGTGGCACTTGATCTTGTCTTCGTCGCGCAGCGCCTTCAGCCACATGAACCCATCGGGGTTGATCCACATCGGGTTGTAGACGCGCGTGAAGTACACGTCGATGTCGCCGCGGTCTTCTTCGAGGAAGTGCGGCAGGAGGAAGCTCATCTCGTAGCAGGCGAGCGGCCACTCGGGCGGCAGCTGCAGCTCGTTCCAGGCGCTGTTGGGCTCCGGCGTGTCGAAGGGCTCGGGGACGAACTTATTCCACGCGTTCATGGCCGTCCCGCCGCGCGTGCCCACCGAGCCGGTAAGCACGTTCAGGAAGAAGAGCGTGCGCGAGACCTGCCACCCGCCCCGGTTGCCAATGGAGGCGCTGCGCCAGGTGTGCGTGGCGAGCCGCCCCTCGCAGTCGGCGATGTAGGCGGCCGTTGTGCGGAGGCGCTGGAGGGGCACCTGCGCTTCCTCCGCGGCGCGCTCTAGCGTGAAGTCGCGGTAGAGCGTCTTGAGCACGCGGTCGAACAGCGCGAACGTGAAGTCGCCCTGCTGCGCGTCGATCTCGGCCTTCAGCGCGTCGTCGTCAAGGCGCAGCTGGCCGTCGGCAATGGCCTGGAGCGTATCGTCCCAGTTGACCCAGCGGCGGACGAAGTCGGCGTCGTAGTGGTCGTTTTGGATGAGGTGATTGGCGATGGCGAGGAGCACCGTCGGCTCGCTGCCGGGCCAGGTGGGCAGCCACACGTCGCTCTTGGACGCCGTATTGCTGAGGCGCGGATCGAGCGTGATGAGCTTGGCGCCCGCCTCCTTGCCTTCCATGATGCGCTGGGCGTGCGGATTGAAGTAGTGGCCCGTTTCCAGGTGACTAGAGAGCAGCAGAATGACGCGAGCGTTCGCGTGGTCGGGACTCGGGCGATCGTAGCCATTCCACATCATGTAGCCGGCCCGGGCGCCGCTGGAGCAGATGTTCGTATGGCTGTTGTGCCCGTCGACCCCCCACGCCTGGATGCAGCGGTTCGTGTAGCCGTCCTCGCCGGGCCGGCCCACGTGGTACATGATGCCGTCGCGCCGCCGCTGGCGGCTGTCGCGCATCTTCTCGGCGATCTCCTCCAGCGCCTGCTCCCAGGAGACGCGCTTCCAGCGGCCTTCGCCGCGTGCGCCGACGCGCTTCAGCGGATACAGGATGCGCTCGGGATCGTACGTCTGGTTGATGGTGGCGGGCCCCTTCGCGCAGTTGCGCCCGCGGCTGCCCGGATGCGCCGGGTTGCCCTCGAACTTCTTGATCTCAAGTGTCTCGCGGTCGACGTACGCAAGCAGCCCGCAGCCGCTCTCGCAGTTGAAGCAAACGGTGGGCACGAGCGTGTAGCGGCGGGCGACCTTCTTCGGCCACAGCTTGCCGTCCCACTCCACCCAGTCGTCCCACTTCTCAGCAGGCGGATACTGGCTCATCCGCCCGTCCGGGTGCTCGACGGTCTGCAAGTCAACCTTCTCCGGCACGCGATCCGTCGTGCTGAAGGTCGGCAGCCCGAAGTCGTCGCCAGCGCCATCGCCCGACGGCGGATTCGGCTGGCGCTCGGATTCGGCGCGCCAGTTGGTGCCTGTCAGCAGCGCAGACAACACGCGTGATATGCGGCTTTTTTCGTTTGCCATGGGGTTACTCCTCCGTCTCCTCGTCGTCGAATGAAACCTTGTCGTAGATATCGGCCAGCGGCAGCGTCACGTCGATGGATGCCAAGTGCAAGGCCGCCTCCAGCCCGCTCGCCTCGCCGAGGAGCCACTGCCCGTCCGGCTGCCGGGTGAACCGCTCGGCGTGCGCTTCGTCCTGCGCCACGAGCACGACGCCCTGCAGCGTATCGATCTTGCGGTAGTGCTCGAATTTCTTGCCGCGGTCGTACGCTTCTGTCGACTCCGAGAGCACCTCGACCAGCAGCGTCGGGTT
>CAYFRX010000407.1:0-2639 GCA_964345515.1 uncultured Rhodothermales bacterium
GCTGAACCTTTGATCAGGCCTCGCGTTAGGGGAAAGCTTTGCGCTCCGAGTCCCTCTTTCCTTGCGTAGCCCATTCCGCATGATCGACGATTTGCTCTCGCTGGTGCGCGATCATAAGCGCTTCTTTCTCACCACACACCTGGGCCCGGACGGGGATGCGATTGGGTCGCAGGTGGCCCTCGGTCGATTCCTAGAGAAGCGCGGCAAGCAGGTCGCCATGGTCAACGCGGACGACCTGCCGTACAACCTGGAGTGGATGCCCGGTGCCGACGCCATCGAGGTGTTTGAAGGGACGCTGGAGCAGCGCCGCGCTCTGGCCGAGGCGGACGTCGCCATCGTGCTCGACACGAACGGCGCGGAGCGGCTCGGTAAGCTGGGCCCGATGGTGCAGAAGAGCGAGGCCGTGAAGGTGCTGATCGATCACCATCGTGAGCCCGAGCCGTGGTTCGATCACTACGCCGTGCGCGAGTCGGCCGCCGCGGTGGGTGAGCTTATCTACGAACTCATCGACGCGGTCGATCCGACGCTCATCGACACGACGATTGCGACGGGGCTCTACACGGCCATCATGACGGACACCGGGTCATTCCGGTACAGCAGCGTCACGCCGCGCATCCACCGCATCATCGCCGACATTCTGGAGCGCGGCGGCATCGAGGCGGCGCCCATCCACGAGCGCATCTACGACCGCAAGTCGATGCAGGGGCTCCGCCTGCTCGGCCGCATGCTCAGCCGCATCCGCCTGCGCTACGACGGGCAGGTGGCCTACTCGGTCGTCACGCAGCGCATGGTGCGCGACACGAACGCGAGCTGGGACGACAAGGAGGGTTTCGTCAATTATGTACTCTCCATCGAAGGCGTGAAGGCGGCGCTCCTTTTCTCCGAGACGAACGACGGATCCAAAATCAGTTTCCGCTCGGAGGCCGACGTGGCCGTCGACGCGTGGGCGCGCCACTTCGACGGCGGGGGGCATCGCAACGCCTCGGGCGCCTACGTGAAGGGCATCTTCGATGAAGTGATCGAGCGGGTGATTGATGCGGCCCCGCGGTTCCTCGACCTGGAGGGCGCCGGTCCGAACGAGTACCGGCTGTCGGAGGAGGACGCGTCCTACCTGCAAACACTAATCAAACTGAAAGAAGAACAGTCATCTCCATGAACGTTTCGGTTACCGCCACGCCGCCGACGGACCTCAACGCCGACCTCCTCCTCATCCCCCTGACGGAAGACTCCGCCGATGCATACATCGATGTGCTAGCCGACGCGCTCGGCGAGGCCGTCCGCCGGGCCATCGGGGACTTCGAGGGCAAGACCGGCGAGGCACTGCTGCTCTATCCGGAAGACGCGATCGCACCGCGGGCCGCGCTCCTCGGCTTGGGCGCGGTGGAGGACCTTGACGCCGAACCGATCCGCGAGGCGGCGGCGGCCGGCGCGGAGGTCGCTACCGCGCGCAACGTGGAGACGGTCGCCTTCCTGCTGCCCGAGGTCGAGTTCGACGTCGACCGGATGACGCAGGCGCTCGTCGAAGGCTTCATCCTGGGTGCGTACCGGTTCCGCGAGCACAAGACGGATGAGCCGACGCCTCGGCCGGAGACCATTCTGCTGTACACGGGCGAGGAGGGGCGCGGCCAGGCCGGTGCGCAGCGTGGGCGGATCGGGGCGCAGGCCGCGTGCACGGCGCGCGATCTCGTCAACCGCTCGCCCGACAAAAAGACGGCGCCGCTCTTCGCCGAGGCCATCCAGGACTCCGGTGCGGCGTACGGCTACGACGTGGACGTGTGGGACCATGATCGCATTGAGGCTGAGGGGATGGGCGGGCTGCTCGCCGTGAACCGCGGCAGCTTCGAGCCGCCCACGTTCTCCGTACTCACCTGGGCACCGGACGACGCCGTGAACGACCGGCCGCTCGTGCTCGTGGGGAAAGGCGTCGTGTTCGACACGGGCGGCCTCTCGTTGAAGGACACGAAAGACTCGATGGATCTCATGAAGTCCGACATGGCCGGGGCGGCGGCCGTCGTGGGCGCGTTCGAAGCGATCGCCGACCTGGAGCTGCCGCTGCACGTGATCGGGCTCGTGCCGGCGACCGACAACCGGCCGGGGCGCAAGGCGTACGTGCCGGGCGACGTCATCACCATGCATTCCGGCGCGACCGTCGAGGTGCTCAACACAGATGCCGAAGGGCGGATGCTCCTGGCCGATGCGCTTTCGTATGCGCAGTCGCTGGCTCCCGAGCTCGTCGTCGACCTGGCGACGCTCACAGGCGCCGTCGTCGTCGCGCTAGGCCACCGCGCGGCCGGCGTGATGACGAACGAAGACGACGCGGCCTCCGAGCGGCTCTATGCCATCCAGCGCGCGGGCGAGCGCACCGGCGAGCGCGTCCACCCGCTCCCGATGTACGCCGGCTACAAGAAGCAGCTGGATAGCCCCGTGGCCGACATCAAAAACGTCGGCGGCCGGGCGGCCGGCGCCATCACGGCGGGCAAGTTCCTCGAACACTTTATCGACTACCCGTGGCTCCACCTCGACATCGCCGGCACGGCGTACACGAAGGAGGCTCGGCCGTATCGGCCGCAGGGGGGCACGGGCTTTGGCGTCCGCCTCCTCGCCGAATTTCTGGAGGACTATGCCGAACGGGAGAACGT
>CAYFRX010000408.1:0-2637 GCA_964345515.1 uncultured Rhodothermales bacterium
CGCGCGGGTACCGGCTCGGGGGCGGTGGGTCGCCTTCTACCCACTCGGCGAGGCGCACGAGGAGCGCCCGGTAGTTGACGCTCTGGTCGAGCGGATTGCCGCGGTAGACGTCGGGCGCCGCCCCCAGCTGCATCGCCGCATCCGGTGGGAAGCGCCACGGGAAGTGCTGCGCGCTGGCCAGGTGGTAGATCCGCTCATTTGGCAGCGGCGTCACGTCAGCCGATCCGTCAGGCGTCGTGTGGATGAGCGAGGCGGCGCGGCCCCAGTACTCGTAGCCCGTGTTCACGTAAAACGTCTTCGGCGCGTGCGTCGTGTCGTGTCGATGCGCCATCAGCCCGTCGCTGCGCCCCGTCCGCGGGTCGCGCTGCACGCGGCTCGTGAAAGGAAAGAGGTCGGTCGGGTAGAAGAAGGCGGAGTAGCGATGCGCGTCGCGCGACGGCTGGGCGAAGCGGTGGTTGAAGCTCCCACGCCCGGCGCCGGCGGTGATGGCGTAGATGCCGTCATACGCTTGGCGGTGCTGCTCGTCCGTGTTGAAGCCCTGATAGAGGAAATGCCGCAGGAAGCGTCCCGTCTGCGATACACCGACCGCGATGCCATGGTCGACGGGGAAGCGCGCCTCGTCGTCGTACTTCGCGTACGCGATCACGTCGCGGATGGCGGCGAGCCCGAGGCCCACGACGGCCGGGTCCTGCGCGCGGTAGACGAGTTCGTAGATCATCCCGGCCTCGAAGCCGCCCTCTAGCATGATGTGCGTGCTGTCGGGCACGACCTGGCCAGTGTCCGTCACGCGGGCGAACTGCCACCGCTCGCGGGGGACCACCTCACGGTGCACGTCGCGGCCGGTGCGGACGGTGAGCACGTTGTCCGGGTGGTCGACGTCGGCCGCCGGATAGGCGACGTGGTTGCGGTGGGCCACGTGCAGCACGTCGGTTGTCTCGTCCACCACCCAGTCGCTGCGGACGAGGCCGGCGATCGGCGTGCCGTCGAGGTGCCGGGCGCGCGGGACGCTGAGGCGGAGGCGGCCCGTGCCGTCGCGCGGGACGTCCCACTGCCAGCCGACCCAGATGACGGTGAAGCCCTGCCGCATGAGGAGCGCATCGCCCCAAGCGGCCGGATCGTCCGGATCGAGACTCGACGTGGACGCGCGGTTGAAGTAGCTCGGCGAGAATTTCCCCCCTCGGTTACTCACCTCGACGACCCCGATGCCGCGCCGCCGTGCGGGGTCCACGGGCTGCAGCACGGCGAAGTTAGCCGTCGCCTCTACGAGTCCGTCGGTGTTGCGCGGGGCGCGGGCCAGGTCCACGATCCGGTCGTTCATCGGATTGGCCGGGTCGACCCCGAACGTGATCCGGCCCCACAGCATCTCGTACGCGCCGTGGTCGCCGAACGATCGGCCGTCGAGCACGACGGCTTGCGAGTCGACCGCCACACGGAGGACGCGGGCGTCGGCCGGCAGGGTAAGGAGGACGGCAGCGAGCAACATGCTGCATGGGGCAAAGAGCTGGAGGAGCGGGCGAGGCAAGCGGTGGGGCATCGGTCAGCGGGAGGAAGGGGAGAGCGCGCATCGCACAAAGTACGAGGGCGCCCCGCTGCCTGCAAGCGGGCGGGCCCGTAGCGCAAGCGGTCCAAGCAGAACCGGCCCAAACAGAAAACGCCGCAACCGGCGAGGGGGAACCGGTTGCGGCGCGGCAGCGATCAGGAGCTGAGCATCAGGCGTCCGTGCCTACCAGATCGAAGCCGGCTTGGCGCCATCCGGCGTACCCGGCCTCGAAATCCTGCACGTTCGTGTAGCCCATGGCTTCGAGCTGCTGCGCCGCCTTCGGCGAGGCGTCGCAGTCCGCATTCGCGCAGTAGACCACGATGGGCGCGTCCTGGGCCGGAGCGAGATCCTGAACGCGCTCGATCTCGTCCGTCGGCACGTTGATCGACCCCGGGATGCGCTTGGACCGATACGCCTCCGGCCCCAGCGTGTTGATCACGATCGGCGGCCGATCGCTGGCCACCGCTTGCTTCAGCTCCGTCGCAGTCGTGCGAGTGAGTGTCTCAACCATAATGGATCACCTTGCAAGATCGATCATGATTAGATATTACTGCTCGCTCTGCGCGTTGAAATTTGTCTACCCCGCACCGCGTTTCGAGCCCGGGGGCGGGCCGGCCAGTTGTAACGAGCGCCTCACGATTGGCCGCGCCGCCAGCATCACGCGCCGCCACTACACGCCCCAGATGAGCGCGATGGGTTGGCGGCGATCTGCCGGGCGGCGTCCACCGCGATGGGCAGCATGATGATGACGATCGAATAGCGCCCCAGCGCAACCACAGCAATTACGCCGCCCAAGATGGCGAGCGCAATGAGCATCTTCTCGCGGTGGATGGCGAGGACGTGCTCACCGGGGCGATGGCCGGGTCCGTGAACGGACCGACGTACGTGGTCCCATCCCGCACGACCTGAAGGCTATTCAGGAAAGGGCACGCGAGTGAGAAAGAGCGCTCAATAATCCCCAGATCTCCACGCAAAGTCGAGGCCATTGCAGGTGCGAACTAACCCAAGTGCAGGCAGATAAATTAGCCGTAAGCGCTTACAATGAAATAAAATTGTCTTGTGGGGCGAGCCTGCTTGACATTTTTGGGTGGTTTTCT
>CAYFRX010000409.1:0-2637 GCA_964345515.1 uncultured Rhodothermales bacterium
GGATGCCGCCCTTGCTCGGGCCCAGCACGTTGTTGTGAATGACGCGGTAGCCCTCGTAGACCTTCATGCGCCCATCGTCCATCCTCACGGGCACGGACGTGATGTGCACGCGCGTCGGGCGCGAAAGGTATTCGTAGAATCCGGGATTCAGCTCCAGGACCTCTGCCGCCACGTCAAACCGCTCCACCATCGACTGGAAGGGGTTTTCGCGGTCCTGAATCGGCGTCGGTTCGCGGTAGACGGCCGTGTCGTACACGTTGCGTTTGAAAGGCATGAGCGGTCCATCAAGGTCGTTGAACAGGGAGAGAAACGGCAGGAACGCGCCCGCCATTGTCAGATGGGCAAGCATCGCACTGATAAGGTGCAACGCCGGCGAAGTTCACCCTTATTATACAACCTAGCATTTCGCTCCCTAAAGAACGCAGGCCCGCGCTGCATGAACGCCCATCTTTCGAATCGGCGCCGTAAAGAAATCAATGCGCTGACGCGGCGCAAGTACCGCACAGAGTTCGGACAAACGCTGGTCGAGGGTGTGCGTGCCGTGCAGGCGGCGCTGGATGCCGAGGCGCCGCTCACCGAGGTCATCGTCGCGGAGCGCGCGCGCCCCGATCCGGCGGTGCAGTCGCTGTGCGACCGCGCCTCCGCCCCCATCCATGTGTTGCCCGACGAGGAGGTGAGTCGCCTCTCCGATGTGCAGACGAGCCAGGGCATCCTGGCAGTGGCCGCGACGCGCTACGTAACAGAGGAGGCGCTCCTCGATGCGCTGACGCCGACGACCACCCTGCTCGCCCTCGACGGCGTGCAGGATCCGGGGAACGTCGGCACCATCCTCCGGACGGCCGCGTGGTTTGGCGCCGACGCCGTGGTGGCGGGCCCCGGCACGGCCGGGCTCTACGGCCCCAAGGTGATGCGCGCGGCCATGGGCGGGCACTGGGACCTGCGACTGACGCGGACCCGCGCGCTCGGCGAGATGCTTCAGCGCCTGCGGCGGCAGGGCGCGCACCTGTACGGGGCCGATCTGCAGGGTGCGCGGGCCGGTGTCTGGCAGCCGGCCCGGCCCTCTGTGCTCGTGCTCGGGAGCGAGGCGCACGGGCTCAGCGCCGCCGTCTACGACACCATCGACGAGCGGGTGGCCATCCCGGGCGCCTCCCGCCGGGCCGGCGCGGAATCGCTCAACGTAGCCGTTGCGGCCGGCATCCTCATCTACGAATGGACCGGGCGCGGGGGCGGAGCGTCCTAAATTTTGCGTTCCCCGGTGCCGTGCCTGTTTTAATCGCACGCTGTTTCATACATTTATCTTCCGCATCACGCCCGCCCGCGTGCTTCCGCACCGCCGGGCGGTTCGCACGATCACGCAAGTCTGAGTTCGTTTCCCGTTCCCACATGGAAATTCCGGCGTTGCAAGGTCTAACGGTGGATCCGAGTCTGATGACGATGGAGAAGCCGCTGAAGAAGCATGAAGAGCACGAGTCGTTGCGGATCGGGGTGCCCCGTGAGGTGGCCAATGAGGAGCGCCGCGTAGCCCTCGCGCCGAGCGGCGTGAGCACGCTCGTGGCCAACGGGCACGAGGTGTACGTGGGGGAAGGGGCGGGCGTGCAGGCGCACTTCGCGGATACCGAATACGCCGAGATGGGCGCCGAACTGGTCGACGCGCCGGAAGACCTGTACGCCCACGCAGATCTCATCGTGAAGGTGGGACCGCCGAACGAGGACGAGCTGGATTTGATGAGGGAGAAGCAGATCTTGATTTCGGCGCTCAATCTCGGCGGCATGACGCCCGACTTTCTGCGCCAGCTCATGGAGCTCCGGGTCACGGGGATCGGCTTCGAGTTCATCCGCGACCCGGACGGGACCTTTCCGCTCGTGCGCATGATGCACGAGATTACGGGCACGATGGCTGTGCAGATCGCAGGCCGGTACCTGGAGAGCAACGAGGGCGGCCGCGGCGTCCTCCTGGGCGGCATCTCGGGCGTGCCGCCGGCGACGGTCGTGATCCTCGGGGCGGGCGTGGTGGGCGAATGGGCAGCGCGCACGGCGCTGGGCTACGGCGCGCACGTTATCGTGCTGGACACCGACCTGGGGCCGCTCCGCGTGCTGGAGCACTACCTCGAGCGGCGCATCACCACGGTGATGGCGAGCGAGCAGTACATCCGCCAGGCCGTCCGCTCGGCCGACGTCGTGATTGGCGCGATGATGTCGGACGGCCAGCGCTCGCCTGTGCTCATCACCGAAGACATGGTCGCCGACATGACGTCCGGGGCTGTGATCGTCGACGCCGTCATGGACCAGGGGGGCTGCATCGAGACGAGCGAGCCGACGACGCACTCTAAGCCCGTCTTCCACAAGCACGACGTGATCCACTACTGCGTGCCGAACATGCCGTCCAACGCGGCCCGCACAGCGACGTACGCGCTCACGCACGTGCTCGTCCCGTACCTCATCCGCATCGGCGAGGTAGGGGCGATCAACGAGGCGCTATGGCAAGACGAGGGGCTGCGCAGCGGCACGTACGTCTACCGCCACCACCTCACGAAGAAGAGCCTCGCCACGATGTTCGGCATGACGTACCGCGACATCGAGTTGCTCATCGCGTCGGGGATTTAGCATCCTGTCAGAGTATAGCGTCCTATGTCAACC
>CAYFRX010000410.1:0-2636 GCA_964345515.1 uncultured Rhodothermales bacterium
CATGCAATGCACATTTCTGATGCCGACTGAGACGCTCGATTCCGACACCCGCTCCGACGTCGCCCTCTACGGCCAGGACGCCACGCCGCGCATCGTGGATGTCCACCCCCTGATGAGCGGCAGCGACCGCGACGGGCCGGCACGCGTCCGCCTCTACCAGCGCTCGCCCAACTTCCAGCGCGTTGAGGCCACCGAGGAGACGTTCTTCCCGTTCTTCTTCCTCTCTGACATCACCTTGCTCCGCGGTGTCCGGCGCGACCGGTACAAATTCCAGCAGCTCGACGGCAACAATTTTTTCCGCTACCTCGTCGTGTTCACCACGTGGAGCGACTACTGGGACGCGGTGCGCCAGGTCGAGCGGCGCACGGACAGCGACCAGCGGCGCCCCGACGAGCTCTACCTCGTGGGCAGCCCCGCCCAGCAGTACATGATGCAGACCGGGCGCACCTGCTTCCACGACATGACGCTCGACGACCTGCACCGGATGCAGCTCGACATCGAGGTTTACTCCGAGGACCACTTCCCCAACGCCGATCGGCCCGAGGACGAAATCATCATCATCGCGCTCTCCGACAACCGAGGCTGGACGAAACTGCTCCACCAGCGACCCGGCATCTCCGAAACACTGATCCTGCAAGAGCTCGTGCAGGTCATTCGGGAAAACGACCCCGACGTGATCGAAGGGCACAACATCTTCGCCTTCGACTGGGACTACATCCGAAAGCGTTGCGATCGGCACGGCGTTGAGCTCGCCATCGGACGGGACGGCTCCACGCCGCGTGTCTTCGACTCCAGCATGCGCTTCGCCGAGCGGACCGTCGACTTCCCGGCGATGGACATCGCGGGGCGGCACATCATCGACACGTATTTTCAGGTGATGAGCTTCGACGTGTTCAAGCGCGACCTGCCGGATTACAGCCTGAAGACGGCGGCGAAGTACTTCGGCTTTGCGCCGGAGGACCGCACGTACATCGAAGGCGCCGACATCGCCGAGGCGTGGCAGGGGAACCGCGACGAGCTGCTGGATTACGCGCTGGACGATGTGATCGAAACCGAACGCCTGGCGCGCCACCTGTCGGGGTCGACGTTCTACCTCACGCAGATGCTGCCGATGACGTACGGCTCCGCCGCGCGGCGCGGCCCGGCGTCCAAAATCGAAAGCCTGTTCGTGCGCGAGTACATGCGGCGGCGCCATTCCATCCCGCAGAGCGAGTGGGGTAGCCAGTCGATGGGCGGCTACACGGACATCTTCGTGACGGGCGTCGTCGGCCCCATCGTGTACGCGGACGTGGAGAGCCTGTACCCGTCCATCATGCTGAACTACGACATCCAGCCGGCCGGTGACGACCTGGGCCTCTTCCCCGACTTGCTCGACCGCCTCACAGACCTGCGCCTGGAGACGAAGCGGCAGATGAACGAGGCCGCCGATGAGGAGGTGCGCAGCGAGCTCGACGCCCGGCAGTCGTCGTACAAGATCCTGATCAACTGCTTCGACCCCGAGACCGAAGTTATGACGCTGGAGGGGGCGAAAAATATTCAAGAGATCGAGGTGGGCGACCTGGTCTATTCGATCAACCCCGACACCCTCCAGGCTGAGGTCAAGCCCGTGACGGAAACCTACGAGCAGCCGAACTACACGGGGCCGATGGTCCGGCTCCGGAATCGCTTCGTCGACTTTCTCGTCACGCCCAACCATCGTCTTCTCACCAACCGCGTCAACGGCTACCGCGAGACGGGGTACCGGTGGACCACGGCCGAAGACTTATTCGACACGAAGTGCCGGCACCATCTGCCCCCCCGTTCGGCACTGCAACACGGCACAGCTCCCGAAACAATTGACTTGGCGGCTCTCTGCGATCGCCTTGATATTCCGTACAAGACGGATTCAAAAGGACGGATCAAGGAACTGCGCCGACAGGCACAGTGGATTCCACGCCGCTTTTCCTACCACGACTGGATGGCCTTGATGGGCTGGTTCATCAGCGAGGGACACCTCTACAAATCGAAGCGCAAGGACTATGGATACACGGTGCGCGGCAGATCGTACGTGGTGGGTTTGAACAACAAAACGACTCATCACCGAGACGAAATTCGGTCTTTGCTCAATCGTATGGGTCTTTCGTTCAGTGAGGGCGTCAATGGCTTTACCCTCTCGAACCGGCTGCTGCATCAAATTTTGGCGGTTGAGTGTGGCGCCAAGAGTCAAGACAAGCACCTTCCGTCATGGGTATTTGAACAACCCGCTGCACAAGTGCAGCCGCTCTTCGACGCTATGTATAAAGGGGATGGCAATCAGGAACGCATTTACCGCTACTCCACGGTCAGTCCCATGCTGGCTCACCAAACGGTGCAGCTGGCTCACCATCTAGGCTACAACGGCCAAATCATCGGCCAGGACAGCGGTTGCTATCGCGTGGGGATCAACCGGCCGGAGAGCGGCCGGGGCATCACGCCCGTCATCAAGCACGAACATCGCGAGATCGTAGACTACGAGGGTTCGATTCACTGCATCTCGGTGGCTGACAATCACACCGTGCTGGCCGGGCGGAACGGGAAATTCAACTGGATCGGCCAGAGCTTTTACGGCCAGCTCGGCTTCACTCTCGCCGCCTTCAACGACTTCGCGGAGGCCGACC
>CAYFRX010000411.1:0-2619 GCA_964345515.1 uncultured Rhodothermales bacterium
ACGAAGGGGAAGAGATACCTGAGGCGAACGTTCATCCGGCGATAGATCTTCATTATGATGATGCTATCTTCATAAAGCGGACAGCGGTGGAGAGATCCCATCCATCCACAAAAACCAGATGAACGAGACACCCGTTAGGAGAGGACCATCCCGCACTCCCTTCGACAAGATCCTGAATGCCATGCCGCTTCCTGCCCCGCCGCGCGCCGTGATTTTCGACCTCGACGGCGTGATCATCGATTCGGAGCCGCTGCATGAGCGCGCCACGTTGGCTGCCGGGGCGAAGCTCGGCGTCGAGGTGTCCGACGAGGTCTTCGACGCATTCCGCGGACAGACGGATGAGGCGATCGCCGCGCATCTTACCCGGCAGGCCGAGCACGTCGATCCAGAGGCATTCCTGGATGCCAAGCACGCGGCCTACGAGGCTCTGTTGGAGGAACTCACGTTGATGCCGCAGGTGCTGGACTTCATGGAAGCGCTCCGCGCACGGACGTGGCCGCTGGCGCTGGTCACCTCGACCGCGCGGCACGACCAGGAGCAGACCTTCGAGCAGTTTGACCTGGCGCCGTACTTCCAGGTGGTCGTGACCGCGGGGGATGTGACACAGGCCAAGCCGCATCCGGAACCGTACCAACAAGCCGTCCAGCGCTTGGAGATCGAGCCGGCCGCCTGCCTCGTGGTCGAAGACGCCACGCACGGCGTCATGGCGGCTCGCCGAGCAGGATGCATGGTGGTGGGCTTCTGCTCGTCGTTTTCCGCCCGTGCGCTCGATGAGGCCGGAGCGCATCACACCGTGGACCGCTACGAAGCGCTCGCTCGCGAACTTGGGCTGGAGGGCGTTTGAGTGGTTTCAGGTTAGAGACTGTCTGCGAAGTTAACGTGAAGGCGAGACGCAGCCGTTTTGAGTGGATGGGGCCGGCTCTTCGATGGACATAGTGGAACTACTTCCTGAGAAGAACCGGCTCCAGACGCCAAAATCGGCGAAGTTGGAGCGCCCTGAGCAAAGCGAAGAAGTAGTCCTGGGCTGCGCCCTGAGCGCAGCGAGCGACCGGAGCGTAGCGGAGTAGTCCTATGGGGAAGTACTCTTGGGGTGCCCACGGAAATCTTCATAGACAGTCTCCTAGAAAGGGTGTAACGTTTCTCTGGAAACGTGGTGGACACCTCGCTGTCGCTTGAGCCAACGGGGGCAACCATCAGGGCGGTGAAGAAATCGACTCCCTGCGCTGCATCGGCGCTAAAATATTTGAAACTCGCTCCGCCGCTGCGCGACTGCGCTCAGGCAGCGAAGATGTTGAACGCTCCGATTCCGCTCTGTTCGAGACGCTATCGCGCGGTGAAACGGGCGCCCTTCCTCGTTCAGATCCAAACTCAGCAGGCGACTGCGATGGAAGCATCAGCGCGACCGAGGAACCCGATCTGCCGTCCTGCATGGAACAGAGCAAGGGAAAGCAGCATCGACGGGCGGCTTGTCGCGGGAGGAAACCGGATGGCTATCGAGCGCATCCCCAATGTCTTTGGTTTCTTCTCCCGACGGTTCATAGCCTACCCCGCGGCCCGCGCTCTTCACACAGACGGTGATACCCATGAAACACGATTCGCCTGTATTCTCCTTGCTTCTTGCCGTGACCCTCGGTCTCGGTGTCGCGCTCGTCGGGGCTGGTTGTGCGTCGTCCCAGTCGGCGCGTACCAGTGACACGGCAGAGCAATCCGCCGGAGAGGAGGAGATCGAGATCGGGTACGGAACGCAGAAGCGAGAAAACTCGACCAGCGCGACGTCCACCATTGACGCTGAGGAGGTGAGTCGGCGCCGCACGCCCCGCGACCTGTCCGATCTATTGGAGGGCAATGCGGCAGGCGTCGTCGTGAACCGAACCGCGGGCGGCATCCAGGTGCGGATCCGGGGAAACAGCTCCATCCTGGGAAGCAACGAGCCCCTGTATGTGATTGACGGGACGCCCATGGATCCGGGGCCCGACGGCGTGCTACATGCCGTCAATCCCTATGATGTGGAGTCGATCACCGTCTTGAAGGATGCGGCCGCCACGTCCATCTACGGGTCACGGGGCGGCAACGGTGTGATCTTAATTACGACACGTCGCGGCAACTGACAGCGCCTTCCGCCTCGTGATAGTCGATGGTGTGCTCTGGACTTTCCTTCGTTGCGCCCTTGCGGGGATGCTAATCATTGAAGGAAGAAGGAGGCTATGGAACGGGTGCACGTGCGCACCCCGCGCGTCGGATCCCTCCACGGCCGCTATGGCCAAGGCCAGCTCGGAAACACGCCCGCGGCGCTGACTGAGTTCAACAAGGTCCGAACGCGCGCAGGCATGCCGGAGATCACCGCGTCCGATCTCACGCCCGAGCGCACCCTGATGGACCGCATTCGCCGGGAGCGTCGCATCGAGCTGGCCTTTGAGGAGTTCCGATACTTCGACGCGCGCCGCTGGATGATCGCTCTGGATGTGCACGAAAACGCACAGGGTATCCGGATCCACGGCAATCTCGATCCCGATGGGGAGCTGCTCGCCACCCATCGCTATAATTATCGCTGCCAGGTGTTTGACGTGGATCAGCGCGAGTGGGACAACAAGTCCTACTTTGTGCCAATTGCACGAGAGG
>CAYFRX010000412.1:0-2604 GCA_964345515.1 uncultured Rhodothermales bacterium
TAGTCCATTTGAATCCCCTCGATGCGATGAAGACGGACAGTCTCCCCATCAGCGAAAAAACCCAGACGACCTGGATTCATCTCACGGAGGCGCCGCTGGATACGGCGGCGGTCGATGCCTTCCTCCGCACCGAGGCCGCCGGCGGGCTCACCCTGTTTGTGGGCACGACGCGGCGCTGGACCGACGGGCGCGAGACCGTGCGCCTCGCCTACGACGCCTACGCCCCGATGGCGGCTAAGACGATGCGCGCCCTCGCCGACGAAGCCGCCGAGCGCTGGCCCGTGTTGCGGGTGGCCGTGGGGCACCGGCTGGGCGAGGTGCCGCCGCCGGAGGCGAGCGTGATCATCGGCGTGGCGTGTGCCCACCGCGCGGCGGCGTTCGCGGCGTGCCGCTGGCTCATCGACACGCTGAAGGTGCAGGTCCCCATCTGGAAGCAAGAGCACTACGCCGACGGCACCACCGAATGGGTCAAAGGCCAGACGCCGAACGTGGGAAGGGAACCGGCGCGGCCACAGGCCGATCGGTGACAGACTGCGCGCAATCATGGGGCACCGGGCATGCCGGAGAGAGGACACGCTGTAATTCTGCTGGACGACGTGCTTGAGGCCCCTCACTTTGGCCGAGCCGTCGATGCGCTCGGACGGGACTTTCGGAAGGCACACGGTTTGCCACCCCCTTACCAGCTGGGACTCGTTGCCCCGGCGGTGCAGGCGGCGACTCGGACGCTCGCACGCCGCGATATTGGGCCGTTCGTGGTCGCTGAAGGACGGCCGGCCTTCTGGAAGGTGAGGGACACGAACTCGCGTGCGCCCATCCGGGCAGGGTTCACGTTTCACCGCGGCGTTCAGCTGGAATGTGTGGAGCCCGGCAGTCGGCGCGATCTCTACCGGCGGTTCCGAGATGCACGCGGGCGGATTGTGGTTCATCACCTCGGCTTCTGGGTGCACGACGTGGACGCGTGGGGGCAACGGATGACCGAGCGAGGCTATCCGGTGTGGCTGCGTGGCCGGTTCAAGCGGGGGCCGATCGTCGCCGACTTCGCGTGGATCGATTCGCAGGCGGCCGCCGGAATCATCATCGAGTTTGTCTCGCTGCGCCTGTTTGGGATCCACTACCGACCCGGGCCGCACCTCACTCGGCTTGCCGGGGGGCTCCAGCAGTGGATGGGCCCGCCGGTCGTTCACTTCTGATCGCGCGAGACTGCGGGGCGGCATCCAGCGCGCTCGGACCGGGCGCCGCCTTGAGCAGTAAGCAGGAAGTCCACCACCACGCGCCACACGTCTTAGTCATTCAAAGAGAAGTCATTATGGCCCAGCAGTGGAACAGCCCGCCCGACATGCAGATCGACACGGACACGCACTACCACGTGACGCTCGACACCGAGAAGGGCGCGATCGAACTCGAACTCTACCCCGAACACGCGCCCCAGACGGTCAACAACTTCGTGTTTCTTGCTGAGGAAGGCTTCTACGACGGCGTGACCTTCCACCGCGTGATCGATGGCTTTATGATCCAGGGCGGCGATCCCACGGGGACCGGGCGCGGCGGGCCGGGCTATCAGTTCAACGACGAGCTCGACGACAACCCGCTCGCGCACGACGCGCCCGGCGTCGTCTCGATGGCCAACGCCGGGCCCAACACGAACGGCAGTCAGTTCTTCATCACGCATGCGCCGCAGCCGCATCTCGACGGCAAGCACACCGTCTTCGGCAACGTCACTGACGGGCAGGACGTGGTGGACGCCATCGAGCAGGGGGATGCCATCGAACGCGTGACCGTCGAGGCTGCGTAGCGCCCGCGGAGGTGTCGTCCTCTACGACAGCAACGACATGCCCATCAGTGGCGACGTGACGGGCGACGTGGCCCTCTGTGATGCGGGCACCGAGGTCGACGAGGAGCCGGGCGTGGGCCTCAATCAGATTATCCGTTCCGCGCCCGACACCGGCTCGGATGAAGGTGGCACGATCACCGAGGCGCAGGGCCAAAACGATGGCTTCACGTACCCGCCCGCGAACGAGATCATCCGTGTCACCATCATGCCGCAATGAACCGACGCGCTCGTCAAGACCAAAAAAACCACGCGGGCACGCTGTAACAATGCGCTAGTGCATCCCACGGAGGGATGAGTCTCTTTTGGAGAAAAACACTGGATGGCTATGAAAGAACGACTGCGTGTTGGATTCGTCGCGGGCGCCTTGGGCTCGCTCGCCATCACCGTCATCATGCTCATCATGCAGGTTGCCATGGGCGCCACGCCCATGTTCGTCGGCACGTATCAGAGCGTGTTCGGCCCGTCGAGTCTCGCTGTGGCCGAGTTGGTAGGCGGCGTGCTCTTCGTGCTGAGCGGCGCAGCCTGGGGGGCGCTCTTCACGGCGCTGATCAAGCAGCCGACGCTCGTGAAGGGGATGCTGTTTGGATTGGTGCCCGCCCTCTGGCTATGGATTATCGTGGCCCCTGTCATGCTCGGCCAGCCGGCCTTCTTCGGCTTTCAGATTCCGAAGCTGGTCATGCCCTTCATCTTCAACGTCATCGTGTGGGGCAGCGTGACCGGCTGGTACAGCGCCGAGCGCGTGCCGCAGGGATCGGTGGCCCCGACGGTATAAG
>CAYFRX010000413.1:0-2597 GCA_964345515.1 uncultured Rhodothermales bacterium
AAGTGATCCGGGAGGCGCAGTATGCGCATTCGTCTTGATGGGCGGCGTCACGGATTACCCTGTTAGAGGTCCGTGAGCCAAACGCCGATGGGGCGTAGCATGCTTGTCGCTCTTGCTTCCTGATTGTAAAGAAAGTTCTGCACAGGGAGATTAAGGCTGGATTCGCAATCCACTCCCTCTTACATTGCACAGCGTGCAGTAGATCGCCACACCTCATTGTGCTGCCCCCAGTCCGCTTCTCCTACGTCTTTCGTTCCTCTCGGGCGCGATGCTATATCTGTTCATCGGTGCTGCGACATTTCTCACCGCTGGTGCTGGCTCCTATTTCATCACGAAGTGGCTCCAACGGAGTGCTCTTCAGAACGGCTGGCTGGACGAGCCGCACAGTGAGCGCAAAATTCATCGGCACGCGATGCCCACCGCTGGGGGGCTCGGGATAGCAGGAGGGCTGGCGGTGGGGATCGTAGTCCTTCTCATCGTGGCGGATTGGGCCGGGGTGACCCTCATGCTGCCGACGTGGGTCTTCTGGGCGGGTGCTCTCGTCATGCTCATTACGGGGTTTGTCGATGACGTGAGGGGGGCCAGTTTCAAGAAGAAGTTCTTCATCCAGGCCGCCGTAGCATACGCGTTGCTCCACTCTGGCTACGGCGTGGACGTGAACGCGCTCGTGCCCTTCCACATCGATCCGTACCACGCGACGCTGCTGACGGTCCCGATCACGATGGGGTGGGTCGTGGGGGTCATGAACGCGATCAACTTCATCGATGGGCTCGATGGGTTGGCGGGTGGCGTCGTCCTCATCGGCGTGGGCGCGCTGGGTGTCAGCTTTGGGCTGCGTGGCGAGTGGGGAATGCTGCTGACGGCTGTTGCCACGTGCGGGGCACTGGCCGGCTTCCTCCGACATAACGTCCATCCGGCCTCGATCTTTATGGGCGACTCGGGAAGCTTGTTGCTCGGATACCTCGCCGCCGTGTTTCCGCTCGTCGCGCCGCTGAACGGCCACCCGGTGGTCAACGTGCTGATTCCCGTGGTCGTGCTCGGGCTCCCGATCCTCGACGCCGTCACGGCGATCGTGCGCCGCATACTGAATCACACGTCTATCTTTGTCCCAGACAAGGATCACATCCATCACCGCCTCTTGCGGAACTGGCCCGAGCCGGATGCTGTGGGCGGGATGTACCTCGCCGCGACATGGTTCGCCGTGGCGTCCATTATCATGGCAACGGTCCCCCCGCTATGGTCGTATGCCGTGTGCGGGGGTACGGCCCTCGTGGCCATAGCGTGGATCGTCTGGCTCGGCTACTTCGACGACCACGTACCCGTGCGTGCAATGCTGCCCTACATTCTCCGGTCCCGTCCCCGCACGTCCGGTTCGCCCGCGCAACGTCCCCTCAGCGAGGGGCGCCCCGACGAACCGTCTCAACAGAACGGCAGTGCGCCCCCGGTACGCCCTGTTGAGGTCTCAGATTCTTAAATCAATAAGATCCGTACGTGCACTTCGGAGCACCAGCTTCCATTCCCCCTATGAGTACGATTACGCAGCATACCGTCATCATTCGAGATGACGACCTTGCCATGACCGACCTAGATGGTGAAACCGTCGTTCTCGATATAGAGACCGGTCAGTATTATGGCCTCAACGCGGTGGGAACGCAAGTTTTCACCCTGGCGGAAGAGCCTATCCCGGTTTCTGAGGTCATCGACCGGTTGCGTGCAGGGTATGATGTTTCCAGCGACCGGTTGCGCCAGGACGTCTTGACCTTTCTCGAGGAGATGCAAGCGCATGGTCTGATTCACGCAACCGATCAGCGTACCGCTTGAGGTCGTTTTGGTCGTTGGCTGCGCCTTCTCTCCATCACATGATGCCGCGGTCACATGAGTGGAATCGCCGGCGTGTACTTTTTGGACGGCCGCCCGGTAGAGCCCAGTACCCCTCGGGGCATGGTGGATACCATGAGGCACCGCGGGCCGGATGGCCTGAGCACGTGGAACACCGGCTCCGTGGGAATGGGGCATGCTGCGCTCCACACGACGCCCGAGTCGCTCCATGAGACGCAGCCGCTCGTTCATCGCAGCGGCGACCTTGTTCTTACAGCGGACGCCCGCCTTGATAATCGCGACGCACTCGTCCGTGCGCTCCGCCCGGCGCGCTCGGCGGACTGCGCGACTACCGACGCCGAGTTCATCCTCGCGGCGTACGAACAGTGGGGGACGGACTGCCCGAAGTATCTGCTGGGTGCGTTCGCCTTCGCGATTTGGGACGCCCGCGAGCGTCGCCTCTTCTGCGCGCGCGATCACTTCGGAGTCCGACCGTTGTACTACTATGCAGGCCCCCGTCTTTTTTGCTTTGGATCGGAGATCAAAGCGCTCTTTGCGTTGTCCGACGTGCCGCGGTCGATCAACGAAGTCCGAATTGCCGACAAGCTGGGGTACTTGGCGGAAGACGTGGAGCAAACGTTTTATCGCGCCATCTATCGGCTTCCGCCGGCTCAATGGATGACGGTGGACGAGGACGCCGTCCACACCCAACCGTATTGGCGCCTTGATCCAGACAATGAAGTCATCCTCGACACTGACGAGGCCTATGCGGAGGCATT
>CAYFRX010000414.1:0-2582 GCA_964345515.1 uncultured Rhodothermales bacterium
GCGGGCCCGTGTCGCTCCAGCGGCCCGGATACTGGGCGAGCTGCCCCAGCTTCTCCTGCAGCGTCATCCGCGCGAGGAGTGAGTCGATGAACGCCTCCCGGTTGTCGACGCGATTCGCCAGATTGAGGGCCACCTGCGCACGCGAGGCCGGCGCCGTGATCCAACTGAGTGCGAGGAGGAGTGCGGCGAGGCGGAACGCGCGAAGCAGAAATGAAGAGGGTCGCATGGAAACGGGTCGGTGTGAAGCAAGAGGCCGTGCGGAGGGGGTCATTCTTCGTTGCCATCCAGCAGACGTTCACCGGCTTGGAAACTGCCAGACGGACGAAGGGGAATTTGCATGCCACCGGTGGCTTGCAGGCGCTGCCACAGCTGGTTGCGCATCTGCCGGATCTCGTCCTGATACGCCGGCACATCGATTAAATTGTGCCGCTCGTTCGGGTCCTCTTGAAGATCGTAGAACCCGTTGAGGTCCCAGATGCCGTGGTAGTAGATGTATTTGTACCGGTCGCCCCGGAGCGCAAAGACGGTGGGCGTGTGCGGGAACGCGTACTCCCAGTAGTACTCGTAGAGAAAGGTGCCGTCGTCGTCCATGGGCTCGCCCTGGAGCGCGGGCCGGAACGAGCGCCCGTCGACGACGTGGCCGTTCGGCATCGAGGCGCCCGCGAGGTCGAGGAGGGTTGGGGCGACGTCGATGTTGCGCACCTGCGTCGCGACGGTCGTCCCCGGCTCGATGGAGCCCGGGCCCCAGGCCAGCATGGGCACGCGGATCGACTCCTCGTAGGCATTGCGCTTGTCGATGAGTCCGTGCTCACCGAGCAGAAAGCCGTTGTCGCCCATGTACACGACGAGCGTGTTCTCGGCCAGCCCTTCTTGCTCCAGATACTCCAGCACCCGGCCGATGCTTTCGTCGAGGCCCAGCAGCGTCTCCGCGTAGCGGCGGTAGAAGCCGTCGAACGCCAGTTGGCCGTGGTACATGTGCTCCACGCCATGCCAGCTGAAACGCTGCTCGCGCACCCAGTCCGGCTTGGTGCGATAGTTGGATGTGACGTTGGCCATGGACGGCGGATAGGCCGGCGTGACGTCCGCGTACTGGCCCCGATGCCGCTCGGCGGGTTCGAACTCGGCGTGCACGGCCTTGTGGGAGAGATAGAGGAAGAAGGGTTGATTGGGCGCGCGGTCCTCGGCCAGCCAGTCGAGCGCATAGTCCGTCAGCAGGTCGGTCATGTACCCCTCCCGTTCGACCGTCTCGCCGTTCACGTTGAACGTGGGGTCGTAGTACACGCCCTGCCCCCGGAAGCTCACCCAGTGGTCGAAGCCGGGGCGCGGCTCGGCACTCGCCCGCCCCATGTGCCACTTGCCGACATACGCGGTCTGGTAGCCAGCGTCTTGCAGCTGTTCGGGAAAATACCGAGTGCCCTCCGGCACGCGCGTGCTGTTGTCCACCACCCCGTGGCGATGGGCGTACTGCCCCGTCAGGATGGAGGCGCGGCTTGGCGAGCACAGTGACGTCGTCACGAATGCGTTCGCCAGGTGCGCGCCCTCACGGGCCATCCGGTCCATCGCCGGGGTGTCCAGGAAGTCGGGGGCGTCCTCGTGGAAGCCCATGAAGTCGTAGCGATGATCGTCGCTCAGGATGAAGACGATATTGCGCGGCGGGTCCGTGTGCTGGGCGTTAGCCTGCTGGACGCTCAGCACAAGGGCAAGAGCAAGGCAGGCCATGCGAAGGGGCGAGATCCATAGGGAGGCCATAGTCATCACGAGGGGTACGGAGACGAAGGTCGAGTTTTGAGTAGCGAGTAGCGAATCATGAAGGGGGATGCGCTGGCCCCCTCCATTGCAGATCGGCAACCAGCAACCGAAGGTCGTCAATCCTCTGGGCAGCGGCCGTCGATCCATCCGCCGGTGAAGCCGGCGCGGCACAGCCCCCGCACGATGGGCGGGCTCTCCCGCATCAGATCCCAGACGAGCCCGGTTCGGTGATTTTCAATCATCGCGAGGATGGGCCCCTGGTCGATGCCGAGGTACTCGTTGTCGAACCAGCCCTGCGGCGTCGTCTTGCCGCCATCTGGCGGGAGCTCCTGCAGCGTGTACGTCTGGTTGAAGGCGTCGAAGAAGCCGTACTGGCCAAACACGTTCGTGCGAAACCGCTCGCGCATCGACATGAGTGTGGGGATAGTCTCCTCCGGCAGGAAGGGCACCGATCCGCCTACGGCCGTCGGGGCGATGGTGCCGTCGTCACGGATGTCGCCGTTGGCGGCGCCTCGGGCCCAGTAGCCCCGGAACTGCCGCTCCTGCCCATCGATGGTGACCGTCGTGTTGCCGGGGCCGTCGCTGGCCGTCAGTCCCCATGTGCGCTCGCCGTAGCCCGCGAAGTCATTGGGGTTGTCGACCGCGTAGGCCTGCTGGGCGAGGGCAGCGCGACGCGAGTTCTCGAAGTAGTCGATGCCCTTCTCGCGCGTGTACGCGTCCTGGATGCCGCGAAAGTCGATCCAGACGTGCGAGTACTGATGGCCGAAGAGCGGCGGGAAGTTAACGTGGGGCTGTCCGTAGAAGCTTGTCCACTCGTACGTGCTCGTAAAGGC
>CAYFRX010000415.1:0-2579 GCA_964345515.1 uncultured Rhodothermales bacterium
TCTAGCGGCTTGCGCGTCACGCGGGTGATGGCGCCGTCGTCCACCCTGGGCGTGCGACGGAACCAGCCGCGGTCGACCTCGAAGGTCGCTCCGGAGGCCTGCGTGAGAAAGATGCCTTCCGTCCGGTCTAACGTACCGCCGGCCCGCTCCAGGTAGTAGGCCACCCGCTCGCCCGGCCGGTACTTGAGAAGCCCTTCGTTAGCCACATTGCCGCGGATGGCCACCGTGTTCGGCTGGGGTGGGATCACGATCTCGTCGCCGGGCTGCAGGATCACGTTGCTGCCTTCTTCGCCGCTGATGGCCTGGCCCATCTCCACGATCACCTGCGAGGAGTCGCGGAAGAGACGCCCACCCTTTGGGTAGCCCGTCGCCCGTACGCCACCGGCCCGGTTGATGACATCGAAGAGCGTCTCGTTTTCGCGGAGGAGCGTGTACTCGCCGGGGAAGCGGACCTCCCCGCGCACGGTGATGGTCTCCTGCTCCTGGAAGCTGGGATCGGTGCGCACAAAGATACGATCGCGATGCTGGAGTTGGAAGCGACTCGCGGCTTGCAATGCCTGTACGGTGTCGTCGACGGCGAAGCTCACCCGATCGGCCGTGCCACCCGGGGCCAGCCCGACTTGCAGCGTGCGCGCACGGACCTCCTCTCCATTCACCTCAGGGCGCCGCGTGACCTCCACCGCTTCGAGAAAGGCCCCCTCCTGAAAACCTTCGGCCTGCAAGATGATATCCTTGAGCGTCATGTTGTCCTGGAACTCGTACCGGCCGGGACTTTTGACCGCACCGCTGACCTCAACGAACCGATCGCGCAGCACCTCGACGTCGACGGGGTAGATGCGGATCTGATCGCCGGGACGCAGTATCTCGCTGGCGAAGCCGTTGCCGTTCAGCGCCTCGCCCAGATGGAAGGGAATGACGCGCTCGGAGCGGCCGTCTTCCGACTCGCGGTAGAGGTCGGCGCGGTCGAGGAAGACGTCCTTCAAGTACTCGTCGTCCGAAAGGCCGCCGCCCTTGAAGAGCAGGTCGCCCACCGTCATGCTATCGCGGTGCGTATACGTGCCCGGATCGAGCACCTGCCCAGTAATGCGCACGGTGCGCTCGATCTTCAGATCCTGCACGGAGGCCACGTGCAGGCTGTCGCCCGGGCGAAGCACGACATTCGCGAGCGGATCATCGTCCATCACCTGGTTCAGGTCGAGGGTCCGGCTCGCCTCGTCGAGGTCCTCCTGCAAGCGGACGAGCTCAGCCTGCGGCCGGTAGGCATCGCCCCGGAGGCCATCAGCTTCCTCGATGAGGTCGCGCACGGTGCGCAGCTGACCGTCCATCTCGTACTGGCCCGGCTGGAAGACGGCGCCCGTCACCTCGACGGCGTTCAAGCGCGTCGCGCCCGCCCGGTCGCCTTCCTCCAGAATTGAGGGCACCGTGATGAAGTCGGCGTCGGCCAGAGCGATGTTTCGATCGCCGGCGCGCACCTCGTTCAGGTCGAAGTCAATCGCTTCACGCGCCACCGAAAGGTTTTCTCGTTCATCAAACGGCACGATACGCTCGATGTGCACGCGGCCCGTGTACGCCTCCGGCCTGAGGTCGCCCGCGTAGGTGAGCAGGTCACGAAACGTCTCGTCGGACTTCATCTCGAAATACGCTGGGCGCCGCACCTGACCGGTGATCGCCACCGTCTTGTTGCGCGGCGGAATGTAGATGTTGTCACCGTTCTGCAACCGCACGGGATTCGGGTTGTAGCCGCGCATCAAGTAGTCGTACAGGTCGACCGTCGTCACGACCTCGCCATCGCGGATGACCTGGATGTTGCGCAGGCTCCCACGGCGCATTGGCCCCCCCATGCTGTAAAGCACGTTGAACACGGTGGAACCGCTGCTGACGGTGTATCCGCCCGGATAACGCACCTCGCCCAGTACATAGACCTGCACGGGCCGGACCCGCGTCACGGTCAGGTCCATCGAGATGGTGGGCGGATCGCTCGTGAGGCCCGCGTATTTCTGCGAGAGCCACTCGCGCAGTTCAGGGCGGAGCGCGTCGAGTCGCTTCCCGGCCACTGTGTACTGCCCTACATTCGGGATGAAGATGCGTCCCTCTTGGTCGACGGTCAAATCGTATTGGAATTGCGTGGCGCCCCAGGCAGTGAGCCGCAACTCGTCGTTCGGACCGACGAGATAGCCATCGTCGATGGGGCCCATGGCTCCGGGACGAAACGCATCCGGAATGGAGCGGAAGATGTCGTAGCCGAAGTACCGGAGCGTGTCGCGCGGCGCTTTCCGGGCTGTGTCGGCCCGAGCGAGGTCGGCGCGATCGGAGCGGACGATGAGAAACTGATTCGTCGACAGCACCGTGGTGATGTCGTCCTGATCGGTCACCTGCACGCGGAGCGCCCGCACACCGGGCTGCATCCCGATCGGTAGGGTGATGCGGCCCTCCCAGACGCCTTCGTTGGGCGTCCCGCTCACGCGCCGAATGTTCTCGACGCGCAGCGTGTCGATGCCCATCTGACGCGAGCGGTTGAACCGCGATGAGCGACGCCCCGCCCGCCCATTCTGCACGGATTGCTGATTCTGCCCCCTGTA